>NZ_DKHD01000032.1:414020-460001 GCF_002453565.1 Pseudomonas sp. UBA6753 | reverse complement strand
CCGGCTGTGCCGGTGATCGCTGGCAAGCCGGCTACCACAGTTACAGCACCTGTCTTGAATCCAGCACAGTGCCTGTGGGAGCGGGCAAGCCCGCGAAGCAGGCAACGCGGTGTCTGGCACCGGCTGCGCCGGTGTTCGCGGGCACGCCCGCTCCTACAGGTCCTGCGCATGCCTTGAATCCAGCGCAGACCTTGTGGGAGCTGGCTTGCCGGCGATGGGCTACGCAGCAGCCCCTCATTCCTGAGCAAACCGCATCTCCCGGGTCTCCCCCATCAACAGCGGCGCATTCGCCTCCGTCACCCCTCGGATGTAATCCCACAGCAGGGTTATCCGCTTCAACTTCCTCAAATCCTCCCGGCAATACATCCAGAACTGCCGTGTCACCTCGATCTCCTCCGGCAACACCGTCACCAGCCGCGGGTCCTGCGCCGCCAGGAAGCACGGCAAGATCGCCAGCCCACGCCCCTGTAACGCAGCCGTGTACTGCGCAATCACGCTGGTACTGCGCAAATGCGCGCTGGCGCTGGGGATCAGGTTGGCCAGGTACAGCAGCTCCGAACTGAACGCCAGGTCGTCCACGTAGCTGATGAACGGGTGCCTGGCCAGGTCCGCGATCTGGTTGATCGGTGCATGGCTGTCCAGGTAGCCCTGGGTCGCGTACAGCCGCAAGCGGTAGTCGCACAGCTTGCAGCACACATAAGGCCCATGCTCCGGCCGCTCCAGGGCGATGACGATGTCTGCCTCGCGCTTGGACAGGCTGATGAAGTGCGGCAGCGGCAGGATATCCACCGAAATCGCCGGGTAGGCATCGACGAAGTGGCTTAGCTGCGGGGTGACGAAGAAGCTGCCGAAGCCTTCGGTGCAGCCCATGCGCACATGCCCCGACAACGCCACACCCGACCCGGACACCTGCTCGCAGGCCATGTGCAGCGTGCTCTCGATCGACTCGGCATAGCCCAGCAGGCGCTGGCCCTCGGCGGTGAGGACAAAGCCGTTGGTTCGGGATTTCTCGAACAGCAAGGTGCCCAGCGCCCCCTCCAGCGAGCTGATGCGCCGCGACACAGTGGTGTAGTCCACGCTCAGGCGTTTGGCGGCGCTGCTGGCCTTGCGCGTACGCGCCACTTCCAGGAAGAACTTCAGGTCGTCCCAGTTGAGCGCGCTCAGGGATGTGAGGTCTTTTTGCATGATGATCCGGTTTTTTTGTGCGTTCTTGTTGGATGTTTGCACATCTATACTCGAAACAAGCCTCAGGACGCCACCTCGCGTTTGCACGGCGCTGGCGATCTCGTCCCGACAATAATTCCAAGGAGAACGCAGATGAACGCACCGCAATCCCCTAACCAGACCAAAATCGAGCAGGTCAAGCTGCTGATCGACGGCCAATGGGTCGAGTCCACGACCACCGAATGGCGCGACATCGTCAACCCGGCCACCCAAGAGGTACTGGCGCGCGTACCGTTCGCCACCGTCGAAGAAGTCGACGCGGCCGTGGCCGCTGCCCAACGTGCCTTCCAGACCTGGCGTAACACGCCGATCGGTGCGCGCATGCGCATCATGCTCAAGCTGCAGGCGCTGATCCGCGAAAACACCAAACGCATCGCCCAAGTCCTCAGTGCCGAGCAGGGCAAGACCCTGGCCGACGCCGAAGGTGATATCTTCCGCGGCCTGGAAGTGGTCGAGCACGCCGCCTCCATCGGCACCCTGCAGATGGGCGAATTCGCCGAGAACGTTGCCGGCGGCGTCGATACCTATACCCTGCGCCAGCCGATCGGCGTGTGCGCCGGCATCACCCCGTTCAACTTCCCGGCGATGATCCCGCTGTGGATGTTCCCGATGGCCATCGTCTGCGGCAACACCTTCGTGCTCAAGCCGTCCGAGCAAGACCCGCTGTCGACCATGCTGCTGGTCGAACTGGCGCTGGAAGCCGGCATACCGGCTGGCGTGCTCAACGTGGTGCATGGCGGCAAGCAAGTGGTGGATGCCATTTGCACCCACCAGGACATCAAGGCGATTTCCTTCGTCGGCTCCACCGAAGTGGGCACCCACGTGTACAACCTGGGCAGCCAGCACGGCAAGCGCGTGCAGTCGATGATGGGCGCCAAGAACCACGCGGTGGTGCTGCCCGATGCCAACCGCACGCAAACCGTCAACGCCCTGGTCGGTGCCGCCTTTGGTGCAGCAGGCCAGCGCTGCATGGCCACCTCGGTGGCGGTGTTGGTGGGCAAGGCCCGCGAATGGCTGCCGGATATCAAGGACGCGGCCAGCAAGCTCAAGGTAAATGCCGGTTGCGAGCCAGGCACCGATGTGGGCCCGGTGGTTTCCAAGCGCGCCAAGGAGCGTGTGCTGGGCCTGATCGAAAGCGGCATCAAGGAAGGCGCCAAGCTGGAACTCGACGGCCGTGACGTCACGGTGCCGGGTTACGAGCAAGGCAACTTCATCGGCCCGACCCTGTTCTCGGGCGTGAAGACCGACATGCAGGTGTACACCCAGGAAATCTTCGGCCCCGTGCTGGTGACCCTGGAAGTCGATACCCTCGACGAGGCCATCGCCCTGGTCAACGCCAACCCGTTCGGCAACGGCACCGGCCTGTTCACCCAGAGCGGCGCGGCAGCGCGCAAGTTCCAGAGCGAAATCGACATCGGCCAGGTCGGCATCAACATCCCGATCCCGGTCCCGGTACCGTTCTTCAGCTTCACCGGCTCGCGTGGCTCCAAGCTCGGCGACCTCGGCCCGTACGGCAAGCAAGTGGTGCAGTTCTACACTCAGACCAAGACCGTCACCGCCCGCTGGTTCGATGATGACAGCGTCAACGACGGTGTGAACACCACCATCAGCCTGCGCTAAGGAGAGAGTCATGCGTATCGCATTCATCGGGCTCGGCAACATGGGCGCACCCATGGCCCGCAACCTGATCAAGGCCGGGCACCAACTGAACCTGTTCGATCTGAACAAGGCCGTGCTGGCCGAGCTGGCAGAACTGGGCGGGCAGATCAGCCCCTCGCCCAAGGACGCGGCGGCCAACAGCGAGCTGGTGATCACCATGCTGCCGGCTGCTACCCATGTGCGCAGCGTGTACCTGAATGAAGATGGCGTGCTGGCCGGCATTCGCCCCGGCACGCCGACCGTGGATTGCAGCACCATCGACCCACAGACTGCGCGTGATGTGTCCAAGGCCGCAGCGGCCAAGGGCGTGGACATGGGCGATGCGCCGGTGTCCGGTGGTACCGGCGGCGCGGCGGCAGGCACCCTGACCTTCATGGTCGGTGCCAGCACCGAGCTGTTCGCCACCCTCAAGCCGGTACTGGAGCAGATGGGCCGCAACATCGTGCACTGCGGTGAAGTGGGCACAGGGCAGATCGCCAAGATCTGCAACAACCTGCTGCTGGGCATCTCGATGATCGGCGTGTCCGAGGCCATGGCTCTGGGCAATGCGCTGGGCATCGACACCAAGGTGCTGGCCGGCATCATCAACAGTTCGACCGGGCGTTGCTGGAGCTCGGACACCTACAACCCGTGGCCGGGCATCATCGAAACCGCGCCGGCATCGCGTGGCTATACCGGTGGCTTTGGCGCCGAGCTGATGCTCAAGGACCTGGGGCTGGCCACCGAGGCTGCACGCCAGGCGCATCAACCGGTGATCCTGGGGGCCGTGGCCCAGCAGCTGTACCAGGCCATGAGCCTGCGCGGCGAGGGTGGCAAGGACTTCTCGGCGATCGTCGAGGGTTACCGCAAGAAAGATTGACGAGCGAGGACTTCATCGCGGGCCAGGCGGCCTTCCCTCTGTAACTGCGCACCAGAGGGAAGGGCGTCTGATCCGCGATTTTTTTTTGCCGCCGGGCGGCCAGATTTATTCCGCGTGTTGTGATGGATTTACTTACATTTGCGCAGGCAACAAGCATCTTCAACCCAAGATGTCAATTTGCTATAGTTTCCAGATAGCGAAGCCCGAGCCATCTTCATGTTCAAAATAATAGAGTCAATCAAAGCCGCTCGTTACAAACGACTAGTCAGGTCTCATGGGGGTAAGATTGCTGCCGGGCCATCAACATTCAGTAAATATGCCAGTGCTGATCTAGAGGAATATGTTCAGCTCGGCCATATAAAAATCCGGTCTTCCCAAGTCGGAATTGGTGCTTACACCTATATTAGAAGTGGTACCCATCTTTCATTTGTATCTTCCATAGGTCGATTCTGCTCCATTGGCTCCGATTGTGTCATTGGTCAAGAGAAACACTCACACCCATCCTCCTGGGTAAGTACCCATCCATTTCAGTATGAAGATGGAGGAAATCTGGAGTACCGAGCTGATGAAGCGCTTGCCCAGATAGGCCACGACGTATGGATTGGCGCCGGAGCCACTGTCCTTGCAGGCGTGAAGGTCGGGACCGGAGCCATCATCGCGACCAAGGCTTTGGTGTCGCGTGATGTGCCGCCGTATGCGATCGTCGGTGGGAATCCGGCCAAAGTCATCAAGTATCGACATGCTGAAGACATCATTGCCAGGCTCATGGACAGCGAGTGGTGGGATTTGGATACCGCTACCTTGAGAGAACTGAATATGGCAGACCCGGAAAAGTTCCTGAGGTCTATCGAAAGTCGTACCTCACGAGACAAAGTAAATTACAGAGTCGTTTGTCTTTCTCAGAAGGGTGTAAAACCTTTGAAGAGTGACCGCTCGTAGTCGAGGGGAGATGTGCCAAAGGCTACTATTTGTACTTGCGGCAGGATATTTTATTCGTCTCGCGGACTCATTGGTTATCATGCTTGAACCTGAGCGGCGTCATGTGGGATTTATTGTGCATCCCACATGACCAGGCAAAGTCCGCTTATGAATCAAGCGAAGACAAAGTACTTGCGCACGGTCTCGACCACTTCCCAGGTGCCTTTCATCCCCGGTTCGATCACGAACACATCACCCGCTTTCAGGTGCTTCGGCTCTTCGCCTTCCGGGGTGATGATGCAGTAGCCATCGAGGAAGTGGCAGAACTCCCACTTCTCGTAGTTGACCTCGAACTTGCCCGGGGTGCAGATCCAGGTGCCCATGATCTTGCTGCCGTCGGCCGACAGATAGGCGTTGAGGTTGACGGTGTGCGGATCGCCGCCGATGCGCTTCCACTTGGTGGCGTCCACGACCGGCGTCGGGCAGGTTTCGCGCAGGACGGTGATGAAATCGGACATGGCACAACTCCTGGTGACTGACTGAATGACTCGTCACCATAGGGCCATCGGCCGAGCCGCAGTTGCCTGGGCTCGACGTCCAGCTGTCTGGTCGCGCTATGCCAGGCGGTTGACCTCGACGGTGATGTGCGCCAGTTCCTCGTGTACGCCCAAGGCCTGGCGCACGCTGTCGGCGCTGAGTTCGGCCCGGGCGGCCAGACCGAGAATGCAGGCGTACTGGTCCTTGCCCACGCGCCACACGTGCAGGTCGGTGATACTGGCCGGCACCGGCAGCTGCGCGACCACCGCGCGGATTTCTTCCACTACCGGCGCGTCCATCTCCGCATCCAGCAGCACTCGCCCGGTATCGCGCAGCAGCCCGCGGGCCCACAGCGCCACCAGCAGCGCACCGACCAGGCCCATGACCGGGTCGAGCCAGCCGGCGCCCCAGTACTTGCCGGCCAGCAGGGCGACGATAGCCAGCACCGAAGTCGCGGCGTCGGCCATTACATGCAGGTAGGCCGAGCGCAGGTTCAGGTCGTGGTGATGGTGGCCATGGTCATGGTGATGGTCGTGGCCATGGTGGTGATGATCGTGATGGTGATGGTCGTCACGCAGCAGCCAGGCGCAGATCAGGTTGACGGCCAGGCCCACGACGGCGATGAAGATCGCCTCGTCATAGAGGATCGCTCCCGGTGCCAGCAGGCGCTCCACCGACTGGAATGCCATCAGCCCGGCCACGCCCAGCAGCAGCAGGGCGCTGGAGTAGCCACCGAGAATCTCGATCTTCCAGGTGCCGAAGGCAAAGCGCCGGTCGCCGGCATAACGCCGCGCGGCGGCATAGGCCAGCAGCGACAGGCCCAGGGCCAGGGCGTGGGAGCTCATGTGCCAGCCGTCGGCCAGCAACGCCATGGAATTGAAGAACCAGCCCCCGGTAATTTCCGCCACCATCATCACCGCGGTCAGCCACACGGCCAGGCGCGTCTTGCGCTCGGCGCCCAGGTTGCTGGTATGGAACTGGTGGCTGTGCTGCCAGCGGTCTGAGGTTTGTGTCGCCATGGTTTATCATGCTCCCGGAACGTCGAGAAATATACTATACCCCAGTATACCTAGCATGGTGTGAAACCCAATGGCACATACCCTGAAGAGCAAGAAGCAGCTGCTGACCCGGGTGCGCAAGATCAAAGGCCAGGCCGCCGCCCTGGAGACAGCGCTGGAGCAGGACAAGGACTGCCTGGCGATACTACAGCAGATCGCCGCCGTGCGCGGTGCGGTGAACGGGCTGATGGCCGAAGTGATGGAAGGGCATATCCGCGAACACCTGGTGGCGGACGGGCTGAGTGCCGAGGAGCGGCAGGAGGAGGCGGACAAGGTGGCGACGTTGCTGCGGTCGTACCTCAAGTAGCAGACCAACGGCACCAATACCCTAGGGGGGTATTGGTACCCGATGGTACTTGCTGATTTCCTACGTGTCAGAAGGCATGTTCTTACTTTGCCATCCAATCTGTCCGCTAGTCGCGACGCGTGTGCATAGTGTGTAGTGCGCTTTGTTCTGGTCAATTCGGTGTGTATGATACACATCGACTGCCGAGGAAGAATGAATGCGCAGTCGTGAAGTTATCCAGCTTATTGAAGCCGACGGCTGGTACCAGGTTGATGTGAAAGGTAGTCATCACCAGTTCAGGCACCCGAAAAAAAGGGGGCGAGTCACGGTTCCTCATCCCAAGAGTGAGCTCCCCAAGGGCACAGTACGCAGCATCTTGAAGCAGGCTGGCTTGATTCAAGCCAACGGCACTGCCAGCACGAGCATCAACGGAGGTAGTCAATGAAATTCCCGGTCGTATTGCACAAAGACGCCGACTCGGACTACGGCGTGACCGTACCCGATGTGCCCGGTTGCTTCAGCGCCGGTGCCACTGTTGCAAAAGCACTGGAGAATGTTCAGGAAGCGCTGGCACTGCATTTTGAAGGGTTGGTCGCAGATAACGAGGCGTTGCCGCAGGCACAGGAAGTCGATGTCCATGTGGCGAACCCTGACTATGAAGGTGGGGTCTGGGCTGTTGTGGATTTTGATGTCACCCCGTACCTGGGCAAGGCGGTTCGCTTCAATGCAACGCTGCCGGAAAACCTGCTTCAACGAATCGACGAAAAAGTGAAGCGTGATCATCGCTATGCGTCCCGCTCCGGTTTTCTGGCGTCGGCTGCACTGCGAGAGTTGGCCCTTTCGCACTGATCGGTAGGCTCACTTTCGCTACGCCCACCAATACCGCACAAAGTGGAAGAACACCGGCGCGGCAAAGCACACCGAATCCATGCGGTCGAGCATGCCGCCGTGGCCTTCGATCATGTGCCCCCAGTCCTTCACCCCACGGTCGCGCTTGATCGCCGACATCACCAGCCCGCCGAAGAAGCCCATGGCGTTCACCGCCAGCGCCATGAGTGCGGCCTGCCAGAAGGTGAAGGGGGTGATCCAGCACAGCAGGGCGCCGATCAGGGTGGCCAGTGCCACGCCGCCGGCCAGGCCTTCGACGGTCTTGGATGGCGACAGGTTGGGCGCTACCTTGTGCTTGCCGAACAGCTTGCCGCACACGTACTGCAGCACGTCGCTGATCTGCACCACCAGGATCAGCCAGGCAATCAGCAGCAGGTTGCGGCCCTCGTAACCCGGGATGTCCAGGGTCATCAATGCCGGTACCGACGACACGCAGTACACCGCGATCATCAGCCCCCACTGCACCTTCGAGGCGCGCTCGAGAAAGCGCGTGGTGTCGCCGCCGAAGCTGGCCAGGATCGGCAGCAACAGGAACAGGTACACCGGGATGAAGATGCTGAACAACCCGTACCAGTCCATGGCGATCAGCACGTACTGCACCGGCAGCGCCACGTAGAACGCCGCCACCAGTGCCGGGTAGTCGCTGCGCCGGGTCGGGGTGAGCGTCATGAACTCGCGCAAGGCATAGAACGATACGCCGTAGAACAGCACGATCACGCCGTACTTGCCGAACAGGAAGGCGATGCCGATCACCAGTACCATCACCCACCAGGCGTTGATGCGGGCGTTGAGGTTGTCGATCACCGCGTGCGGTGCCGGGCCGGCGCGCCATTTGAGCAGGCGGCCGATCACGCTGGCGAGCAGCAGCAGGGCGCCGATGCCGGCGAACAGGGAAAGGGTGTTGTCGTCCATCTCAGGCATCCTTGGGGGCCAGGTTCAGCAGGGCCTGGCTGGCCCGCTCGAGAAAGGCTTGCTTGCTTTCATCCGCCTGCAGGTGCAGCGGCTCGCCAAAGCTCAATGTGCACAACAACGGCAACGGCAGGGCGCGACCCTTGGGCATCACCCGGTTGAGGTTGGCGATCCATACCGGCACCAGTTCGACTTCGGGGTTGGCTGCTGCCAGGTGGTACAGCCCGCTCCTGAACGGCATCAGCGGCTCGTCGCCGAGATTGCGAGTGCCCTCCGGGAAGAAGATCAGCGAGTCGCCCTGGGCCACGGCTTCGAGGATCGGCTGCAACGGGCTGCCCTGGCCGGCGCTGTGTTGCCGGTTGATCAGCACACCATTGAAGACCTTGCGGATGAGAAAGTCGCGAATGCCCGGCTTGGCCCAGTAGTCGGCGCCGGCTACCGG
This sequence comes from Pseudomonas sp. UBA6753, assembly GCF_002453565.1. Classification (NCBI taxonomy): domain Bacteria; kingdom Pseudomonadati; phylum Pseudomonadota; class Gammaproteobacteria; order Pseudomonadales; family Pseudomonadaceae; genus Pseudomonas; species Pseudomonas sp. UBA6753. Next base: position 451,221 of record NZ_DKHD01000032.1, on the reverse strand, counting down.
ACGGGTACGCTTGCGCAGCGGTTGCGGCAGCGAGGCCCACAGCAGTACGAAGTCGCCATGGCTGCTGTGGTTGGCGAAATACAGGCGTTGCACCGGCAGCGGCGTGCAGCCCAGCCACAGGGCGCGGGCGCCGGTGATCAGGCGGGCGGCGGACGTGATGAGGTAGGCGGTCAGGTCGGCGAGCATGGATCGGTAGTCATCCCTTCAAAGGCAGTGTCAGCAGGGTAGCCAAGGCCAGCGACAGCTGCAGGCCCAGGCACACTGCCTGGCGGCGTAACAGGGCCAGCGCGGCCTGGCTGCGTGCAGGCCAGGCGCGGGAATCGGTGGTCTGCGGTTTGAGCTTCAGCTCGACCAGGGCGTGGTCCAGGGCCTGGGTGTCCGCCGCCAGGTCGCGGCTGGCGGCGAGGCGGGCGAACAGTTCGGCATCCAGGGCCACGCGAATGGCCCAGTACTTGTGCAGCACGCCTAGTACCAGCAGCGCAATGCACAGCAGGCTGGCCAGTGGTTGCAACTGTGCACCCAGCAAGGGCGCCAGGCCGTAGGCCAGGGCCAGCAGGGTGAGGCCGTCCGACAGGCGTTCCAGTTGTTTGCCACGGCCCAGCAGGCTGGCCACTACGTACAGCGTCATGGTTGTGTCCCTAGCTGTTGCAAGGCCTGGCGGTGTGCGCTGTGCAGGACCACGCCGGGGCGGGCCTTGCGGATCAGCGCCTCGGCTTGGCGAGCATCAGTGCAGCGGCCCGTGAGCACCAGCCAGGCGGCCACGGCGCTGGCACTGCGCGAATAGCCCAGGGCGCAACAGACCAGCACCGGGCCTTGGGAGCGCAGGCGTTCGATGGCGATGGCGGCCTGGTGCAGCAATGGGCTTTCCGGGGCGATCAGGTCCAGGGTAGGAAAACATGCGTAGCCAACGGCGGACGCGACCTGTGTAGGAGCGCTGTCCTGAACATGACACGGTAGCTCCGCGCACAAATCGACTACCGCAGCGAACTGCGCACCACACCCAGGAATCCGCCCGAGGTAGACGCCATCACACACTTCATCCGCCTGCGGGTGTCGCCAGGTCCACAACCTCGAGTTGACCCACGCCCCCACCAAGTACGGCGCCAGCAGCCAGCTGGCCGCATTCGACAAGCGCCCATCGGCGCCTTTCTGAAACCCGCCTGCACCGAGCACGCCATAGTTCAGCGCCACCAAGGCCAGCGACACGGCCGGCCAGGTCAACCACAGCCAGGCGCCGCCCAACGCAACGGCAGGCACTGCGCACAGCAGCCCACCCACTGTATAGAACAACGCCAACCGCCAACGCTTGGCATCCCGCGCAAGGCGCACCTGCTGCCAGGGCAGCTGCCCTTGATGTGGCCACAACCAGACGCAGACGAACCCCGCCAATGCCCCGGTCGGCACGTCGATGAAATGGTGCTGCCAGGTGGTCAGCACCGACACCCCGATCAGTGCCATCCAGCCATGCATCAGCCAACGCCAGGGCTGGCGTTGTACGTGCCGGGCAAACATCGTCCAGATGATCACCAGCAGGGCAATATGCAGTGAAGGCGCCTGGTTGAACGGCTTGTCGAAGCCCATCAGCACATCGAACATCCAGCCGAACACCCCGCCCAGTTCCGGCCGCTCGAAGGTGAAGCGCAGCGGCCAGAGCAGGAAGCAGCTGACGCTGATCAGCTGCGCGGTGAGCAGCGCCAGCGCGTGCCGGTCCATTTCCTGGCGCGTGCGCGGCAGCAGGAAGGACAAACCGTAGAGCAGGTCGATCGACCAGTACGGGATGATCGTCCACGGCCACAACGGCATGCGGCTTTCCCAGCCGAACACCAGGCTGCCGACATCACTGCGCCCGGCCGTGTGGTTGTTCGCCAGCCCGTAGCTGAGGAAAAACAGCGGCCCCAGCAGCAGAAGCCAGAATACGCCCCGGCGGATCAGCCCGGGCTCGCGTGATGGGCTCATTCAGCGCACCCGTTGCGCCAGGCAGACGCTGAAAATGCCCCATTCATCGATGCGCTGGGCCAGCTTGCGGAACCCCGCCGCCTCTACCAGCTGGTCCATTTCGGCCTGGCTGCGGCGGCGCATCACCCAGGCCTCGCCGCCGCGGTGGCTGGTGAGGGCGCGGGCGATCATTTCCAGTTGCGGGTGCCACGGCTGGCCGGTGTAGACCAGGTAGCCGCCATCTTCCAGCGCATCGGCCAGGCCGGCCAGCGAGTTGCCTACCAACTGGTTGCTGGCGAACAGTTCGTACAGCCCGGAGACCACGGCCAGGGTCGGTGGTTGTTCCAGGGTGGCCAGGCTCTGGCGGTCGAAGGCATCGCCCTGGACGAAGCGGGCGATGTCGGCCAGGCCCTTTTCGGCAATCAGTGCGCTGCCTTGCTGCACGTTCAGTTCGCTGTAGTCGCGCAGCAGGATCGAGTCCGGCAGCTGTTCGAGTTCCTGCAGGGCCTCGAGGATGTAGCGGCCATGGCCAGCGGCGATATCGACGATGTGCACCGGCCGCTGCTGTTCGCGCAGGCGGGCGATGGCCAGGCGCAGCAGTTCCTCTACGTGCAGCTTGCGTTGGCGGATGCCACGCCAGCCGATGGCGTCGAGGTAGTTCTGGTCGATCAGGCGGCCGAGCTTGCCTTTGCCGGTCGGCTGGTTGCGGTACACGTAGTCCAGGGTACTGCCCGAGTCGAAACCGGTATCGAAACCCAGCTTCACACCTTCGGACAGCCCCTTGCCCAGGTGCAGCCCGGCGCGGGTGGCACGCCAGTAAAGGTCGCGGGGCGAGTTGCGCGGCAGCGGTGCGGCCAGGCTTTCGGCCTCGGCGCAGGTGGCGCCGGTCTTGTCGGCATCGAGCAGTGACGGCAGGGCGGCGGGGCTGGCGAAGCAATGTTCGACGAACCGCTCGATACGGCGCAAGGCATGGGCCCGATCACGCTCGCCAAGGGTGTCGTGGAAGAAGCCTGGCAGGATGTGCATTTCCTTGCGCGCACTGCCCAGGCGTTCGAAGAAGCGTTCCTGCGGCTGGCGTTCGACCACGAAGTCGGCACCGGACACCAGCAGCTGGGTCGGCAGCTGGATGGCCTGGGCATCCGCCACCACCCGGTCGGCGGCTTCGTACAGGCCGAGCAGCATGGTTACCGAAATCGGCCGGCTGATCAGCGGGTCGGCCACATACGACATGACCCGTTCGGGGTCGTGGGTGAGCAGGCGAGGCTTTACGTAGCTGTTGACGAAGAAGTTGCCGCGCAGGGCCTTCAGCAGTTTCAGGCCGGGGCGGGCGAACGGCACGTACAGCTTGACCTTGAACGCTGGCGAGGCCAGCACCAGGCAGCGCACCTTCGGCGCGTAGTCGTGGGCCCAGGTGGCGACCAGCACGGCCCCGACACTTTGCGCCAGCACCACCAGGTCCTGTTCGGCAATGCCATGGCGGGCCTGGATGTGCTCGATGAAGGTCTGCACGTCGCGCACACTGGTGGCGAACCCCGGGCTGTCGCCGCGCGCGCCCGGCGACTGGCCGTGGCCGCGGGCAACCCAGGCGAAGAAATCGTAGCCCGGCATATCCAGCTCATCGGCCAGGTGGGCCATGCGCCCGCCGTGTTCGTGGCCGCGGTGGAACATCACCACGGCCCGGCGTGGTTGGTGTTGGTTACGGGTGGCAGGCCAGTGACGGTAGTGCAGCTCGACGCCGTCATGGGTGGAGAAGTGCAGCGCTTGCGCTTGGCGCATGGTCGACATCCTTTTACGACGGCTGTGGGCTCAGCGGGTTTCGGCCAGCCCCTGGCGAACCCGGTTGTAGAGGGTATAGAGCGAGAGTGCGAGGATGACCAGCAACAAGCCGTTGATCCAGGCGCCGTTCAGCACGCCAAAGGCGACGCCGGTACCCAGCACGCCGAAGGCGAACGCCCGGTCGCTCTTGCCCATGGGGCCGTCGTAGCGCCGTGAGGCGCCGGCCAGCGGGCCCATGACACCGGCGTATTCGCTGAAGGTGGCGCTGAGCACCACGAGTACGACCAAGGTTGGCGTTACACCCGCCAGCAGGGCGAAGGGCAGGTACAGCGCGGCATCGGCGATCACGTCGCACAGTTCGTTGAGGTAGGCGCCGAGGGTGGATTGCTGGCCGAACTCCCGGGCGAGCATGCCGTCGACGGCGTTCAGTGCCATGCGCAGCAGCATCCAGACTGGAATCAGGATGAACAGCCAGGTGAGATGGGGCAGGGCGGCCAGCAGCAGGCCCAGCAGGATCGACAGCAGGGCGGCGGCGACAGTGACTTGGTTGGCGGTGACTCCGCGGTCGTAGAGGCGCTGGACAGCAGGGCGGAGCATGGCCTGGAAGCGCGGTTTGAGCTGGTAGATCGATGCCACTGGAAAGTCCTTTTCGGTGGGGCGTTACGGCGCCATTGTGTGTGAGCCTTCTTCGCGGGTAAACCCGCTCCCACAGGTATAGCGTCCATCCGAGAGATACCGCATACCCTGTGGGAGCGGGTTTACCCGCGAACACGGGCGAAGCCCGTGCCATCAATCGCGGTGCCTGCTTCGCGGGCTCGCCCGCTCCCACAGGTATAGCGTCCATCCGAGAGATACCACATATCCTGTGGGAGCGGGTTCACCCGCGAACACGGGCGAAGCCCGTGCCATCCACTCCGTCAGCGGGTGAGGGTAGTTACCAACCCTGCGGCATACCCCGGCAATGCCGCAAAATCGCGTGCACACACCAGCAACCGGCGATTGGCCCATGGTTCCGTCAGCGCCACCCAGTGCAACGGCAATACCCCTTGCCAACGTTTCACCGCAGCCAGCGGCACCACCCCCACCCCGGCCCCGCCCGCAACCATGCGGATCACGCCATCGAACCCTTCGGCACGCACTCGAACCCGCATGCGCCGCCCCTCGCGCAGTGCCTGCTCTTCCAGGTACAACGCCAGTGCACTGCCAGCCCCCAGGCCGACATAGCCATGGGCCAGGCTATCGATGAAGCTCGGCGCGACCTCGTTGGCCAGCGGGTGGCGCTGCGGCGTTACCAGCACCAGCGGGTCTTCGCGAAACGGCCGGGTCTGCAGGTGCGCGCTGGGTGCGGCGGTCGAAACGATGCCCAGGTCTGCCATGCCCTGGGTAATCGACTGCACGATGCGCAGGCTCGGCAACTCCTGCACGTCCACGCTGACTCCAGGGTTTTCAGCCAGGTAGCCGGCCAGCAGCTCTGGCAGGTACTCCGTGAGTGCCGCCGTGTTGCACAGCAGGCGCACCTGGCCCTGCTGCCCTTGCGCGTACTGGCCCAGGTCGAACTGCAGGCGCTCGACCTGCTGCGATATCAGCCGGGCATGCTGCAGCAGTGCCTGGCCGGCCGGAGTTGCTTGTACGCCACGGCGGTTGCGTTCCAGCAAAGGGATGCCCAGCGATGCCTCCATGGCGCGGATGCGCGCACTGGCTGCTGCCAGCGACAGATGGCTGCGGCTGGCACCGGCGGTGATGTTGCCGCACTCCAGGGTGTGCTGGAACAGCCTGAGGTCGATCAGGTCGAAATGCATGTGGCTCTGTCCTGGCAAGAGTCTGGCTGAGTATATGGCAGATTTTCAGCCCGGCCGACGCACGCCATCATCGGCCCATGAATACCTTGCTCGCTTTCTACCAGAACATTGGCCTAGCGCTGTCGCTGCTGGTGGTACTGACCTTCCTGCTGGCCGGCGCGGTGAAGGGCGTGATCGGCCTCGGCCTGCCGACCATCGCCATGGGCCTGCTGGGCTTGGCTATGTCACCGGCGCAGGCTGCGGCATTGCTGATCGTGCCGTCAACCCTCACCAACCTGTGGCAGCTGGCCAGCGGTGGGCACCTGCGGGGTTTGCTGGCACGCCTGTGGCCGATGCTGGCGATGATCTTCGTCGGTACCTTGCTGGGCAGTGCCTGGCTGGGAATCAACAGCGGCCCTTGGGCCGCACATGCACTGGGCGCGGCCTTGATGGTGTATGCGCTGTACGGGCTGGTCGGCCCGGGCCTGCGCCTGGCACCGGGGCGGGAGCCTTGGCTGGCGCCGCTTTGCGGGCTGGTCACGGGCGTGGTCACGGCGGCGACCGGGGTGTTCGTGATACCGGCTGTGCCCTACCTGCAGAGCCTGGGTTTGAGTCGGGATCAGATGGTCCAGGCCCTGGGCCTGTCGTTCACTGTTTCGACCCTGGCCTTGGCCGTTGGCCTGGCCGGGCAGGATGCCCTGGGTGGCCAGGCACTGGGTGCTTCGCTGCTGATGCTGGCGCCGGCCTTGCTCGGCATGCTGGCCGGCCAGTGGCTGCGTCAGCGCATCAGCGCGCTGCTGTTCAAACGCTGCTTCTTCATCGGCCTGGCCGCACTCGGCGGCCATTTGCTGATCAGCGGTTAGCGCTTGATGCGCTGAGCATGTCGATCATCTGGATGTCGAAGTCGCGTTCCAGGTAGTCCATGCGTTTTTCGAAGAACGCTGTCATGTGCGGCAGGGCCGAATGCACATCCAGCGCGGCCTTGTCGGCCCAGACCTCGAAGAACACGAACAGGCTCGGGTCCTGCTTGTCGCGCAGCATGTGGTACTCGATGCAGCCCGGCTCCTGGCGGCTTGGCTCGACGTAGGCGCGGAACAGGGTTTCGAACGCTTCAGCCATTTCCGGGCGGGTCTTGGCTTTGAGGATGAAGGCGTACTGCTCACTCATGGGTCGCTACTCGTTGATGGGAGGTGATGCGATTCTAAGGCAATAATGTATTGTTCATTCGTGACTTCAGGTCAATTGTATTTTGCCTATGCATTACTGTATCCCGCGCCCGCGAGCCCCTAACCTGCCGGCCTGACTTTTCCGCGAGGCCCGCATGAAGAAGATCCTTTTGCTCAACGGTGGTAAACAATTCGCTCACTCCGACGGTCGCCTCAACGCGACCTTGCACGAAGCGGCCATCGCTCACCTGGACCGGGCCGGTTTCGATGTGCGCCACACCTTCATCGACGGCGGTTACGACGCCCAGGAAGAGGTGGAGAAGTTCCTCTGGGCCGATGTGGTGATCTACCAGATGCCCGGTTGGTGGATGGGCGCGCCATGGACCGTGAAGAAGTACATCGACGAGGTGTTCACCGCAGGCCACGGCAGCCTGTATGCCAACGACGGCCGTACCCGTGCGGACCACTCGCAGAAGTACGGCAGCGGCGGCCTGGTGCACGGCAAGCAGTACATGCTTTCGCTGACCTGGAATGCACCGCAGCAGGCATTCGACGACCCGAGCGATTTCTTCGAGGGCAAGGGGGTGGACGCGGTGTACTTCCCGTTCCACAAGGCCAACCAGTTCCTCGGCATGACCGGGCTGCCGACTTTCCTGGCAGTGGATGTGATGAAGCGGCCGGATGTGCCGGCTGCTTTGGCGGCCTATGAGGCGCATCTGGACAAGGTATTTGGCAAGGCACAGTAAGGTTTTCTCTGTGCCGGCCTCTTCGCGGGCTTGCCCGCTCCCACAGGTACTCCACACTCCTTGAAATCTGTGTGATCCCTGTGGGAGCGGGCAAGCCCGCGAAGAGGCCAACACAGGCACCGCTGGACTTGGCCTCGACAAGCGGCTATCTAATCCCTGCAGAGACCAACCACAGGCGCAGATGTGAAAACCCGATCCGAAGAACTCCAGGTATTCGTCACCGTCATCGACTGCGGCTCGATTTCCGCTGCTGCCGAGCAGATGGGCCAGACCCCGTCCGCCGTCAGCCGTACCCTGTCGCGCCTTGAGGGCAAGCTGGGTACCACGCTGGTCAACCGCACCACTCGGCGCATGGACCTGACCGAGGAGGGCCGCTTCTTCCTCGAACGCGCGCGGTTGATCCTGGAGCAGATGGACGAGATGGAAGAGCGCCTGTCGATGAACCGCCAGACCCCCACCGGGCGCCTGCGCATCAACGCCGCCGCGCCGTTCATGCTGCATGCCATCCTGCCGTGGATCGGCGAGTTCCGCCGCCAATACCCTGGCATCGAACTGGAACTCAATACCGACGACCTGATTATCGACCTGCTGGAGCAAAGCACCGATGTGGCGATCCGCATCGGTGAACTGGCTGACTCCAGCCTGCACGCACGCAGCCTGGGTTGCAGCCCGGTACAGGTGCTGGCCAGCCCGGCCTACCTCGAGCAGCACGGCACGCCGCAGCGGGTCGAGGACCTGGCCAACCACTGCCTGCTTGGCTTCAGCCAGCCCGAATCGCTCAACCACTGGCCACTGCGCCATGCCCAGGGTGACCGCTGGAGCATCCGCCCGGCGCTGATCGCCTCCAGCGGCGAGACCTTGCGCCAACTGGCGCTGGCCGGCGAGGGCATCGTCAGCCTGTCGCACTTCATGACCCACGAGGATATCCGCACCGGGCGCCTGCAAGTGCTGCTGAGCGAAGCCAACAACGGCTACCGCCAGCCGATCCATGCGGTGTACTACCGCAACACCCAGCTGGCGCTGCGTATCCAGTGCTTCCTCGATTTCATCCAGCGCAAGTTGGCGATGTACGCCAGCTGAGTTGCCTGAACGCGACAAATCCTGCCCACAGGCGGCGAAACTTCCTGCGGTTGATTGCACAGTCGAAGCGCTTCGGCCTTACTGACTGCTCAACAAAAACAACACCAAGGAAGTGTCATGCGTATTGCTCCGTTCCAGTACCTGGCTCTCGCAGCCGCGATCCTGAGCTGTTCCTCGGTTCATGCCGCCAACCTTGAGGGCGGCGCGGTGGCCGCGCCCGATCAATATGGTGCACAGGTAGCCGCCGACATCCTCAAGAAAGGCGGCAACGCGGTGGATGCTGCAGTGGCCACGGCTTTCACCCTGGCGGTGACTTATCCCGAGGCCGGCAACATCGGCGGTGGCGGGTTCATGACCCTGTTCGTCGACGGCAAACCCTACTTCCTCGACTACCGCGAAGTCGCGCCCCAGGCCGCCACGCGCAACATGTACCTGGACGAAAAGGGTGAGGTCATCGAGAACCTCAGCCTGGTCGGGGCACGCGCTGCTGGCGTACCGGGCACGGTGATGGGGTTGTGGGAGGCGCACCAGAAGTTCGGCAAGCTGCCCTGGAGCGAGCTGCTGACCCCGGCCATCGGCTATGCGAAAAACGGCTTCAAGGTGGCCGCAAAGCAGTACCAGTACCGCAACGATGCCCAGGGCATGTTCAAGACCGCGACCAATTTCAACGACTATTTCGGCAACATGAAGGTCGGCGAGCTGTTCAAGCAACCGGAAATGGCCCAGACCTTGGAACGCATCGCCGACAAGGGCGTGAGCGAGTTCTACCAGGGCAAGACCGCCGACCTGCTGGTGGCGCAGATGCAGGCCGACAAGGGCCTGATCACCAAACAGGACCTCAAGGACTACAAGGCCGTTTGGCGTGAGCCGATGGCCGTGAGCTGGCGTGGCAACGTGGTGTATACCGCGCCACCGCCAAGCTCCGGTGGCGTCGCCCTGGCCCAGCTGCTGGGCATCAAGGAAAACCGCGCGGCGGACTTCAAGGGTGTGGCGCACAACTCGGCGCAGTACATACACCTGTTGGCCGAGATCGAGAAGCGCGTGTTCGCCGACCGCGCCGACTACCTTGGCGACCCGGCCTTCACCAAAGTGCCGGTGGATCAGCTGGTGGCCAAGGATTACCTGGCCAAGCGCGCCGCGCAGGTCAACCCGAAGGCCATTTCCGACACCGACAAGGTCAAGCCGGGCCTGGAGCCGCACCAGACCACGCACTTCTCGATCGTCGACAAGCAGGGCAATGCGGTCAGCAACACCTACACCCTCAACCTCGACTACGGCAGTGGTGTGGTGGTGAAAGGCGCCGGCTTCCTGCTCAACGACGAGATGGACGATTTCAGCGCCAAGCCGGGGGCGGCGAACGCCTTTGGTGTAGTTGGCGGCGATGCCAATGCCATCGCCCCGGGCAAGCGCATGCTGTCGTCCATGAGCCCCAGCCTGATGACCCGTGATGGCAAGGTCGAGCTGGTCATCGGTACCCCGGGTGGGTCGCGGATCTTCACCTCGATCTTCCAGGTGATGAACAACCTGTACGACTACGACATGCCGCTGGACAAGGCGGTGGCGGCGCAGCGCGTGCACCATCAGTTGCTGCCCAAGGACACCATCTACTTCGACAGCTATGCGCCGCTGACCGGGCCGGTGGCTGATGAACTGAAGAAGATGGGCTATGTGCTGGAGGACCAGGGCTGGGAGATGGGGGATATCCAGGCGATCCGGGTTGATGGGACGAAGCTGGAGACCGCTTCGGATCCGCGTGGGCGTGGGGTAGGGATGATCGTCAAGTAAGCGATCGTCAGTGCCGGCCCTATCGCCGGCAAGCCAGCTCCCACAGGTACGGCGCAGCCCCGAGGTCTGTGCGATCCCTGTGGGAGCCTGGCTTGCCGGCGATGGGCCGCAAAGCGGCCCCAGATTCCAGGATCAGACGCGGAACTGGCTGACCAACGTCTGCAACTGCCCACCCAACCGCGCCAGCTCCACGCTGGACGCCGCCGTCTCGTCACTGGCCGCCGCCGTCTGCTCCGACACATCGCGCACATTCAGGATGCTGCGGCTAATCTCCTCCGCCACCGCACTCTGCTGTTCCGCCGCCGCGGCAATCTGCTGGTTCATCGACTGGATGCTCGATACCGTGCTGGTGATGCTCTCCAGCGAAGCCCCGGCCTTGCGCGCCAGCTCGACGCTGCTGTCGGTCAGGGTACGGCTGCCTTGCATGGCCGTAGCCACTTGCTGGGTCCCATGCTGCAGGCTGGCGATCAGCTCTTCGATCTCTTCGGTGGATTTCTGCGTGCGCTGGGCTAGGCCGCGCACTTCATCGGCAACCACGGCAAAACCACGGCCGGCCTCGCCGGCACGCGCCGCCTCGATCGCTGCGTTAAGTGCAAGCAGGTTGGTCTGTTCGGCCACCGACTTGATCACGTCCATCACGCTGCCGATCTTCTGGCTTTCCTGCTGCAGCAGGTTCATGGCTTCGGTGGAGCGGTGCATGTCTTCGGCCAGGCGTTCGATCTGGCCAATTGCTTCGCCCACCACGCGGTCGCCGGCACGGGCTTCGTCATCGGCACCGGTGGCGGCATGCGAGGCCTGTTCGGCATTGCGCGCCACTTCCTGAACGGTAGCGGCCATTTCGTGCATGGCGGTGGCCACCTGGTCGGTCTCGACCTTCTGGCTGTTGGCGCCGGCGCTGGTCTGCTCGGTCACCGCCGACAATTCCTCGGCAGCGCTGGCGATCTGGGTGACGCCATCGCGGATGCCGCTGATCAGCTCGCGCAAAGTGGTGCCCATGCGGGCGATGCCTTGTTGCAGCACGCCCAGTTCGTCGCGGCGGGTGACGCGCAGGTGCTGGGTAAGGTCGCCGCTGGCGATCTTTTCCACTGCCACCATGGTGTCGCGCAGCGGGCGGGTGATCTGCCGGGTGATCAGCACTGCCGCCAGCACGCCGACCAGCAGCGCCAGCAGCGTGGCAATGGCCTGCAGGCTGCGAGCCTGGGTGCTTTCGATGTCGCGGCGCTGCAGCTGGATCTGGTACAGAGCGTCGCTGCGCTTGACGATGTCGGCACCCTGCACGGTCATTTCGGCGCGCGCAGTGGTGATGTTGGCGACCGCATCGCGGAACTGGCGCACGGCGTCACGGTAGGCCAGCACCGAGCCTTCGAACTGTTGCAGGCGTGTGTCTTCGGCCGGCAGCTGGCGCTTGAGATTGTCGATTTCGGCCAGGGCGGCGTCCAGCTGGCGCAGGGCGGCCTGCTCGTTGGCAGCGCTGTTTTCGGCAATGTAGCCGCGTACGTCGATGCGCACCTGCAGCAGTTGCTGGCGGGCCTTGCTGACCAGCTGGTACTGGGCCAGGCGCACGCTGTCGGCTTCGGGGCGCGCCATGACTACCTGGCTGAGGGCGTCCATGGCCTGGTCGGCGCGGCTGGCCGAACCGTCCATGGCCGTGCGCGCGGTGCGGGTGGCGTCGTAGCCCTGGCGCATCTTGTTCAGCGACACCTTGTAGGCGCTGATGGTCTCGCCCAGTTCACCCAGCAGCTTGATGTTTTCCGGGCTCTTGAAGGTGCTGGCCAGGTAGGCCTGCTGCTTGCTGAAGGCGTCCAGCTTGGTCTGGGTGTTGGCGGCGGCGGCATCGTCGCCGTTGGCGATCATGTACTGCAGGCGGGCAATGCGCAGGTCGGTCAGGTCCTTGTTGAGCTGGCCGATATCACCCATCCAGTTGCTGCGGTCGATCAGGCTGCCCAGGCTGGTCCAGCCGGTCAGGGCCAGCAGGCCGGTGAGGATCAGGACCAGGCCGAAGCCCAGGCCGAGTTTGAGGTTGACGCTGATGTTGGCGAACCAGCTGTTCATGCACGCTCTCCAGAAGTTGTTTTCGCTCGCTTGATCTTCGATCGCCAGGCGTTGTTGTTCTGGATGCCCGCTGATTCGTGCAGGGGTTATCGGCAGTGATGGAGGAAGCTGAAACGCTTTTTCAGCAGATTTGTAACTGGCTTGATTGGGGCTGCCTTGCAGCCCTTCGCGGGCATGCCCGCTCCCACAGGGATAGCGCCAACTTCAAGGGCAGCGATTTACCTGTGGGAGCGGGCGTGTCGGGGCGCCGAACCGCCGCGAAGGGCCGCAAAGCGGCCCCATGAAGCCTCAGAGGTTGCGCGCGCTGAAGGTATCGCAGCGGTTCACTTCGCCCTCGGCAAACCCGGCCTTGAACCAGCGTACCCGCTGCGCCGAGGTGCCGTGGGTGAACGAGTCTGGTACCACGCGCCCGCGGCCTTGTTGCTGCAGGCGGTCATCGCCAATGGAATTGGCCGCGTTCAGCGCCTCTTCGACGTCGCCCGGTTCCAGCCAGTTCAGGCGCTTCTGCGCCTGGTAGGCCCATACACCGGCCAGGCAGTCGGCCTGCAGCTCCTGGCGCACCAGCAGGCCATTGTCGCCTTCCATGCGCTGGCCACTGCGGCGCGCGGCATCGACTTTGGCCGACACGCCCAGCAGGGTCTGTACGTGATGGCCGATTTCGTGGGCGATCACGTAGGCCTGGGCAAAGTCGCCGGCTGCGGCGAAGCGGGTTTCCATTTCGCGGAAGAACGACATGTCCAGGTAGACCCGTTGGTCTGCCGGGCAGTAGAACGGCCCCACCGCCGCCGAGGCAAAGCCACAGGCCGAATTGACCTGGCCGCTGAACAGCACCAGCTTGGGGTCGCGGTATTGCTTGCCGCCCTCGGCGAACAGGGCTTTCCAGGTGTCTTCGGTATCGCCCAGGATAGAGGCGACGAACTCGGCCTGCTGGTCGTTGGCCGGCGGGGCCTTGCCGCCCGCGCTGCTGGGTGCCTGCTGTTGTTGCTGCTCCATCTGGCCGGCGAGCTGGCCAAGAATCTGCAACGGGTCCTGGCCGGTGAGCCAGCCGATGCCGACAATCAGCAGCACCGCACCAAGCCCCAGCCCCTTGCCGCCGCCGAAACGCATGCCGCCGCCACCACCTTCGCCTCGGGCATCGACCACATTGTCGCTGCGTCGGCCTTTTCGCCAATCCATGAATGCTCTCCGAAGCGTGAAACAAGAAGACAAAGATTAGTCCACGACGGCGGCGAGTGTCAGGCCAAGGTGCTTATGCATAACCAAATGGTTATGTTTGATGTGGCTGATTTCAATATTCATTGCACGCTACCTGCCTGAAACTGCATGTGGGAGCGGGCTTGCCCGCGACAGGGTTTCAAATAACCCCCCGCGCATTTCCATAATTCCAAGAGAGGAAACCGGCATGCCCGCCCAGGACAACAGCCGCTTCGTGATCCGTGATCGCAACTGGCACCCGAAAGCCCTTACGCCTGACTACAAGACGTCCATTGCCCGCTCGCCACGCCAGGCACTGGTCAGCATCCCGCAGTCGATCAGCGAAACCACCGGCCCGGACTTTTCCCACCTGGGCTTCGGCGCCCATGACCATGACCTGCTGCTGAACTTCAACAACGGCGGCTTGCCGATCGGCGAGCGCATCATCGTCGCCGGCCGTGTGGTCGACCAGTACGGCAAGCCTGTGCCGAATACCCTGGTGGAAATGTGGCAGGCCAATGCCGGCGGCCGCTACCGTCACAAGAACGACCGCTACCTGGCGCCGCTGGACCCGAACTTCGGTGGCGTCGGCCGTTGCCTGACCGACCGTGATGGCTACTACAGCTTCCGCACCATCAAGCCGGGCCCGTACCCATGGCGCAACGGCCCGAACGACTGGCGCCCGGCGCACATCCACTTCGCCATCAGCGGCCCGTCGATCGCCACCAAGCTGATCACCCAGCTGTACTTCGAGGGTGACCCGCTGATCCCGATGTGCCCGATCGTCAAGTCGATCGCCAACCCGCAAGCCGTGCAGCAGTTGATCGCCAAGCTCGACATGAGCAACGCCAACCCGATGGACTGCCTGGCCTACCGCTTCGACATCGTGCTGCGCGGCCAGCGCAAGACCCACTTCGAAAACTGCTGAGGACCCCGCCATGCCAATCGAACTGCTGCCGGAAACCCCTTCGCAGACCGCCGGCCCCTACGTGCACATCGGCCTGGCCCTGGAAGCGGCCGGCAACCCGACCCGCGACCAGGAAATCTGGAACCGCCTGGCCAAGCCGGACGCGCCGGGCGAGCACATCCTGCTGATCGGCCAGGTGTATGACGGTAACGGCCACCTGGTGCGCGATTCGTTCCTGGAGGTGTGGCAAGCCGATGCCAACGGCGAGTACCAGGATGCCTACAACCTGGAAAACGCCTTCAACAGCTTCGGCCGCACCGCCACCACCTTCGATGCCGGTGAGTGGACCCTGCACACGGTCAAGCCGGGCGTGGTGAACAACGCTGCGGGCGTGCCGATGGCGCCGCACATCAACATCAGCCTGTTTGCCCGGGGGATCAACATCCACCTGCACACGCGGCTGTATTTCGATGACGAGGCCGAGGCCAATGCCAAGTGCCCGGTGCTCAACCTGATCGAGCAGCCGCAGCGGCGCGAGACCCTGGTGGCCAAGCGTTGCGAGGTGGACGGGAAGACGGCGTATCGCTTCGATATCCGTATTCAGGGGGAAGGGGAGACGGTGTTCTTCGACTTCTGAGTGAAGCCTGGGGCCGCTTTGCGGCCCATCGCCGGCAAGCCAGCTCCCACACCGACCGCGCGGCCCTCAAGGCCTGTGCAGCACCTGTGGGAGCTGGCTTGCCGGCGATGGGCTGCAAAGCAGCCCCGGCGATCTGAAGGTCAGCGCCGAACCAGCAAAACCCCACTCTCCATATGGTGGGTATAGGGGAACTGGTCAAACAACGCACACCGTTCGATGCGGTGGGTGTCCTGCAACTGGGCAATGTTCGCCGCCAGCGTCTCCGGGTTGCACGAGATGTACAGGATCCGCTCGAAACGCCGGGTCAGCTCGCAGGTGTCCGGGTCCATCCCCGCCCGCGGCGGGTCGACGAACACCGTACCGAACTCGTAGCTCTTCAGGTCGATGCCTTCCAGCCGGCGGAACGGCCGCACCTCGTTCAGCGCCTGGGTCAGCTCTTCTGCCGACAGGCGCACCAGCCGCACGTTATCCACAGCGTTCTCGTCGAGGTTGCTCAGCGCGGCATTGACCGAGGTCTTGCTGATTTCCGTGGCCAGTACCTGGCGCACGCGGGTGGCCAGCGGCAGGGTGAAGTTGCCGTTGCCGCAGTACAGCTCCAGCAGGTCGTCGTCGCGCTCGCCGATGGCCTCGAAGGCCCAGCTCAGCATCTTCTGGTTCACCGCGCCGTTGGGCTGGGTGAACGCGCCTTCCGGCTGGCGGTAGCTGAACACACGGCCAGCGACGTCGAGTTTTTCCACCGCATAGTCACGGCCGATGACCAGGCGCTTGCCCTTGGAGCGGCCGATGATGCTCACGCCCAGGTCCTCGGCCAGCTGCCGTGCGGCCGTTTCCCAGGCCTCGTCCAGTGGGCGGTGGTAGCACAGGGTGACCATGGCATCGCCAGCCAGGGTGGTGAGGAACTCCACCTGGAACAGGCGGTTACCCAGCTCCTCGCTGGCTTGCCAGGCGGCCTTCAGGCGCGGCATCAGTGCATTGATGTGCTGGCTGGCGATGGGGAAGTCGTCGATCAGGATCGCCTTGTGCTTCTCGCCCGGGGCGAACATGGCGTAGTGGCGCTGGCCATCCTCGCGCCACAGGCGGAATTCGGCGCGCAGGCGGTAATGCTCGCGCGGCGAGTCGAAAACAGCCGGCTCCGGCGCGCCGAACGGCGCCAGCAGCTCGCGCAGCCGGGCCACCTTGGCGTCCAGCTGGGTGGTGTAGGAGGAGGGGTCGAAAGCAGCACTCATGCGTTGAACCAGCCCAGCTTGATGACGAACAGGATGGAAAGGATCACCAGGGCCGGGTTCAGGTCGCGGTGGCGGCCGGAGATCAGCTTGACGGCGGTCCAGGAAATGAAGCCGAAGGCGATGCCGTTGGCGATCGAGTAGGTCAGCGGCATGGCCAGGGCGGTCACTACCACCGGTGCGGCTTCGGTGACGTCGTCCCAGTTTATTTCTGCCAGGCCCGAGGCCATCAGCACCGCGACGAACAGCAGCGCCGGGGCGGTGGCGAAGGCCGGCACGCTACCGGCCAGCGGGGCGAAGAACAGCGCCAGCAGGAACAGCACGGCGACCACGATGGCGGTGAGGCCGGTGCGGCCACCGGCGCTCACGCCCGCGGCGGATTCGATGTAGCTGGTAGTGGTCGAGGTGCCCAGCAGGGAGCCGGCCATGGCTGCGGTACTGTCGGCGATCAGGGCACGGCCCATCTTCGGCATGTGGCCGTCCTTGCCCATCAGCCCGGCGCGCTTGGCCACGCCGATCAGGGTGCCGGAGTTGTCGAACAGGTCGACGAACAGGAAGGCGAAGATCACGCTGACCAGGCCCACGTCCAGCGCGCCGGCGATGTCCAGCTGCAGGAAGGTCGGGGCCAGCGATGGCGGCATCGAGACCACGCCGCCGAAGGGCGTCACGCCCATCAGGATCGAGGCGATGGTTACGGCGAGAATGCCGATCAGCACGGCGCCGCGCACTTTCAGCGATTCGAGGCCGACGATCAGGAAGAAGCCCAGGGTGGCGAGGATCGGTGCTGGCTGCTTGAGGTCGCCCAGGCCCACCAGGGTGGCCGGGTTATCGACGACGATGCCTGCGTTATGCAGGGCGATCAATGCCAGGAACAGGCCGATACCCGCGGCAATGGCCGAACGCAGCGGCAGCGGGATGCTGTTCACGATCCATTCGCGGATGCGGAAGATCGACAGCAGGAAGAACATCACCGCCGACAGGAACACCGCACCCAGTGCCACCTGCCAGGTGTGGCCCATGTGCAGGACCACGGTGTAGGTGAAGAACGCGTTCAGGCCCATGCCCGGCGCCAGGGCGATCGGGTAGTTGGCGATCAGGCCCATGGTCACCGAGCCGATGGCCGCGGCCAGGCAGGTGGCGACGAAGATCGCGCCCTTGTCCATGCCGGTCTCGCCGAGGATGCTCGGGTTGACGAACAGGATGTAGGCCATGGCCAGGAAGGTAGTGACGCCCGCGAGAATCTCGGTGCGCACATTGGTGTTGTGTGCTTTTAGTTGAAACAGCCTTTCCAGCATGCCCGCTCCCCGAGGCGCCCCCGGCGCCATGAATGTATCGACCCCATCAGCAAAGCACAGACCGTACCGGTTGCCGTGGTTTTGTGTGGGGCGGAAAAAAGCCGCGCATCATACCAGCATGCTTGGCGGGGGCCTATGGCCGTTGGGGAATGGGTTCTCTATAGCCTGTACCGGCCCTTTCGCGGGCTTGCCCGCGCCCACAGGGACACCACAGGGCCTGAGGGCGGCGCGGTCCTTGTGGGAGCGGGCAAGCCCGCGAAGAGGCCGGCACAGGCGAGCGATCAACCGTTATGCAACCGGTCCCGCTTGGCCAGTGTCGGGAACAGCTTTATCCACACCCCGGTCACCACCAAAGTGCCCACCCCACCCAGCACCACTGCCGGCACTGTGCCAAACCAGTGCGCGGTCACCCCCGATTCGAACTCGCCGAGCTGGTTCGAGGCACCAATGAACAAGCCGTTCACCGCACTCACCCGCCCGCGCATTTCATCCGGCGTCTCCAACTGCACGAAGGCACCGCGGATAACCATGCTGATCATGTCTGCCGCACCCAGCACCACCAGCACTGCCAGCGAGAACCAGAACGAGGTCGACAGGCCGAAGGCGATGGTCGCCACGCCGAACACGCCCACTGCCGTGAACATGGTCCGCCCCACGTTGCGTTCGAACGGGAAGCGCGCCAGCCACAGCGACATCAGCAACGCCCCCACCGCTGGCGCCGAGCGCAGCAGGCCGAGGCCCAGCGGGCCGGTCAGCAGGATGTCCTTGGCGAACACCGGCAGCAGCGCGGTGGCCCCACCCAGCAGTACGGCGAACAGGTCCAGCGAGATGGCGCCGAGGATGTCCGGCCGGCTGCGGATGAAGCGGATGCCGGCCAGCAGCGATTCGATGCTGGCGCGCCCGCGCTGGGCCACCTGGCCGCGTGCCTGCAGGCTCAGGGTCAGCACGCAGGCGATGGCGTACAGGGCCACGGTGGGGCCGTATACCCAGATGCTGCCGAAGGCATACAGGAAGCCGCCCACCGCCGGCGCCACAATGGTTGCCGACTGGGTGGCCGAGGCCGAAGCCGCCACCGCGCGTGGGAACAGCCCGGCCGGTACCACGTTGGGCAGCAGCGCCTGGGTCGCCGGCATTTCGAACGAACGCGTGGCACCGAGCAGGAAGGCGAGGGCGAAGATCAGCTCGCGGGTGACGTTGTCGGTGGCACTGCCCAGCGCCAGCGCCAGGGCTATCAGCCCCTGCAGGCTCTGGCACAGCGCAGCGACCTTGCGCCGGTCATAGCGGTCGGCGACATGCCCGGTGTGCAGCATGAACAGCACTCTTGGGGCGAACTCGACCAGGCCGACCAGGCCCAGGTCCAGCACATTGCCGGTTAATTGGTAGAGGTGCCAGCCAATGGCCACGGTGAGCATCTGGAAGCCGCTGGCGGTGAACACGCGGGCCAGCCAGAAGGCCAGGAAAGGGCGGTGGTGACGCAACAACTGCGGTGCGGAATCGGACATCGGAAACCAGGGGCCTCGGCGCAGTAGAGGGGTGCGCAGCGTATCATCTGTTTGTAACAAACAGTTACTGTTTGCCGGGGTCGGCACTTTTTCACGCGTCATGAAAGGGGGTGGGGCAACCGGTCACGCGGCAATCAACCACACGGCCCGGCGGGCCATTCAGGACTATGCTTCCTAGCAATCGTTGATCTGGGTCAATCGTTCCAGATGTAACGATCGGGCCCTTGGGCCGAAATCCCTGCGATCGAACAGAACAATTCCAACGCGCCGCACTCGACTACCGTGGGGGCAGTGGGCGACGGGGCCAGCGGCCCGGACGCCGGATTATCTGAAGAGGAAGCACCATGTTCGGAATAGAGGCCTTAGAGCTCGCCCGAATGCAGTTCGCCTTTACCGTGTCGTTCCATATCCTGTTCCCGGCCATCACCATTGGCCTGGCGAGCTACCTGGCGGTCCTCGAAGGCCTCTGGCTGCGGACCAACAACCAGGTCTACCGTGACCTTTATCACTTCTGGTCGAAAATCTTCGCCGTCAACTTCGGCATGGGGGTGGTTTCCGGCCTGGTCATGGCCTACCAGTTCGGCACCAACTGGAGCCGCTTCTCCGACTTCGCCGGCGCCATTACCGGTCCGCTGCTCACCTACGAGGTGCTGACCGCGTTCTTCCTCGAGGCTGGCTTCCTGGGGGTCATGCTGTTTGGCTGGAACCGCGTCGGCCGTGGCCTGCACTTCTTTTCCACGGTGATGGTGGCGCTCGGCACCCTGGTCTCGACCTTCTGGATCCTTGCCTCCAACAGTTGGATGCAGACCCCGCAAGGCCACGAGATCATCGATGGCCGGGTGGTGCCGGTGGACTGGCTAGCGGTGGTATTCAACCCCTCGTTCCCCTACCGCCTGATGCACATGGCCACGGCCGCGTTCGTTGCCACCGCGTTCTTCGTCGGTGCCTCGGCGGCCTGGCACCTGCTGCGCGGGCGTGACAACCCGGCGGTGCGCAAGATGCTGTCGATGGCCATGTGGATGGCGCTGATCGTCGCCCCGATCCAGGCGGTGATCGGTGACTTCCATGGCCTCAACACGCTCAAGCACCAGCCGGTGAAAATCGCCGCGATCGAAGGCCACTGGGAGAACGTGCCCGGTGAGCCGACCCCGCTGATCTTGTTCGGCATTCCCGACATGCAGGCCGAAACCACCCGCTTCAAGCTCGAGATCCCGGCGCTCGGCAGCCTGATCCTGACCCACAGCCTGGACAAGCAGGTGCCGGCGATGAAGGAGTTCCCGCCCGAAGACCGGCCCAACTCGACCATCGTCTTCTGGTCGTTCCGGATCATGGTCGGGCTGGGCTTCCTGATGATCTTCGTCGGCCTGTGGAGCCTCTGGCTGCGCAAGCGCGGCACGCTCTACACCTCGCGGCCGTTCCTGTACCTGGCCCTGTGGATGGGCCCTTCCGGGCTGATCGCGCTGCTGGCCGGCTGGTTCACCACCGAAATCGGCCGCCAGCCCTGGGTGGTGTATGGCCTGATGCGTACGGCAGACGGTGTGTCCAACCACAGTTACGCCCAGCTCGGCTTCACCCTGGTGGCCTTCGTGGTGGTGTACTTCGCCCTGTTCGGCACCGGCCTTGGCTACATGATGCGCCTGGTGCGCAAAGGGCCGCAGACCGGTGAGGGTGACGAGCACAAACCTGGTGGCCCTGGCACCAAACGCACGCCGGCGCGGCCGCTGTCCGCCGCCGATGATGGCCGAGAGGCCAACTCCGCCAGCCTGAGCAAGGGGAACTGAGCCATGGGTATCGACCTTTCGCTGATCTGGGCCGTGATCATCATCTTCGGCGTCATGATGTACGTGGTGATGGATGGTTTCGACCTGGGGATCGGCATGCTCTTCCCGTTCGTCAAGGGCGAGCAGGACCGAGATGTGATGATGAACACCGTCGCCCCCGTGTGGGACGGTAACGAGACCTGGCTGGTGCTGGGCGGTGCCGGGCTGTTCGGGGCGTTCCCGATGGCTTACTCGGTAGTGCTGGAGGCCCTGTACCTGCCATTGATCCTGATGCTGATCGGCCTGATCTTCCGCGGCGTGGCCTTCGAGTTCCGCTTCAAGGCCAAGGCCGACAAACGCCACATCTGGGACAAGGCGTTCATCTGGGGCTCGTTGATCGCCACTTTCTTCCAGGGCGTGGCGCTGGGTGCCTTCCTCGAAGGCTTCAAGGTGGTCGACCGGCATTTCGCCGGTGGCACCCTTGACTGGCTGACCCCGTTCAGCCTGTTCTGTGGCCTGGGGCTGATCGTTGCCTACACCCTGCTGGGCTGCACCTGGCTGATCATGAAGACCGAAGGGTCGCTGCAGCAGAAGATGCACGACATCGCCCGGCCGCTGGCGCTGGTGCTGCTGGTAGTGATCGGCATCGTCAGCCTGTGGACACCGATCGCCTACCCGCAGATCGCCGACCGCTGGTTCAGCATGCCTAACCTGGTCTGGTTCATGCCGGTGCCGATCCTGGTGCTGGTGACCTTCTACGGGTTGCTCAAGGCGGTGGCGCGCAATGCGCACTACACGCCGTTCCTGCTGACGTTGGTGCTGATCTTCCTCGGTTACAGCGGCCTGGGCATCAGCCTGTGGCCGAACATCATCCCGCCGTCGATTTCGATCTGGGATGCCGCGGCGCCTCCGCA
This sequence comes from Pseudomonas sp. UBA6753, assembly GCF_002453565.1. Classification (NCBI taxonomy): domain Bacteria; kingdom Pseudomonadati; phylum Pseudomonadota; class Gammaproteobacteria; order Pseudomonadales; family Pseudomonadaceae; genus Pseudomonas; species Pseudomonas sp. UBA6753. The sequence continues at coordinate 429,471 of NZ_DKHD01000032.1, read as the reverse complement.
GAGCCAGGGCTTCATGCTGGTGGGCACACTGTTCATCCTGCCGTTCATCCTCATGTATACCTTCTGGAGCTACTACGTGTTCCGCGGCAAGGTGACCCATGAAGACGGCTATCACTAGGAGGGGTGCATGATGACCGGCAAGCATGGCTTGGACGAGAAGAAACCCCTGTGGCAGCGGCTGGGCTGGCTGCTGCTGATCTGGGCGATGAGCGTGGCGGCCCTGGGCGTGGCGGCCTACGTGATGCGCCTGTTCATGGGGGCTGCGGGGCTGACCACCCATTGAGGTAAGCCTGCTCTGGCCCTATCGCCGGCAAGCCAGCTCCCACAGGTAAGTCACTGCCCTTGAATGCAGTGCAGTACCTGTGGGAGCTGGCTTGCCGGCGATAGGGCCGGTACAGGCTTACTTGCGGGCTTTCAGGATAACGAACTTGGGCGTTGCCGCCACCTGTTCCACCCCCCGGAACAACCGCGCCAGCTTGCTGTGATAGCCCAGGTGCCGGTTACCCACGATATACAGCGCCCCGCCCACCACCAACGCTTCACGCGCCTGCTGGAACATGCGCCAGGCGAGGAAATCGCCCACCACCTGCTGCTGGTGGAACGGCGGATTGCACAGCACCACATCCAGCGACTGCTTCTCTACCCCCGCCAACCCATCGGCTGCCTCGAACACCGCCGGGCGCTCGCCTAGCGCGGCCTGCCAGTTCTCTCGCGCCGATTGCACCGCCATATACGACTCGTCGACCAGGATGTATTGGGCATCCGGGTTGGCCAGGGCGCTGGCGATCGCCAGCACGCCGTTGCCACAGCCCAGGTCCGCCACCCGCGCGCGGCCCAGTTCGCGGGGCAGGTGCGGCAGGAACGCCCGCGTGCCGATATCCAGCCCCTCACGGCAGAACACGTTGGCGTGGTTCAGCAGCTCCAGCGCCGGCGCGTCGAGGCGGTAGCGGCTAGGGTAGGGTGAGCGGGCGACCGGCCGATCGGCCACCGTCGCGGTCAGCAAGCGGGCCTTTTTTTGTGCCAGCGAGGCTTGCACTGGGCCGATGTACTTCTCCATCAGGTCACCGGCCGCCCGTGGCAGGTGCTTGATCATCGCCCCGGCAATCACCTGCGCACCGGGCGCCAGGTGGCCTTGCAGGCGGATCAGCTGTTCTTCGAGCAGGGCCAGGGTCTTGGGCACGCGCACCAGTACTCGGTCGAACGGGCCTTGCCAGTGTTCGCTGGCCGGCACGAACGGCACACTGTCAAATGGCAGGCCGTTGCGTGCCAGGTTCTTTTCCAGGGCCAGGTGCGCCAGGTGTGAATCGCCACTGCTGACTACCTGCAGCTTGCCCGCCAGGCTGGCGGCCAGGGCGCCGAAGCTGTCATTGAGCACCAGCACCCGACAGTCGGCCCCTGGAGCCTGTTCGTGCAGCTGCGCAAGCAGGTACTCATCGGCGGCATCGAAAGCCTGCAGCGGGTCGTTGGCCTGTTCCGGCTGGCGGATCAGGTCGAGTTCGGCGTAGGGGGTGGTCAACAGGGGCATGGCGTCTGGCTCGGGTACGAAACTGCCCGTTGCGGTTCGCCCCGGGCTTTGCCGGGCGATTCTACAGGGCTTTGCCCAAGGTCGCAGGTTTGAAGGTCAGATCCAGCCACGCAGGGCGGCGATGGCGATGGCGGCGGCCTTGTTGGCGGCGTTGGTCTTGGTGATGACACTGCGGATATGGAAGTTTACCGTGCTTTGCGACAGTGACAGGATGCAGGCAACGTCGGCGGCGGTCTTGCCGGCGGCCGACCATTTCAGCACTTCCAGTTCCCGATCGCTCAACTTCGGCTGCGGCGGGCATAGTGCAGTGAGGTGATGTGCGCTGATCACCTCATGCAGTTTGTGACTCAGCCACTGCACACTGCCGGCCTTTCTGTAGAGTTCGACAATACTGATGGGCTTGGTGGACCTGGCCACGCTTATCTGGCTTTCGTTGTGCTGCTGGTCGTGCAATGACTGCGTCCAGCCATGGCGCAAACCGCTCTGGCAGGCAGCTTCACGAAATTGCGGAGCCTCGCGATACAGGTCATCGGTCCATAGCACAGGCATGGTGGATTTGTGGCTCAAATCGGCAGCCGGGTCCTGCTTGTACAGGTCTTCGCGCTGGTAGCGCTCGATCCATTCACTGGGGTAGTTGCTGTACAGGAACAGGTGGGGTGTTTGCGTAGCGATCTGGATGCGAATGTTCAGCCCCACGTACTCCATGCCCAGATCCTGCGCCATATGCACGGCCATGCCGAACAACTTCTGTGGGCAGCGTTCGGCGTCGAACGCACAAAGATACTCGGTTTTCCAGTGGCGCATCTGAAATACTCCTTGTGCCTCAGGTCCAGTCCGTTTGGGTGCCCGCATGATTGTAGGAAAAGACCTACCAATGTGCTGAGATTTTTTTGTTATAGCGGTCAGGATACGATGCGACTTCGGCAGGATCGCCGCAGATGAGGCCCTACAAAGCAGTGGTTTTTATCCGCGCCACTTTGCGCGACACTGTGCGCACGCCAAACCTGGAGCCCGATATGACCGCTAGCGCCGAAAAGTTCACCCGCCAGACCCTGCTCGATGTTCAGCCACTCACGCCGAACCTCTTCAGCCTGCGGGTTACGCGCGATGCGGGGTTCCGCTTCCGTTCCGGCCAGTTTGCCCGCCTTGGCGTGACCAAGGCCGATGGCAGCGTGGTGTGGCGCGCCTATTCCATGGTCAGCGCGCCCCATGACGAACACCTCGACTTCTTCTCCATCGTGGTGCCCGGTGGGGAATTCACCAGCGAGCTGAGCCGACTGGGGGCAGGCGATACCCTGCTGATCGACCGCCAGGCCTTCGGCTTCCTTACCCTCGACCGCTTCGTTGGTGGCCGCGACTTGTGGTTGCTGGCGACCGGTACTGGCATTGCGCCGTTCATGTCGATCCTGCAGGACTTCGAGGCCTGGGAGCGTTTCGACAACATCAAGCTGGTGTACTCGGTGCGCGAAGCGAAAGAGCTGGCCTATGTGGATGAGATCGCTGGGCTGGAGCAGCGCGATTACCTGGCCGAATTCGCCGGCAAGTTGCAGTTCATTCCGGTGGTGACCCGTGAACCGCACCCGGGGGCGTTGAACCAGCGTATTACCACGCTGATCGAGAATGGCGGGCTGGAGAAGGCGGCGGGGCTGGAGCTGTCGCCGGAACATTCGCGGGTGATGCTGTGTGGCAACCCGGAGATGATTGATGAAACGCGCAAGGTACTGAAGGCGCGCGACCTGCAATTGAGCCTGAGCAAGCGGCCGGGGCAGGTGGCTGTGGAGAACTACTGGTAGGGCCGTTGGGGCCGTTGTGGGAGCGGGCGTGCCCGCGAACACCGGCGGAGCCGGTGCCATCCACCGCGTTGGATTCTTCGCGGGCATGCCCGCTCCCACAGCGTTCCCTATACAGCCTCAGGGCAAGCGGTTCTGATTCTGCGCCTTGAGCAAGTCGCGGATCTCGGTCAGCAAGGTTTCTTCTGCAGTCGGCACAGGCGGTGCAGTCGGCGCCACGGCCTCTTCACGCTTGAGCTGGTTGATCGCCTTCACCCCCATAAAGATGGCAAAGGCCACGATCAGGAAGTCGATCACGGTCTGGATGAACTTGCCATACGCCAGCACCACGGCCGGAATGTCACCTTCGGCAGCCTTCAGAGTAATTGCCAGGTCGCTGAAGTCCACGCCACCGATCAACAGGCCCAGTGGCGGCATGACCACGTCACCGACGAAAGACGAGACGATCTTGCCGAAGGCCGCGCCGATGATGATACCAACCGCCATGTCGACGACATTGCCTTTGACCGCGAAGGCCTTGAATTCACTGATCATGCCCATGTTTGGTTCCTTGTAACAAAAGGTAAGGTTTACGCAGTGTAAGCCACTCAAACGCTTCATGCGTTGTGCTCAGGGCCACAGACTGCTGTTAGAACGAATAGTTTTGTCGCATCCCGAGGCGTTCGAGGCACGTCCGGCTCGGCTATCATGGCGGTTTTTTTCCAGGAGACCCCAGCCATGGCCAAGGCCAAGCGCTTGTATGGCTGCACCGAGTGCGGTGCGACCTTCCCCAAATGGGCCGGCCAGTGTGGCGAATGCGGCGCCTGGAACACCTTGGTCGAGACCATGATCGAAAGCGGCGGCGCCGCTGCGCCCAGTAGCGGCCGTGCCGGCTGGACCGGGCAGCAGGCGCAGATCAAGACCCTGGCCGAAGTCAGCGTCGAGGAAATCCCGCGCTTCACCACCAGCAGCACCGAACTGGACCGCGTGCTGGGCGGTGGCCTGGTGGATGGCTCGGTGGTGTTGATCGGTGGTGACCCCGGCATCGGCAAGTCGACCATCCTGCTGCAGACCTTGTGCAACATTGCCGTGGGCATGCCGGCGCTGTATGTCACCGGCGAGGAGTCGCAGCAGCAGGTGGCCATGCGCTCCCGGCGCCTGGGCCTGCCCCAGGACCAGCTCAAGGTGATGACCGAAACCTGCATCGAGACCATCATCGCCACGGCCCGCGTCGAGAAACCGCGGGTCATGGTGATCGACTCGATCCAGACCATTTTCACCGAGCAGTTGCAATCGGCACCCGGCGGCGTGGCCCAGGTGCGCGAAAGCACGGCGTTGCTGGTGCGCTACGCCAAGCAGAGCGGCACGGCGATCTTCCTGGTCGGCCACGTGACCAAGGAAGGCTCGCTGGCCGGCCCGCGGGTACTCGAGCACATGGTGGACACCGTGCTGTATTTCGAGGGCGAGTCCGATGGCCGCCTGCGCCTGCTGCGGGCGGTGAAGAACCGCTTTGGCGCGGTCAACGAGCTGGGTGTGTTCGGCATGACCGATCGTGGCCTGAAGGAGGTGTCCAACCCCTCGGCGATCTTCCTCAACCGCACCCAGGAGGAAGTACCGGGCAGCGTGGTGATGGCGACCTGGGAGGGCACCCGGCCGATGCTGGTGGAGGTGCAGGCGCTGGTCGACGACAGCCACCTGGCCAACCCGCGCCGGGTGACCCTGGGCCTGGACCAGAACCGCCTGGCCATGTTGCTGGCAGTGCTGCACCGCCACGGCGGTATTCCCACCCATGACCAGGATGTGTTCCTCAATGTGGTGGGCGGGGTGAAGGTGCTGGAAACCGCCTCGGACCTGGCGCTGCTGGCGGCGGTGATGTCCAGCCTGCGCAACCGGCCCCTGGCCCATGGCCTGCTGGTGTTTGGCGAGATCGGCCTGTCGGGCGAGGTGCGGCCGGTGCCCAGTGGCCAGGAGCGTTTGAAGGAAGCCGCCAAGCATGGTTTCAAGCGGGCCATCGTGCCCAAGGGCAATGCGCCGAAAGAGGCTCCGGCAGGGTTGCAGGTGATTGCCGTTACCCGGCTGGAGCAGGCCCTGGATGCGCTGTTCGAATAATTCGTGGCCTGTACCGGCCTCTTCGCGGGCACGCCCGCTCCCACAGGATCACCTCGGTCTCCGAAGCTTGTGCAGTCCCTGTGGGAGCGGGCGCGCCCGCGAAGAGGCCGGTACAGGTAAATGAAAAAGGGGCCGACGATGCGCGTCGGCCCCCCACCTCACCGCTCAGTCAGCGGTCAATGCTCGGCAACCGCACTGCGCCTGACCGTTTCATTGCCATGCTCGTCCAGTTCCAGCATCGGCACTTCATTACCCTCGGCATCGAACAGCTTGCCATCCTTGAAGTAGTCGCCATCACGCAGCGCTGAAATGTCCGAGTACTGGATGGTGCGCTCGTACGCGGCGGCAAACACCGACTGCTGGTCCGAGTTGCCGGCGGTGAAGTGGTTGAAGATCAGGTTCAGCAGAATGGCCATGATCGCCGCCGAGCTGATGCCCGAGTGGAAGATGGTCTCGAACCAGTTCGGGAAGTGGTGGTAGAAGGTCGGTGCGGCAATCGGGATCATGCCGAAGCCCAGCGAGGCGGCGACGATGATCAGGTTGACGTTGTTCTTGTAGCTGACCTTGGACAGGGTGCGGATACCGCTGGCCGCCACGGTGCCGAACAGCACGATGCCCGCGCCACCCAGTACCGGAGTCGGGACCGCGGCAATCACCCGGCCCATGATCGGCAGCAGGCCGAGCACCACCAGGATCACGCCACCGGTGGCCACCACGTAGCGGCTCTTGACCCCGGTCACGGCTACCAGGCCGACGTTCTGAGCGAACGCGCTCTGGGTGAACGAGCCGAAGACCGGCGCCAGGATGCTCGATGCCATGTCGGCGCGCAGGCCGTTGCCAAGGCGCTTGGAGTCGACCTTGGTGTCGATGATCTCACCCACGGCGAGGATGTCGGCCGAGGTCTCCACCAGGGTCACCATGATCACGATGCACATCGACAGGATCGCGGCGATGTGGAATTCCGGCATGCCGAAATGGAACGGCGTGGGGAAGGCGAACATTGGGCCTTCAGTGACCTTGCTGAAGTCAGCCATGCCCAGCGCCCAGGCGATCAGCGTGCCGACCACCATGGCCAGCAGGATCGACAGGCGCGAGATCGCCGCGCTGCCCAGTTTGCTCAGCAGCAGCACGATGGCGAAGGTCAGGGCCGCCAGGCCGATGTTGGCCACGCTGCCGAATTCCGGCGAGGCGCTGTTGCCACCCATCACCCAGCGAGCGGCCACGGGCATCAGGGTCAGGCCGATGGTGGTGATGACGATGCCGGTGACCAGCGGCGGGAAGAACTTGGTAATGCGCGAGAACACCGGGGTGATCAGAAAGCCGATCAGCGACGCTGCCATGACCGCCCCGAGCACGCCCGGCAGGCCGCCGCCGCCCTCGCTGCTGAGGATCGCACCCATGGTTGCCACGCCGGCGAACGAAACGCCCTGCACCAGCGGCAACTGGCAGCCGAAGAACGGCAGGCCGAGGGTCTGCAGCAGGGTGGCCAGGCCACCGGCAAACAACGAAGCGGCGATCAGCATGCCGATTTCGGCACCGTTCAGGCCCGCGGCCTGCCCCAGGATCAGGGGTACCGCGACGATCCCCCCGTACATGGTCAGCACATGCTGCAGACCATAGGCCAGGTTGGCACCAAGGCCTAGGTTTTCATCCTCGGGGCGCTTGGCGGGAGACGTGCTAGGGGACGTAGTCATGGAGCAGGCTCTCTGTTTATTGTTGTGGTGCTACTGTAGACACTTCCTACAAATGATTGCCACAAGAATTGTATACAATATTTTGATCGGAGCGCGCACAAGAGTGCCCGCAAGGTGTGCGAGAACCCAATGCAGAAGGCGTACCAACTTGTCAGATGCTGTGCTAGAGGGGTGTGTACAAAACGCTGCTACCCAGGCTTAAAGCTGTCTGGGTAGACAGGAAACACAAGGCGGGGAGGCCATTAGCTAGCTAAGAGATTTCATTATTCGATGAGTTCGCGCAGCTCACGCATCATTTCGGTGCTGTCGGCCACGTTCAATTCCACAAGACGGTGCAGATGGGTCATCGACTCGACGTCGATGTACAGGCAGATGAAGCCCAGGCGGTCCGTCTCCTCATGACGCAGTTCAACCTGCATCTGTACCCGTGCATCGGGGGCCAGGTGAATGATGGCATCGAAATCCTGGGTCAGGTCGGCATCCCAATTTGCCGGGCGTTCGATCAGCAAACCTTTGAGTGAAAGGTCCAGCAGCTTGGCAGGCCAGCGTTGCACGCCCTGGCGCAGCTCGATGGGGGCGTCGAAGTCGATGCGCTGGAAACGGCGGCGTTCGTCGTGATCGCTCATGGGGTAGATCCTCGCGTAGGTCCTCAGGTGTCATCCTGACTATAGTTAGAGTGGTATGTACATCAGGTACCGCAATCTCGCCGCAGAGGCTCTAGACCAAAGCAAGTGTGGCAATGCGCGATGACTCGCCCTAGACTCGATGGGCGGTCTTTTCCAATCCACCAGCTGGAAGCAAACCATGAACAACAATAATAGCCTGCTACGCCACATTCCGTGGCTGGCGCTGGCAGTCATAGGAGCCTGTGCGCTGGGTGTGGTTGCCCTGCGTCGCGGCGAGGCGATCAATGCCTTGTGGATCGTGGTCGCGGCAGTGGCCATCTACCTGGTCGCCTATCGCTACTACAGCCTGTTCATCGCCACCAAGGTGATGCAGCTCGACCCACGCCGTGCCACCCCGGCGGTGCTCAACAACGACGGCCTGGACTACGTCCCGACCAACAAACACATCCTCTTCGGCCACCACTTCGCCGCCATCGCTGGCGCAGGGCCCCTGGTCGGCCCGGTGCTCGCCGCGCAGATGGGCTACCTGCCCGGCACGCTGTGGCTGATCGCCGGCGTGGTGCTGGCTGGCGCGGTGCAGGACTTCATGGTCCTGTTCCTGTCCACCCGCCGCAACGGCCGTTCGCTGGGCGACATGGTACGTGAGGAAATGGGCCGCATTCCGGGCACCATCGCCCTGTTCGGTTGCTTCCTGATCATGATCATCATCCTCGCGGTGCTGGCACTGATCGTGGTCAAGGCCCTGGCCGAAAGCCCGTGGGGCATGTTCACGGTGATGGCGACCATCCCGATCGCGATGTTCATGGGCATCTACATGCGCTACATCCGCCCGGGCCATATCGGTGAGATCTCGGTCATCGGCGTGGTGCTGCTGCTGGCTTCGATCTGGCTGGGGGGCCAGATTGCCGCGGACCCGACCTGGGGCCCGGCGTTCACCTTCACCGGCGTGCAGATCACCTGGATGCTTGTGGGTTATGGCTTCGTCGCCGCGGTACTGCCGGTATGGCTGGTACTTGCGCCACGTGACTATCTTTCGACCTTCCTCAAGATCGGCACCATCGTCGGCCTGGCCATCGGTATCCTGATCATCGCGCCCGAGTTGAAGATGCCGGCGCTGACCCAGTTCACCGACGGCACCGGCCCTGTGTGGAAAGGCACCCTGTTCCCGTTCCTGTTCATCACCATTGCCTGTGGCGCGGTGTCCGGCTTCCACGCGCTGATTTCCTCGGGGACCACGCCAAAGCTGCTGGACAACGAAACCAACGCCCGCTACATCGGCTACGGCGGCATGCTGATGGAATCGTTCGTTGCCATCATGGCCATGGTCGCCGCCTCGGTGATCGAGCCAGGCGTGTACTTCGCCATGAACAGCCCGGCCGCGGTGGTCGGTGCCGATGTGGCGTCGGTTGCGCAAACGGTGAGCAGCTGGGGCTTCCTGATCACCCCTGAGCAGCTCGAGGCCACCGCCCGCGACATTGGCGAGCACACCGTGCTGGCCCGTGCTGGTGGTGCGCCGACACTCGCCGTGGGTATCGCGCAGATCCTGCACCAGGTGCTGCCAGGTGAAAATACCATGGCCTTCTGGTACCACTTCGCGATCCTGTTCGAGGCGCTGTTCATCCTCACCGCAGTGGACGCCGGCACCCGTGCCGGGCGCTTCATGCTGCAGGACCTGCTGGGCAGCTTCGTACCGGCGCTCAAGCGCACCGAGTCGTGGACTGCCAACCTGATCGGTACTGCCGGCTGCGTGGCCCTGTGGGGCTACCTGCTGTACCAGGGCGTGATCGACCCGCTGGGTGGCATCAACACCCTGTGGCCGCTGTTCGGCATCTCCAACCAGATGCTGGCCGGTATCGCCCTGATGCTCGGCACCGTGGTGCTGATCAAGATGAAGCGCCAGCGCTACGTCTGGGTCACCCTGCTACCGGCCGTGTGGCTGCTGATCTGCACCACCACCGCAGGCCTGATCAAGCTGTTCGACCCGAACCCGGCAGTCGGCTTCCTGGCCCTGGCCAAGAAGTACAGCACCGCACTGGACGCCGGCCAGGTACTGGCCCCGGCCAAGGACATCGGGCAGATGCAGCACGTGATCTTCAACGCCTACACCAACGCCGGCCTGACTGTGCTGTTCCTGGTGGTGGTGTTCAGCGTGCTGTTCTTCGCTGTAAAGGTCGGCTTCGCCGCCCTCGGCCGCAAGGAGCGCACCGACAAGGAAACCCCGTTCCAGGCCCTGCCTGACGCTTGAGAGGACTGCTGCGATGTTCAACGACCTGGGTCGACTGGGTAAATACCTGGGGCAGGCAGCCCGCCTGATGGTCGGCATGCCCGACTACGACAACTACGTCGAGCACATGCAGACCAAGCACCCGGACAAGCCGGTCATGACGTACGAGGAGTTCTTCCGCGAACGCCAGGAAGCGCGTTATGGCGGCAAGTCCGGGCCCAAGTGCTGTTGAGCCACAAGCGTTAACCTGTCCCGGCCTCATCGCCGNNTTCGCAAAGTTGATTACCCCTGCCCCGGCCTCATCGCCGGCAAGCCGGCTCCCACAGGTACTCCACAGGCCTCAAGGTCTGTGCGGTATCTGTGGGAGCTGGCTTGCCGGCGATGAGGCCAGTGTTTTTTCCGCACAGGAGATGTTCTGCGTGCAGACGCCTATTCCCGTAACCGTACTCACTGGCTTCCTCGGTGCCGGCAAGACCACCTTGCTCAAGCACATGCTCAAGGCCGAGCACGGCCTGAAGATCGCCGTTATAGAGAACGAATTCAGCGAGGCCGGCATCGACAGCCAGCTGCTCGGCGACGAGCCAGTGCAGGTGATGACTTTGGCCAATGGCTGCGTGTGCTGCAGCATCCATGGCGACCTGACCCGCGCCTTGTACCTGCTGCTCGAACGCCTGGATGCCGGCGAGATCGCCTTCGACCGCCTGGTAATCGAATGCACCGGCCTGGCCGACCCGGCGCCGGTGGCCCAAACCTTCTTCATCGACGAGGAACTGCGTGAGCGCTATATCCTCGACGGCATCATCACCCTGGTCGATACCGCCCACGCCGAACTGCACCTGACCCAGACCATCGCCCAGGCCCAGGTCGGCTTTGCCGATCGCCTGCTGCTGAGCAAGACCGACCTGGTCGAGCCCGCTGCGGTAGAGGCCTTGCGCGAGCGCCTGGCCCGCATCAATGGGCGGGCTGCGATCCGCGTGGTCGAGCATGGTCGCATCGACCTGGCCGAGCTGCTGGATGTACGTGGTTTCAACCTAAACCCCGACCTGGGCGCGAACTTGAAGCCAGCACTACGCCCGCTGCTCAAGCCCGCTACCCCGGATCGGATCTCCACCTTGGTGCTGCGCACGGAAAGCGCGCTGGACATAGACCGGCTCAGCGACTTCATGAACGAACTGCTGGAAACCCACGGCAAGCAACTGCTGCGCTACAAGGGCGTACTGAATATTGCCGGTGAATCGCGCAAGCTGGTGTTCCAGGGCGTGCTCAAACTCTATGGCTTCGACTGGGACGCCGAGTGGGCCGAGGGTGAAACCCGCGAGAGCGTGATGGTGTTCATCGCCGACGAACTGCCCGAGGCTACGATTCGGGCTGGGTTCGAGGCGCTGGCTGCGAGCTGAACTGACGCGGCGTCTGGGCCTGGAACCACTGCGGCCAAGAACTACGGTGGCGTGTCTCGAGCTCGATGCACGGGATCAGGCGCTCGGTCAGCAGCTCCGTCTGCCGCATCGCCTTGGCGGTGCGGTACTTGACGCTGTGGATGCATTCGCGGTCGCCGAACTCGCAGCGGTTGAGCGCGGTGCCGCCGCAGGGGCCGTTGGCCAGGCCCTTGGGGCAGGTTTCCGGGCAGATGTACAGGGTGTCTTCCAGGCGGCAGCGGCCGCAGGTGTCGCAGCCTACCAGCGGGCGTTTCACCGCGTGTTCCACCTTGTGCAGCACCTGCGCGCCAAGCCGGGTAGCCCACATCGGCTGGCGCACCGCCCAGCCAAACGCCTTGCTCAGGCCATTGCGACGGCTGAACAGCAGCGAGTGCATGCCATGCATCAGGTGATAGCGCGCTTTCTCCTTGAACGAGGCATCGACCCGTGACTCGCCCTGGCACCAGCTAGCCTGCGGCGGATGGAAGCTGACTGCCGGCAGGCCGGGCATCTGCCAGCTGGCCTGCCAGGCCGGCGCCCATTGTTCCAGTGTGTGGATTTGCGCCTGCCAGTGCTCGATGCGTGCCTCCAGGGCCAGCAGTTGCTTGAGTTCGTGAACCCCCGACAGATGCACGCCGGCGTAGCCCATCAGTTTCACGCCGATGATCTGCAAGGCCAGGCGGTCGACGCTGCGCGCCAAGGCAAAGGCCTTGGACTTCGCCGCTTCCGCTTCCAGCATGTCGCGCATGGACGGCGTGACGGTCACGCCGGCCACATGCTCGAGCATCGTCGCACGCCCGTGGGTGAGGCTCATCAGGCAGGCCAGCATCGGCCTGGGCGCGGCCTGGCGGCTCATCCAGTGCATCGCTTCCTGGTGTTTGCCGGCATCGAAACCCAGTTGCAGGGTGAGGAAATCGGCGCCTGCCGCCAGTTTTTTCTCGGCCTTGAAGTATTGGGCGCCGCCTTCTTCCTCGCAGTACTTGAACGGGTTGAGCGCCGCGCCAAGCAGCCAGTGCGGGCAGGCCTGGCGGGCGATCTGCAGGGCTGCGACCGATTCCAGGTAGCGTACCGGGCGCTGGCCGGGCTGGTGGCCCGGCAGGCGGTCGCCGGTGAGCAGCAACAGTTGGTCGAGGCCGGCGGCATCCATGCGTTGCATTTGGGCAAGCAGGTGGTGGCGTTCGCGGTCCTTGCCAGAGAAGTGCGGCAGGGCGGGTACCGGGTTGCTGAACGAGGCGAGGGCGTCCAGTGGCGACATGTCCAGCGGGCTACCGACGCGGTCGCCGATGGCCACGGTCATCGGCCAGCCGCACAGGTGCGCACGGGCCAGGATGGCGTCCATGGCGGCGAAGCGTTCTGCGGAGGGCTTGGGGACGAACTCCATGACGCAGACGAAGGTGTTTTCGCGCAGCGCGGTTTTCAGCAGGCTCATGGGGCCGGGTACCTGGTTTGGTCAGGGTGGCATTGTGCGGCAGAAGGCGGGTGGGGTCATGTCCGGATGCGCAGGGTGGTGCTCTGAATGAGACATCCGGGGTTTGCCTGTGCCGGCCTCTTCGCGGGCGCGCCCGCTCCCACAGGTAATGCATGAACCTTGAAGCATGTGGGAACCCTGTGGGAGCGGGCATGCCCGCGAAGGGGCCAGTGCAGGCAGTACAAAATCATCAACATGAGAAAACCTTGAGTTCATCTCAAATTTAATGAGTTTGTCTCAAGATGCCGGTGCCCGGAAAATCCCCCTCATTCATTTATGCATGCTGAGGGACAAGACATGGCACTGGCACACAACCTGGGCTTTCCACGTATCGGCCGCGATCGCGAGCTGAAAAAGGCCCAGGAAGCCTTCTGGAAGGGTGAACTCGACGAAGCCGGCCTGCGCGCCGTCGGTCGCGAGTTGCGTGCCCGCCACTGGCAGGTGCAGAAAGACGCCGGCATCGAACTGCTGCCGGTCGGCGACTTCGCCTGGTACGACCAGGTGCTCACCCACTCGCTGACCTTCGGCGTGATCCCGCAGCGTTTCCGCAGCCACGACGCTGCCAGGCCAACCCTGCAAACCCTGTTCGCCATGGCCCGTGGCGCCGTGGGTGACAGCTGCTGCGGCGGCGCGCACGCCCAGGAAATGACCAAGTGGTTCGATACCAACTACCACTACCTGGTCCCAGAATTCACCGCCGACCAGCAGTTCGCCCTGAGCTGGGAGCAACTGTTCGAAGAAGTGGCAGAAGCCCAGGCCCTGGGCCACGCGGTCAAACCGGTGGTGATCGGCCCGCTGACCTACCTGTGGCTGGGCAAGGCCAAGGGTGGCGATTTCGACAAGCTGGAGCTGCTCGATCGCCTGCTGCCGCTGTATGACCAGATCCTCAACCGCCTGGCTGCCCAAGGCGTGGAATGGGTGCAGATCGATGAGCCGATCCTGGCCCTGGACCTGCCTCAGGACTGGAAGAATGGCTACGAGCGCGTCTACAACATCCTTCAGCGGGCGCCACTGAAGAAGCTGATCGCCACCTACTTCGGCGGCCTGGAAGACAACCTGGGCCTGGCCGCCAACCTGCCGGTCGATGGCCTGCACATCGACCTGGTACGTGCGCCCGAGCAGTACCCGACCATCCTCGACCGCCTGCCGGCCTACAAGGTGCTGTCGCTGGGCCTGGTCAACGGCCGCAACGTCTGGCGCTGCGACCTGGAAAAGGCGCTGGAGGTACTGCGCCATGCCCATGAGCGCCTGGGTGAGCGGCTGTGGGTGGCGCCATCCTGCTCGCTGCTGCACAGCCCGGTGGACCTGGACCGTGAAGACCAGCTTGATGCCGAACTGCACAGCTGGCTTGCCTTCGCCGTGCAGAAGTGCCAGGAAGTAGCGCTGCTGGCCAAGGCCATCAATGCCCCACAAGCCGACGACGTGGCCGCCGCATTGGCCCAGAGCCAGGCCGTGCAGGCCAGCCGCGCCGCTTCGCCGCGTATTCACAAGCCGGCCGTGCAGGCCCGCCTGGCGGCCATCAAGCCCGCTGATAGCCAGCGTCAGTCGGCGTTTGCCCAACGTATCGCCAAGCAGCGTGCGGGGCTCGACCTGCCGGCGTTCCCGACCACCACCATCGGTTCGTTCCCGCAGACCTCGGCGATTCGCCTGGCACGCCAGGCCTACAGGCAGGGCAAGCTGACCGAGGCCGATTACGTCGAGGCCATGCACAGCGAGATCCGCCATGCGGTGAAAATCCAGGAGGACCTGGGCCTGGATGTGCTGGTGCACGGCGAGGCTGAGCGCAACGACATGGTCGAGTACTTCGCCGAGCAGATCGATGGCTATGTGTTCACCCGCTTTGGCTGGGTTCAGAGCTATGGTTCGCGCTGCGTGAAGCCTGCGGTGATCGTTGGCGACCTGAGCCGGCCGAAGGCCATGACCGTGGAATGGATAAAGTACGCCCAGGGCCTGACCAGCAAGGTGATGAAGGGCATGCTGACCGGCCCGGTGACCATGCTGATGTGGTCGTTCCCGCGTGAAGACGTGAGCCGCGAAGTGCAGGCGCGCCAGCTGGCGCTGGCGATCCGCGACGAAGTGGTCGACCTGGAAGCGGCGGGTATCAGGATCGTGCAGATCGACGAAGCGGCCTTCCGTGAAGGCTTGCCGCTGCGCCACGGCGCCTGGGCCCATTACCTGGAGTGGGCCACCGAGGCCTTCCGCCTGTGTGCCTCGGGGGTGCGTGACGAAACCCAGATCCACACCCACATGTGCTACAGCGAGTTCAACGACGTGATCGAGTCGATCGCGGCGATGGATGCCGACGTGATCACCATCGAGACCTCGCGCTCGGACATGGAGCTGCTGGCGGCGTTCGAGCGGTTCGCCTACCCCAACGAGATCGGCCCGGGTGTGTATGACATTCACTCGCCACGGGTGCCCACCCGTGAGGAAATGGTCAAGCTGCTGCGCAAGGCTGCCCGGCGTATCCCGGCCGAGCGCCTGTGGGTCAACCCGGATTGCGGGCTGAAGACCCGTGGCTGGCCAGAGACCGAGGCAGCGCTGGTGAACATGGTCGCAGCTGCCCGCGAGCTGCGTGCCACTGCCTGATTTTTCGCTGCCTTTACCGGCCTCTTCGCGGG
>NZ_DKHD01000032.1:403872-413984 GCF_002453565.1 Pseudomonas sp. UBA6753 | reverse complement strand
CCGCGAAGAGGCCGGGCCTGCTTGACTCAGCCCGAGATCAACGCTCGATTGCCAAGGCCACGCCTTGCCCGCCACCAATGCACAGGGTTGCCAGGCCTTTCCTGGCGTCCCGCTTGATCATCTCGTGCAGCAGAGTCACCAGCACCCGGCACCCGGACGCACCAATCGGGTGGCCGAGGGCAATCGCCCCGCCATTCACGTTGACCCGCGTGGCATCCCATTCCAACGCCTTGCCCACGGCCAGCGCCTGCGCGGCAAAGGCTTCGTTGGCTTCGATCAGGTCCAGTTCGGCCAATTGCCAGCCGGCCTTGTCCAGGCAGCGCTGAGTGGCCGAAACCGGGCCGATGCCCATGATCGCCGGGTCTACACCGGCACTGGCATAAGCCGCGATCCTGGCCAGCACCGGCAGGCCCAGGGCCTTGGCCTTGGCGGCGCTCATCAGCAGCACGGCGGCGGCGCCGTCATTCAGGCTCGAGGCGTTGCCGGCGGTGACGCTGCCATCCTTCTTGAACGCCGGGCGCAGTTTGCCCAGGGATTCAGCGGTGGTATCCGGGCGTGGCTGCTCGTCCCGCGCGAACACCTTGGGTTCTCCCTTTTTCTGCGGCAGCAGGATCGGAGTGATTTCATCATCGAAGCGGCCGGCCTCCATCGCCGCCACTGCCTTGCGCTGCGACTCGGCGGCAAAGGCATCCTGCTGCTCACGGCTGAGGCCGTACTGGTCCACCAGGTTTTCGGCAGTGATACCCATGTGGTAGTCGTTGAAGGCATCCCACAGGCCGTCGGTGATCATGCTGTCGATCAGCTGGCCATGGCCCATGCGCTGGCCGGTGCGGGCCGACGGCATCACGTAGGGGGCAAGGCTCATGTTCTCCTGGCCGCCGGCGATGACTACCTCGGCGTCACCGCAGCGGATGGCCTGAGCGGCCAGGTGCAGTGCCTTCAGGCCCGAGCCGCAGACCTTGTTCAGGGTCATTGCGGGTACGCTGAAGGGCAGGCCGGCCTTGATCGCGGCCTGGCGTGCCGGGTTCTGCCCGGCACCGGCGGTAAGCACCTGGCCGAGGATGACTTCGTCGACCTGCTCCGGGGCCAGCCCGGTCTGTTCCAGCAGGCGCTTGATCACGGCGGCACCCAGGTCTACTGCAGGCACAGTGGCCAAGGCGCCCTGGAAGCTGCCGATGGCGGTACGGGTTGCGGCGACGATGACCACGTCGTTCATGTTGTTGTTCTCCGTGCGATGGGCGTGATGCCTCAAGCATCGGTGGCTTTGGCTCATTTGTTAAGTTTGTTTTTCTTTGCGATTGATGTGTAAAGCAAATGAATGAGCGTAAAGCGGCCTGCAGAACTATGCTGAGGGATGCGCTTTTACACTCATCTGAATGGAGTTCATGCCCATGCGTACATTGATCGCCATGACCCTCTTGATCGCCAGCAGCACCGCATTCGCGGCCACCGAATGCACCACCGCTGACAAAAGCACCTGGCAGGATCAGGAAAAATTCCAGGCGCAGCTCAACGAGCAGGGCTACAAGATCAACAAGTTCAAGGTCACCAAGGGTAACTGCTACGAGATCTACGGTTTCGACAAGGATGGCAAGAAGGTCGAGATCTACCATGACCCAGTGACGGGCAAGGCAGTCAAGACCGAGTATCACGATTGAACAGCGACGGCACGGTACAGCTGTGGGACCCCCTACTGCGGCTGTGCCACTGGTCGATCGCTGTGGTGTTCTTCGCCAACTACTTCTTCAACGAAGAGGGTGAAGACTGGCACCAGTGGCTGGGTTACTACGCACTGGCCGTTGTGGTGGTGCGTGTGATCTGGGGCTTTGTCGGGCCACGCAGCGCGCGTTGGGCCGACTTCTGGCCAACCCCGGCAAGCCTGGTCGGGCATGCCCGGGCGCTGCTGCATGGGGAGCTTGACCATCACATGGGGCATTCGCCGATTGGCGCCCTGGTGATGGTGCTGATGCTGACCTGCATTGCCGGTCTGGGCCTTACCGGGTGGGCGTCGCAGGAGGTGGACGCGCTGTTTGGTGTCGACTGGCCGATGGACCTGCACAGCTGGCTGGCCAACGCGCTGCTGGTGCTGGTTTGCGTGCATGTGCTGGCGGCCATCTACGAGAGCGTGCGCATGCGGGAAAACCTGCCGTGGTCGATGATCACGGGGCGCCGTCGGCACCGCGATTGACTGTGGCGGCCTCTTCGCGGGCTTGCCTGCTCCCACAGGAACTGCACAAATCTTGAGTCTTGTGGAGTGCCTGTGGGAGCGGGCAAGCCCGCGAAGAGGCCAGCACAGGCAGCATCTGCTACACCGCCGGGCACTGATGGGTCACACAGTGAATCCCCCCGCCCCCCGCAGCAATGGCATCGATATCCAGCTGCACGATATCCCGCCCCGGATACAACGCCGCCAGCAGCCCCCGCGCTTTCTCGTCCGCCGCCCCATCGCCAAACTGTGGCGCAATGATCGCGCCATTGATCACGAAGTAGTTGATGTACCCAGCGGCAAAGTCGTCATTGCCTTTGCTGAACCTGTTGTTCCGCCCGTGCAGCGGCGGCGACACGACGTGCACCTGCAACCCGCAAGCCCAACCAACTGGTGGTCAACACCAGCCCGGCCTTTGCCAGGCACTGGTTGCTGCCGCAGCTGGTGTTGCCTGCACTGGCCCTATCGCCGGCAAGCCAGCTCCCACAGGTCCCTCACAGGGCTCAAGTTTTGCGCCGTCTTTGTGGGAGCTGGCTTGCCGGCGATAGGGCCGGTACAGGTAATCCACCGTTTTGCATCCCCAAGATCACCCCGTAATATGTGTCGGATAACCTGCGGGGGTAGTCTCACCCTCTGATCAACCGGAATCGCCCATGGCGGCGCTTCCCCCGGCATAAACCTGACGAGGTACAGACATTGGCCATCATTCATCCTAAGGTCCGCGGTTTCATCTGCACCACGACTCACCCGAAGGGCTGCGAGCTCAACGTCCGTGACCAGATCGAAGCCACCCGCAAGCTGGGCGTGCGCGAGGATGGCCCGAAGAAGGTCCTGGTCATCGGTGCTTCCAGCGGCTACGGCCTGGCAGCCCGCATCACCGCGGCGTTCGGCTTCAAGGCCGACACCCTGGGCGTGTTCTTCGAAAAGCCAGGCACCGAGACCAAGGCCGGCACCGCTGGCTGGTACAACGCTGCAGCCTTCGACAAGTTCGCCAAGACCGAAGGCCTATACAGCAAGTCGATCAATGGTGACGCTTTCTCCGACGAAGCTCGTGCCAAGGTCATCGAGCTGATCAAGAACGAAATGGGCGGCAAGGTCGACCTGGTCATCTACTCGCTGGCCTCGCCAGTGCGCAAGCTGCCGCAGACCGGTGAACTGGTGCGTTCGGCCCTGAAGCCGATCGGCCAGCCGTACAAGTCGACCGCCATCGACACCAACAAGGACACCATCATCGAGGCCAGCATCGAGCCGGCTACCGAGCAGGAAATCGCCGACACCGTCACCGTCATGGGTGGCCAGGACTGGCAGTTGTGGATCGACGCCCTGGCTGGCGCCAACGTGCTGGCCGAAGGCGCCCGCACCGTGGCCTTCAGCTACATCGGCAGCGACATCACCTGGCCGATCTACTGGCACGGTGCGCTGGGCCAGGCCAAGCAGGACCTGGACGAAACCGCCCTGCGCCTGGACAAGAAGCTGGCCGATGAAGTGAAGGGCGGCGCCAACGTGGCGGTGCTGAAGTCGGTGGTTACCCAGGCCAGCTCGGCCATCCCGGTGATGCCGCTGTACCTGTCGATGGTGTTCAAGATCATGCAGGAGAAGGGTGTTCACGAAGGCACCCAGGACCAGCTGGACCGCATGTACCGCGACCGCATGTACCGTGCCGATGGCGCGCCGGCCGAGGTCGACGAGAAGGGCCGCCTGCGCCTGGACGACTGGGAACTGCGTGATGACGTGCAGGACGCCTGCAAGGCGCTGTGGCCACAGGTGACCACCGAGAACCTGTTCGAGCTGACCGACTATGCCGGCTACAAGAAGCAGTTCCTCAACCTGTTCGGCTTCGAGCGCGCTGACGTCAACTACGACGAAGACGTGGCTACCGATGTGAAGTTCGACTGCGTCGAGCTGTAATCGCTGTCGGCCTGTACCGGCCTCTTCGCGGGCTTGCCCGCTCCCACAGGGATCTCACTACGCCTGAGGGCAGTGGGGAACCTGTGGGAGCTGGCAAGCCCGCGAAGAGGCCGGTACAGCCCAGGATTTTTTTGCTAGCTTTGGCGCACAACAACAGGGAATGTGCCATGAGCAGCCTCACCCAACCCGCCACTGCCTTTCGCCACACCGCAGCCGACGGCTACAGCCTCGGCGGCTTCCGCTGGCGCCACGCCCGACCTGACCCCCAGCGCCCGCTGGTGATCATCAACGCTGCCACCTCGGTACGCTGCCGCTACTACTCGCGTTTCGCCGACTACCTGTTCGCCCAGGGTTGCGATGTGCTGACCTACGACTACCGTGGCATCGGCGAATCCCGCCCGGCCTCGCTGCGTGGCTTCCAGGCATCCTGGAGCGACTGGGGCCGGCTGGATTTCGAAGCCATGCTGGTGCATGCCGCAGAACATTTCCCCGGCCAACCGGTGGACGTGGTGGGGCACAGTTTTGGCGGCTGCGCAGTGGGGCTGGCACCGTCGGCGAGCAAGGTTCGCCGGGTGGTGATGGTTGGTGCGCAATTCGCCTATTGGCGCGATTACGCGGCTGACCAGCGTTGGCAGCTGTTCGGCAAGTGGCATGTGGTAATGCCGCTGCTCACCCGGGTGTTCGGTTACTTTCCCGGCAAGCGCCTGGGTTGGCTGGAGGACACGCCATCCGGCGTGGTGCACGACTGGACCACCCGTACCCCGCGCTATGAGCACCGACCCAGCGGGCGTGCACTGGAGGCACTACCGTTCGCCCAGGTGCGGGCGGCGACGCTGGCCATCAGCCTGACCGATGACCCCTTTGGTACCGTGGCAGCGACCGAGCGTTTGCTGGGTTATCTGCAGGGCGCCGAGCGCCAGCACCTGCGCATTGCGCCTGTGGATATCTCGGTCGATGAAATTGGCCATTTCGCGTTCTTCCATGACCGCTTTCGCGAAAGTTTGTGGCCGGTGGCCTTGCAGTGGTTGCGGCAGGGTGGGTTGGCGGGTGAGGTGCCAGGAAGGATCATGGGTTGATGCTGTCTGCACCGGCCTCATCGCCGGCAAGCCAGCTCCCACAGGGGGATGATCAGTTTGAAGGCAGCGGGGTACCTGTGGGAGCTGGCTTGCCGGCGAAAGGGCCGCGGAGCGGCCCCAAAATCTCAAGCCTTGCGCGCAAGCGGCAGCTCGGCAAACTTGACGCCCGCCAGCCCATGCTTGATCAGCGCACGGATATTGCCATGGTCGCTGCCCTCGGGCGTGGCCACTACGTCACGGTAGTGCTCGCCAAAGGCCAGCAGCGCTTCCTGGTCGCTCAGCCCTTCCAGCAGCGCCAGGCCGAGGGTCTTGCACGAACCTTCGTTCTGCCCGGCCGCATTCTCCACGCCGCCATTGTCGAAGGCCTGTGGCTGGTAGCTGTAGTTGTCGGCAATGAACGCCAGGGTGTTGGCAAACACGTGTTGGCCGCTGGCCAGGCTGGCGCGCAGGGTGTTCAGGTCAGTCACGGGGTTTTCCTTTTTCGAACGCCGCTTGTTGGTCGGCGCTGGCTTCTTTCTGGTATTGGGCTTTCCACTCGGCGTAAGGCATGCCGTACACCGCTTCGCGGGCGTCATCCAGGCTCAGGTCGAGCTGGCGCTCGTCAGCCGCGGCCTTGTACCACTTGGACAGGCAGTTGCGGCAGAAGCCGGACAGGTTCATCAGGTCGATGTTCTGCACGTCGGTGCGCTTCTGCAGGTGTTCGACCAGGCGCCGGAACGCGGCGGCCTCGAGTTCGAGCTGTTGCTGTGGGGTCATGGGCTTCTCTCAGGTCATGCGGTTCTTCAGGTGGCGGCCACCGTTGATGACCACCTGGCTGCCGGTGCTGTACTGGCTGGCGAGCAGGTACTTGACCGTCTCGATCAGCGGGCCGGCGCCGGGTTCGAACTCCAGCAGGGCCTTTTTCAGGGTCTGCTGGCGGTAGGTTTCGTCACCCCCTTCCTTGAGGATCAGCAGCCCCGGCAGGATACCGTTCACATGCACCTTGGGCGCATATTTTTCGGCGAACGACAGCACCATGTTCTGCAATGCGGCCTTGGTCGCGGCGTAGCCGATATGGCTTTTGCTGCCGCGTGAAGAGGTTTCGTCGCAAATGTGGATGATGTCGGCCTTTTCCACCTTGGCCAGCAGGTCGCCCAGGGCCAGGTTGAGGTGGTAGGGCGCTTCGACGTGCAGGCGGAACATGGTCTCGAGGTTGTCGAGGCCATCGTCGAGCCACAGCGAGGCGTTGTGGATGATCGCACGCAGGCCGTCGTAATGCTTGTGCAGGTAGTCGATCAGGGCCTGGCGGTCGGCCGCCTGGCACAGGTCGGCCTGGAACTGCACGATGTTCGGGTGGGCCGCCTGTGGCTGGACGCTGCGGCTGGCACTGACCACCGTATGGCCGGCCTGTGCCAGTTCAAGGGCCAGGGCCAGCCCGACGCGCTGGCTGGCTCCGGTAACGAGAATGGGGCTGTTCATGTTCGGGGCGGTCAACTTGTCTGTCCTTTGGTTGCCGCCCAGCATACCCGAACTGTCTACCGCGTGTACGGCCTGGCCTCAGCGGCTGCGCAGGGCGCCAGCGGGGGCCGGGGATGCATGCAGCCAGCCGGCCAGCAGGCGGGTGGAAAGGGGGATGAACAGGTAGACCATCACCGGCGTCAGGCCCAGGGTGCTGAGCAGTACCCGGGGCACCAGGTCCAGTGCTGCCAGCCAGTGGCCGAACACCAGGTTGAACACCAGCGAGACCGGGAAGAAGGCCAGCCAAATGGCTACGGCCTGCTTCCAGCGTGGCGGTTTTTGCACCATATTGGTGCCAAACCAGTCGTCGATGCCGCTTACGCGCGCCTCTTTGGGGCGTTCGAACAAGCCGTTGCCGCGCTGCAACCAGGCCCGGCGCGAGGCGGAATGCTCCCAGGCATGCAGGGTCGGCTCGTCGCTGAAACGGAATATGATCTGGAATTCGTCGCTGTCGCGGGGTGGCGCCAGGATGCCCGAGCCAAGGTAGCCGGGGAAGTCGGTGGCCAGCTGTTCGCCTTCATGCAGCCAGGCCAGCAGGTCCTGGTAGCGGCCATGGGCGGCGCGGCGCGACACCATCAGGGTGACGGGTGGGGTAGACATCGTGTATCTCCTGGCAACGGGGCTGGCGGGTAGCCGGCCCCTTTGGCTGTGTCGCCCGGGGTGGTGGGCGACGCAGGCGTGCATGCAAGAATCGGGCGCGGATTATCGCCCATGTGCGATCTTCGGCAACTGTCAGCCGGCAAACGGTTGCCGTAGTAGACTAGGTGTTCAACATGGGCACACAGGGTACCCCTTGCAGATGAACGAACAGGGACTGAACCCGGTAATCGATGCGAGCCTCGCGCAGCAGGACCTGTTTCCGATCCGTGAGGTTTCCCGCCTGACCGGCGTCAATGCCGTGACCTTGCGCGCCTGGGAGCGCCGCCATGGGCTGATCCAGCCAACCCGCACCGACAGTGGTCACCGCCTGTACTCCCAGGCCGACATCGATGAGATCCGCCGCATCCTTGGCTGGCTGGAGCGCGGCGTGGCGGTAAGCAAGGTCGCCAGCATCCTCGCCCGCGACCATGCCCTTGCCGGGCAGGCAGGTGGCGCGACGGGCGCCTGGGTGCGCTGGCAGCAGCAGATTCGCCAGGCGCTGCAACGTTTTGACCTGGCCAGCCTGGACCGCCTGTTCGACGAAGTGTTTGCCGCCTGCACACTGGACCAGGTATTCAGCGAAGTGTTCATGCCGGTGTGGCATGACCTGGCGGTCGGGCAGGGCGGCTACGGGCAGGCCAGCGAGTGGCTGTTCCTTGATCAGTTCCTGCGTGGTCGGGTGTTCGCCCGCTTGCAACTTGCCCGTGTACCGCGCAGCCGCATGGTGCTGCTGGCGCCGTTGCCGGGGCAGTGCCACGAACTGGAGTTGCTGGTGACCAGCCTGATCCTGAGCAGTGATGAATTTGGCGTGACGCCACTGGCGAGCGGGCAGCCGCTGGCAGAACTGGCACTGGTCTGCGAGCGCCTGAAGCCGGATGCCCTGGTGCTGTTCTCCCACCAGCCGCCCACGGCGGAACTCACCCGGCGCCTGACGCGCCTGGTGGCAGGGCTGGAATGCCCGTTGTTACTGGCGGGTGAAGCGGCGGAACTGGCACAGGACAGCCTGGCTGGCAGCCCTATCGCCTGCCTGGGCGCACAGGGTAGCGTGATGCGCCAGCGTTTGCGGCAGTTTCTGGCCGGTCAGTTCGATACCTGAGTGTGTAGCTCGGGGTGGGCCCGGCGATGGGCCTGGAGAATGTAGTCGCGCAGGCGTTCGATCTCTTCGGTCGGGCTTTGGCTGAGGTCATAGGCGGCCAGGTCCGGGCCGATGCGCCGGCCCAGCACGCCATGCAGTTCGATGGGGGGATGCCGCCAGGGGCGAAGCGCAGTTCGAAGCGGGCTGGTGCCGCTGGCAGGCCACGGACTTCCAGCAATGTACCCTTGAACGAAATATCGCGAACCCACAGGCCGCTTTCCTGCCCATGGGCATCGAGCAGCGCGCTCGGCTGCTCCATCGACAGGCGCCAGGGGCGCAGCATGGGCCCGTCTTCGTAGATTTCCGGTGAGCCCAGTTGCAGGTGCAGGGCATGGAACTCGTCTTCCACCAGTTGCAGCGGGAAGCTGATCTGCTGGTTGTTGAACTGGGCCTGCAGGGTTACCTGCTCGTTGGCCACCAAGCGGGTGAGCAAGCTCTGGATGCGGCGGTCGCCATTGACCAGCAGGCTCGACATGGGGTCGGCCAGGTTCAACTGCGGCGAATGCTGCATGTTCTGTATGAAATCCAGCTCGTCCTGGGTCAGGAGCGCTTCTGCTTGCATGATCGAACTCGATGGCGATTTCTTCAACGGGATTGACCGTGCGTGGCGTACTTGGTTCAGGTGCGTTCGTCGGGTTTCGGACGAACGCGCAGTTGCGCCAGTTCCCGCTCCAGTTCGACCTGGCGAGTAACGTCTTTCTGAATACCGATGAAGTAGGTGCGTTGTTCGGCGTCGTGCCTTACCGGGGTGATCGACAGTTCGTTCCAGAAAGCGCTGCCATCCTTGCGGTAGTTGCGCAGCACTTCGCGGCACGGTCGGCCTTCGGCCAGGGCCTTGCGGATGCGGGCGCGGCCAAGCTGGTCGCGGTCGTCGGCCTGCAGGAAGCGGCAATCCTGGTAGAGGATTTCGTCACGGCTGTAGCCGGTCAGGCGTTCGAAGGCCGCGTTCACGTAGATGAGGATGGTGTCGTCGCCTTCCTGTTCGGCGACCACGATGCCGTCATTGGACGCATCGACCATGGATTGCAGTAGTTGCGCGTTGATCATGTTCGGGCCATTGAATAAACAAGGGTGCGAAGCAGGGCTGAGGAGGGTGACTTTGGTAGAGGCGGCCTTTTGCCAGCGCCGGATGCTAGTATCCTACGTTTTCACTCAGTTTCGGAATCCTCTACCCGATGAAAGTCGCCATTATTTCCGGATCGGTCTACGGCACCGCCGAAGAAGTCGCCCGTCACGCTGAATCGCTGCTCAAGGCTGCGGGCCTGGAGGCCTGGCATGCGGCGCGCGCCACCTTGCAGGACCTTGAAGGTTTCGCCCCCGACGCCTTGCTGGCCGTGACCTCGACCACTGGCATGGGCGAACTGCCGGACAACCTCATGCCGTTGTACAGCAGCATTCGCGATACCCTGCCTGCGGCCTGGCGTGGCCTGCCGGGAGCGGTGATTGCGCTGGGTGACAGCAGTTATGGCGATACCTATTGCGGTGGTGGCGAGCAGATGCGCGAGCTGTTTGCCGAACTGGGCGTGCGCGAAGTGCAGCCGATGCTGCGCCTGGATGCCAGCGAGACGGTGACTCCGGAGGCGGATGCAGAGCCTTGGTTGGCTGAGCTTGTTCAAGCACTGAAGGCCTGAGGTATTTCCCCCGCCCTTGC
>NZ_DKHD01000032.1:0-403847 GCF_002453565.1 Pseudomonas sp. UBA6753 | reverse complement strand
CCCTTGCTGCCGAGCACCGGGCACTCGCTCACCAACGCCAACCACGCCTGCGCCGCCCGTGACAGATACGCCCCGCGCCGCCAGATGAACGCGATATCCCAACGCAAATCCCCCGGCGAGCGCAGCGGCAAGCGCACCACACCGGGGCGCTCCAGCGCTTTCGCCACCACACGGGGCAGCAGCACCACGCCCTGGCCCGCCGCCGCCAGCGCCGCGAGGAAGTCCGCCTGGCCACTGCGCCCGCCTTCCTTGGGGGTAAAACCCTGCTGCTGGCATGCCTTCAGCAACCGGTCATTGAGCACGAAGCTGCGCTGGTAAAGCAGGAACGGGGTATCGGCCAGCTGCTGCAGGTCCACCCCGTCCTGGCCCGCCAGCTCGTGGCCGGCAGGCAACAGGGCATCCAGTGGTTCGTTGCAGAACGGCTGGTAGTCGAACGCCTCGTCACTGGGCGTCAGGCTGCCACCCAGTTCCAGTTCGCCACTCTTGACTGCCTGTTCGATGCTGCGGCTGCCGCCTTCGAGCAACTGGACCGCGATGTTCGGGTGACGCCGCCGATACTCGGCGAACAAGCCGGCGAACAGCGCGTCGCTGCCCAGCATCGGCAAGCCCAGGCGCAGTTCACCGCGGCCCATCTGGCTGAGGTCGTCCAGTTCACTGAGCAGCGCCTGACGTTGGCGCAACAAGGCTTCGCCACGCTCCAGCACGATGCGCCCGGCAGCGGTCAGGTGCAGCTGCGAGGCCTGGCGCTCCAGCAGCGGCTGGCCCACATCTTGCTCCAGCTGGGCCACCTGTTTGCTCACCGCCGACTGGCTGATGTGCAGGGTTTGCGCCGCCTGGGTAAAACCGCCGCGGTGGACCACTTCGATAAAGCTGCGCAGCTGTTTGAATTCCATGATCGCAATTCCATTCTGGAATGGCGTTAAGTCTAACAATTCGCTTCTGGCCTAGGCAGCCAAATCTTAAAATGAGGGCCTGTCGAGGAACCCCCCATGAAACCCGCGTTATTGAAAAAAGCCCTGCGCCTGCTCGTCGAGCTGGCGATCCTCTGTGCCTTGTTCCTGTTCGGTGGCCAGCTTGCCACCTGGCTGGGCTGGCCGATTCCTGGCGGTGTGATGGGCCTGGCATTGCTGCTGTTGCTGTTTGCCTCGGGTGTGCTCAAGCCAGCCATGCTGCAACTGGGCGCCGGCTGGTTGATGGCTGAGATGCTGCTGTTCTTCATCCCGGCGCTGATGAGCCTGCTCGATTACGGCGCCCTGATTCGTGACGAGGGCTGGCGCATCCTGCTGGTGATCGCCGTGAGCACCCTGATGGTAATGGTGGTGACCGCCTTGACCGTGGAACTGGTGTGCCGCTGGAGCTTGCGCCATGAGCCTTGAACCCATGCCGCTGTTCTGGCTGGCCCTGACCTTGCTGGCGTACCTGGGCAGCCGCTGGTTGTACCGGCGTAGCGGGCGCTACCTGCTGTCGCCGCTGATCCTGGTGCCGGTACTGTTGCTGGCGGTGGCCGTGCCGCTGCACACCGCCTATGCCGAGTACGCCCGCAACACCCACTGGCTGATGAGCGTGCTTGGCCCGGTGACCGTGGCCTTCGCGGTGCCGATCTGGCAGCAACGGGCCATGCTGGCGCGCCACTGGCCGGCACTGATGGTGGGAATGGTCGCCGGCAGCAGCGCTTCGATCGCCAGTTCCTGGGGGTTGGCTCATATGTTGGCGCTGGACAGCGCGACCAGCCTGTCGCTGGTGCCGCGTTCGATCACCACGCCCTTTGCCATGCCATTGGCCCATGACCTGGGTGGCGTACCGGAGCTGACGGCGGTGTTCGTGATGTTCACCGGCGTGCTGGGCGCCATGTTCGGCGGCGTGCTGCTGCGTTGGTTGCCGTTGCGCACGCCGCTGGCGCGGGGCGCGCTGTTCGGCGTCGGCGCCCACGGTGCCGGTGTCAGCCGGGCACAGGAGGTGGGCCGCGAGGAGGGCTCGGTGGCCGGCCTGGTCATGGTCCTGACGGGGCTTTTGAACCTGTTCGCGGCACCGCTGCTGGCCATGCTGCTCTGACCGTTCGTGCCACTGACTCGCCAAGTCATCAAGCTGGCTGGCAACGCAAGTTCCAGCCCATGGGCTGCTGGCTAGACTCTGCCTCGACATAGAGAGCACATGTAAGTGCCGAGGTGACATGCAATGACCGCAGCCTTGCTCTATTCCACCAACAACACTTCACCGGGACCGTTCTGATGCCCATGGCCGAAATTCCATTGTGCGTCTGGCGTACCCGGGGACAGAGTTTCAGCTTCCGGGGCCAGAGCATCCGCTACTGGACCGCAGGGCAAGGAGAGCCCCTGCTTCTGTTGCACGGCTTCCCCACTGCCAGCTGGGATTGGCGCTACCTGTGGGGGCCATTGGCCCAGCGCTTCCGGTTGATCGCCTGCGACATGCTCGGATTTGGTGATTCGGCCAAACCGGTCGATCACCTGTACAGCCTGATGGAGCAGGCCGACCTGCAGCAGGCCTTGCTCGCCGAGCTGAAGGTCGACCAGCCCGTGCATCTGCTGGCCCATGACTACGGCGGCAGTGTGGCGCAGGAACTGCTGGCGCGGCATCATGAACAGCGCGCCAACATCGCCAGCTGCGTGTTCCTCAACAGCGGGCTGTTCCCCGAAAGCTGCCGCATGCTGCTGATCCAGAAGTTGCTGCTCAGCCGTCTGGGCTGGCTGGTAGGGCGTTCGTTCGGGCGTGACGACCTGGTGCGCAGCGTGATCCAGGTCTACGGCTCTTGCACCCAACCCAGTGAAAGCGTGCTGGATGACTTCTGGAGTTTGATCGTCGCCAACCGTGGCACGCGCATCCTGCACAAACTGGTGGGGTACATGCCGGAGCGCAGGTTGCACCGCGAACGCTGGGTTGGCGCGATGCAGCACGAAGGCGTGCCGCTGCGCTTGATCAATGGCGTGGTCGACCCGCTGTCCGGCGCGCACATGGTGGAGCGCTACCGGCAACTGGTGCCGGAGCCGGACACCGTGCAGTTGCAGGGCATCGGCCATTACCCGCATACCGAAGCGCCAGTGCAGGTGCTGCGCCATTACCTGGCCTTTCGTGAACAACCGCTGAGCTGTTTCCAGCAGAAAGTGGCCTGGTACTGACAGGGCCTCATCGCCGGCAAGCCGGCTCCCACAAGTACAGCGCAAGCCTGGAGGCCGGCGCGGTTGGTGTGGGAGCTGGCTTGCCGGCGATGGGCCGCACAGCGGCCCCATAACCATCGTGCTGCGTTATTGCCAGGCATTCAGCCTGCGTGAGCTTGATTGTCCACTTGCCGCTGGCGGCGGACACTCGGCTGACCTGAACCTGTCTGGAGCCATGAGCATGAGCGAGCCTGTCCGTCTGCAAGATCGCGTGGTGATCGTCACCGGAGCCGGGGGCGGCCTGGGCCGCGCCCATGCGCTGCTGTTCGCTGCGCGTGGTGCTCGGGTGGTGGTCAACGACCTCGGCGGCTCCACCCACGGTGAAGGTGCCAGCGCCTCCGCCGCCGACCAGGTGGTAGCGGAGATCCGCGCCGCTGGTGGCAGTGCCATTGCCAACCATGACTCGGTCAGCCACGGCGCGCGTATTGTCGAGCAGGCCCTGGACAGCTTCGGCCGGGTCGATGTGCTGGTGAACAATGCCGGCATCCTGCGTGACAAGACCTTCCACAAGATGGAAGACAGCGACTGGGAGCAGGTGTATCAGGTGCATGTCGAGGGGGCTTACAAGGTCACCCGCGCCGCCTGGCCGCACCTGCGCGAGCAGAACTGGGGGCGGGTGATCTTCACCGCTTCCACGTCCGGCATCTACGGCAACTTCGGCCAGGCCAACTACGGCATGGCCAAGCTGGGCCTGTATGGGCTGACTCGTACCCTGGCGATCGAAGGGCGCAAGCACGGCATCCTGGTCAACGCCATCGCCCCCACCGGTGGTACCCGCATGACCGAAGGGTTGATCCCGCCCCAGGTGTTCGAGCGGCTCAAGCCAGAGCTGGTCAGCCCGCTGGTGGTGTACCTGGGCAGCGAGCAGTGCCAGGGCAGTGGTGAGCTGTTCGAAGTGGGCGGCGGCTGGGTGGGCAAGGTACGGTGGGAGCGTAGCCTGGGGGTAGGCTTCGATCCGCGGGAAGGCTTTACCCCGGAGCAGGTGGCGGAGAACTGGGCACGGATTGGCGACTTCGACGGGGCAGTGCACCCACAGGACAGCTTGCAGGCGTTGCAGCAGATGATGGCGAACTTGCAGAAGTATCCGCTGGGCTGAGCTTTGTACTACCTGTGCTGGCCTCTTCGCGGGCTTGCCCGCTCCCACAGGGATATCACTGCCCTCAGGCTTGGTGATATCCCTGTGGGAGCGGGCAAGCCCGCGAAGAGGCCAGCATAGGCGACGGAAATTTTTCAGGGCAAATAAAAAAGGCCGCTGCAAGCCGCAGCGGCCAATCGAGACGTCAGATCAAGGAGCTTCAAAATCTACGTCGGTGAACCTCGCAGGCCTGAAAGGCGGGGGGGAGAGCCCTTCATGCCGGCCAGTGAGTTAAGAATAAGCGCCTGATCCTGTAGGAAAAATAGCCGCTTATGACATTCACCTTTACGTATCGGGCAATAGTGCCGCAAGCGCTCAGCCGGCGGGCGAATAGCCCATGCGCCAGCTGGTTTCCCGCGCTGCCGCCAGCAGTCGTTGCGCCGCCGGGCCATGCTCGTCGGCATGGAAGATAGACGTCGGCCCGACCACGGTCATCACCGCGGCGATCTGCCCCATGGCATTGAACACCGGGGCCGACAGCGCATCCACGCCCGGCATCAACAGCCCGTGCACATGGTGCAGGCCACGTTCACGAATGCCCGCCAGTACCGCCTGATAGTCGGCGGCGCTGTGCTGCAGGGCGGCCAGTTCCCGGTCACGCAACTCCACGGTCTCGCGCTCGGGCAGGTAGGCGGCGAACACCAGCCCGGTGGACGACGTGAGCAGCGGCAGTACCGAGCCGATCTGCGTTACCACGGTGACCGCGCGTACCGCCGGCTCGATGCTGACCACTGTCGCGCCCTGGTTGCCCCATACGGCAACGAAGCAGCTTTCGTTCAGTTCATCGCGCAGCTGCGACAACGGCAGCGCGGCAATCTTCAGTACATCGATGCTGCCCAGCGCCGCCAGCCCCACCCGCAGTGCCTCGCGCCCCAGGCCGTAATGGTTGGTGGCCGCATCCTGCTCGGCAAAACCGCTGGCGATCAATGCCTGCAGGTAACGGTGCACCTTGCTCGCCGGCATCTGCACATGTTCCGCGAGGCGCGACAGGGAGGTGGACGGGGAGAGCTCGGCAAGGGCCTTGAGGATGTCGGTGCCGACCTCTGCCGAGCGGACTTTCTGCTTGCCGTTGTCGGCGGGGGAGCTGGCTTTGGCCATGGACATCTTCTTCCGGATTCGTCGAGTCGCGCCTTTATAGCTTGACGCATTGCCCGTAGCAAATTACGTTATTCGTAATCTGATTACGATAAAAACAATGCAGACGCGCTGCCACCCCGCCCCGGGCCAGCAGCCAGCTGCCAGCAACGGCTCGGCCAGAGCCCGGAGGCATCGATGAATCGCGATACGTCACCCGACCTTCACTACCTCAGCGGCTTCGGCAACGAGTTTGCCAGCGAAGCGCTGCCAGGGGCCTTGCCGGTCGGGCAGAACTCGCCGCAGAAGGCGCCCTATGGTCTGTATGCCGAGCTGCTCTCGGGCACGGCGTTTACCATGACCCGCAGCGAGCTGCGCCGCACCTGGCTGTATCGTATTCGTCCGTCTGCCTTGCACCCGCGTTTCGAACGCCTGGCGCGTCAGCCGCTGACCGGCCCGCTGGGGGCCATCACCCCCAACCGCCTGCGCTGGAACCCCCAGCCGATCCCCGTCGAACCGACCGATTTCATCGAGGGCTGGCTGCCCATGGTGGCCAACGCCGCTGCGGAAAAACCGGCCGGCGTGAGCATCTACATCTACCGCGCCAACCGGTCGATGGAGCGGGTGTTCTTCAACGCCGACGGTGAACTGCTGCTGGTGCCGCAACAGGGCCGCCTGCGCATTGCCACCGAACTGGGGGTGATGGAAGTCGAGCCGCTGGAAATCGCGGTAATCCCGCGTGGCATGAAGTTCCGCGTCGAACTGCTCGACGGCGAGGCCCGCGGCTACATCGCCGAAAACCACGGCGCGCCGCTGCGCATCCCGGACCTGGGCCCGATCGGCAGCAACGGCCTGGCCAACCCGCGCGACTTCCTCACCCCGGTGGCGCACTACGAAGAGGCCGATGGCCCGGTGCAGCTGGTGCAGAAGTTCCTGGGCGAACATTGGGCCTGCGAACTGCAGCACTCGCCACTGGATGTGGTCGCCTGGCACGGCAGCAACGTGCCGTACAAGTACGACCTGCGCCGCTTCAACACCATCGGTACGGTCAGCTTCGACCACCCGGATCCATCGATCTTCACCGTGCTTACCTCGCCGACCAGCGTGCATGGCCTGGCCAACATGGACTTCGTGATCTTCCCGCCACGCTGGATGGTGGCCGAGAACACCTTCCGTCCACCATGGTTCCACCGCAACCTGATGAACGAGTTCATGGGCCTGATCAACGGTGCCTACGACGCCAAGGCCGAGGGCTTCCTGCCGGGCGGTGCCTCGCTGCACGGAGTGATGAGCGCCCACGGCCCCGACGCCGAAACCTGCGAAAAGGCTATTGCCGCCGACCTGGCGCCGCACAAGATCGACAACACCATGGCCTTCATGTTCGAGACCAGCCAGGTGCTGCGACCGAGCCTGCAAGCCCTTGAATGCCCGCAGTTGCAGGCCGACTACGATAGTTGCTGGGCCACCTTGCCGAGCACCTTCAACCCGAACCGGAGATAACCCATGAACCAGACCGCCATCGCCCGTAGCTGGGTCGAGCACGCCAACGGGCACAGCGACTTCCCGCTGCAGAACCTGCCGTTGGGCATCTTCAGCCGGCCGGGTGAAGCCAAGCGCTGTGGCGTGGCAATTGGCGACGCGATCCTCGACCTGGAGGCGGTGCTGGCCGCCGGCCTGTTCGACGGTGCCGCCAAGGCCGCTGTCGAGGCCACCCGTGGTGGGGCCTTGAACGCATTCTTCGCCCTCGGCCGCAATGCCCGCGTCGCCCTGCGCGAGCGCCTGCTGGTGCTGCTGGGCGAACACAGCGAACACCAGGCGGCACTGCAGGCCGCCCTGTACCCGGCCAACGCCTGCCAGCTGCATGTCCCGGCGCAGATCGGCGACTACACCGACTTCTACGTGGGCATCGAGCACGCCAAGAACGTCGGCAAGCTGTTCCGCCCCGACAACCCGCTGCTGCCCAACTACAAGTACGTGCCGATCGGTTACCACGGCCGCGCCTCGACCATCCGCCCGTCCGGCACTGATGTGCGCCGGCCCAAGGGCCAGACCCTGCCGGCCGGGCACACCGAGCCAAGCTTCGGCCCCTGCGCGCGCCTGGACTACGAGCTGGAGCTGGGTATCTGGATCGGCCAGGGCAACGACATGGGCCAGGCGATCCCGGTAGGCGATGCCGCCGAGCACGTGGCCGGCTTGTGCCTGCTCAACGACTGGTCGGCGCGCGATATCCAGGCCTGGGAATACCAGCCGCTGGGGCCGTTCCTGTCCAAGAGTTTCATCACCACCATCTCGCCCTGGGTGGTTACCGCCGAAGCGCTGGAGCCGTTCCGTTGTGCCCAGCCGGCACGCCCGGAAGGCGACCCGCAGCCACTGTCGTACCTGCTGGACAAGCGCGACCAGGCCGCCGGTGCATTTGATATCGAACTCGAGGTGCTGCTGCTCACCGAGCGCATGCGCGAGCAGGGCCTTGCCCCGTACCGCCTGACCCTGAGCAACACCCGCAGCATGTACTGGACCGTGGCGCAGCTGGTCGCGCACCACAGCGTCAACGGCTGCCAGCTGCAACCGGGCGACCTGTTCGGTTCGGGCACGCTGTCGGGCGCCACGCCAGGTTCGTTCGGCAGCCTGCTGGAGATCACCGAAGGCGGCAAGCACCCGGTGGAACTGGCCAGTGGCGAGGTGCGCAAGTTCCTCGAAGACGGCGACGAGATCATCCTGCGTGCCCGCTGCGTGCGTGATGGCGTGGCCAGCATTGGTTTCGGCGAATGCCGCGGCACGGTCATCGCGGCCAACTGAGGAGGCACGGGCATGGAGCTGTACACCTATTACCGTTCCACCTCGTCCTACCGGGTGCGCATTGCCCTGGCACTGAAGGGGCTGGCCTACCAGTCCCTGCCGGTCAACCTGTTGCAGGGTGAGCAGCGCGGTGCGGACTATGTCGCGGTCAACCCGCAGGGCCGCGTGCCGGCCTTGCGCACCGATGGCGGCGAGCTGCTGGTGCAGTCGCCGGCGATCATCGAGTATCTGGAAGAGGTTTATCCACAGCCCGCCCTGCTGCCTGCTGCGGCCGAGGCGCGCGCCAAGGTACGGGGCGTGGCGGCGATCATCGGCTGCGACATCCACCCGCTGCACAACGTCAGCGTGCTCAACCGGCTGCGCCAGGCTGGCCAGGACGAGAGCCAGGTCAACCAGTGGATCGGCCACTGGATCAGCCAGGGGCTGGCGGCAGTGGAGCAGCTGATAGGCGATCACGGCTTCTGCTTCGGTGATGAGCCGGGCCTGGCGGATGTCTACCTGATCCCGCAGTTGTACGCGGCCGAACGCTTCAACATCGACCTCGACAGCTTCCCGCGCATCCTGCGGGTTGCCGCCCTGGCGGCGGAGCACCCGGCGTTTGCCCAGGCCCACCCAGCACAGCAGCCGGACAGCCCGGCTCAGTGAATGGAACGGTTCGCCGCCGGAAGCTTGCCGATACGCTCGGACAGTTTCAGGCGCTGGACCGGGTCCTCCGTCAGCAGTAACGCATGCTCCAGGTCGAAGCGCTCGGCCTGTGGGCAATCCAGGTGCTGGTAGAGCGAGGCGCGCGTCACATAGTCGCTGACCTGCACCGGGCCCAGTTGCATGACCCGCTCGGCATCGATGAGCGCCGCCAGGTGGTCGTCGTTGCTGATGTGCAACTGGCGCAGGTTGCGTGACAGGCGTTGCAGCATCTGCAGCGGGCTGGCACTGCGCATGTGCTCGGCGGTCAGCGCTACATGCGGGCCAAACTGGCGAGCCAGCAGCTCACGGCAATCATTGGGGTACAGGCGCCGGCCACCACAGGGGTCGAGCAGGTGATCGGCACCTGGCACGCGCAGCAGGAAATGGCCAGGGAAGCCTACGCCCTCAAGGGGGATGGACAGGCGCCGGGCCAGTTCCAGGGCGAGGATGGCCAGGGTCAGCGGTTGGCCACGGCGGCGCTGCAGCACCTTGTCCATCATCGCGGCTTGCGGGCGCAGCGGGTGGTATTCATCCTGCTGGAAGCCCAGGGCATTGAGTTGGCGCAGCAGTGGCTGGGCCAGTTCGCACAGCGGCAGCATCGGCAGGTTGGCGCTGATCTCACGCTGCAGGTCATGCAGCTTGGCAAGGCTGGCCGCGGGCTCGACGCTGCGGTCGTGCTCGGCGGCAATCCATAATGCGGCTTCCAGCAGGGCGACGGGCTCGCGTTCCAGGCAGGCCAGGCAGGCTTGACGTGGCTTCATGGGGCTTCTCCACACACGCTTGAGTATTAGCCGCGGCGCGCGGTTTCGTCCAGTGGTCCGGCGGCGGCGCCAGCCCAAGGGCCATGCCTATACTGGAAGGAGCACCTCGTAGGGGAGCCTGTCGATGTTCGCGCTGATGCAAAGCACCCGTACCCAGTCGCTGCACTTGTTCACCCACCCGCCCACCGGCCTGAAGGCCGTGGTGGCTATTCACAGCGAGCAGTTGGGCCCGGCCATGGGCGGTTGCCGCTACCTGCCTTATGCCGATGATGAAAGCGCCATGACCGACGCCATTCGCCTGGCCCAGGGCATGAGCTACAAGGCGGCGCTGGCCGGCCTGCCACTGGGGGGCGGCAAGGCGGTGATCATGCGCAACCCGCATGTGGAAAACCGCGCCGCGCTGTTCGAGGCCTTTGGCCGCTTCATCGACACCTTGCAAGGGCGCTTCATCATCGCCGTGGACAGCGGCACCTCGACCCTGGACATGGACTGCATTGCCCAGAGCACACCCCATGTGACCAGTACCACGGCCTCGGGTGACCCCTCACCGCATGCGGCGATGGGGGTGTTCGCTGGCATCCGGGCCACTACCTCGTTTCGGCTGGGTAGCGACGATTTGAAAGGCTTACGGGTGGCGGTGCAAGGGCTGGGCAATGTCGGTTATGCACTAGCGGAGCAATTGCATGCGGTGGGCGCAGAACTGTTGGTCAGCGACCTGGACCCGGGACGCGTGCGGCTGGCGATGGATCAGTTCGATGCCAAGCCGGTGACCAATGATGCATTGATCAGCACCCCTTGCGACATCTTTGCCCCTTGCGGCGTGGGCCCTGTGTTGAACGGGCAGAGCGTGATGCAGTTGCGTTGCGCGGCAGTGGCGGGGGCGGCGAACAACCAGCTGACCACCTTGCAGGTAGCCGACCAGCTGGAGTCGCGCGGGATACTGTATGCGCCCGATTACGTGATCAATGCCGGTGGGTTGATCTACGTTGCACTTACCCATCGTGGCGAAGACCTGGGCACCATCACTGCGCACCTGGCGCTGATACCTGCAAGGCTGACCGAAGTGTTTGGCCATGCACAGGCAGAGAAGCGCTCGCCGGCGCGGGTGGCGCAGATGTTGGCAGAGCGGTTGCTCTACGGCTGAGGGGCGATACCGGCTTTGCTGGCCTCTTCGCGGGCACGCCCGCTCCCACAGGAATACCCAAAACCCTGAAAACCTGCGCGGTCCGTGTGGGAGCGGGCGTGCCCGCGAACACGGGCGCAGCCCGTGCCATCCACCTTGACCGCGCTGAACCTCGAGCCATGCGCAATCCTTGCAGAAGCGGCCAGTGCAGGCAATTACTCGGCCGCTGGCGCTTCGAGCAACTCGGCCAGCGCATCCGGCTGGCTCTTGAACGCCCGGGCGAACACATCGCGGTTCTTGGCCATGTAGATACCGGCTTCCTCGACCTGTTTCTCGCTCAGCGAGGGCACTGCCTTGTGCAGTACTTCGGCCAGGCGCTCGGCCAGTTCGAGCATCTTGTCGTGACGGTCTGCTTCGGCCTTATCCATGAACAAGCGCTCCGGGTCGCGGCTGCTGCGGTACACCACTTCGACGGCCATTCATCACCTCTATGCCTTTTGCTGGTTGCGTTTCGATTTACTGTATCTATATACAGTAATGGCAATGTTGATTGCTTCGCAAGCAGAAATTGTAGCGTGGTGCAGAGGGCTTACTGCTTCATGCCCAACTCAGCATCATCCATCAGCGCCTTGGCCATCGCGCTCAAGTAGTGCGCAGCCCAGATCATCATCGGTTTCTCGTCCATCAGGCCGGTGATGGTCAGTTCGCGTACATAGCCCATCAATTCTGAGGACTGCTCGCGGGCATCGCGGCAGGGGATGCCGGGCTCGATGCGGAACAGTGGGTGGGTGCCGTTTTCGCCCTGGTAGAAGGTGGTTTTGCCGACGGTGAACTGGGTGTCTTCTGTGGTCATTGTTGAATCCCCTGAAAGTTCTCGACTGCTTGCTCTGGCCCTTTCGCGGGCACGCCCGCTCCCACAGGTACTGTACAAGTCTTGAGTACTGTGAAGATCCTGTGGGAGCGGGCGTGCCCGCGAAGAGGCCAGAACAGGCAACACATTGCTTAGGCCCTAGTGCAAAGTCCTGGGCCCAGTGGGCATCTGCACCTGAATCAATGCCGACTCCAGCAAAGCCCGCAGCGTCTCCAGTTCATGCATCGACGTCATCATCAAAACCGACGCCGGCGACTTGGGCTGCAGCAGCATGGCCTGATGCACAACGGTCGCAGCGCACAGCGCATAGTCCGTAGCCTGGATCAGGGTGTCTTCAAGGGAATGGGGTGTGTGGGGTGGGTCGGGGACTACTTTCAGCATGATTAAGGCCTGTTCAAAGTTGGGGCCACCGCCTCCTGCTGTCAAACAGGAAGGCGGCAGCTGTGCATGGGTTGACAGACCGGTGAACAGAACCAAAAGCCGGCGCACACGAGGTGCCCCATGACAGCTGCCATAAAGGCAAAGCCATGTGGTTAGTTCAGGGCGGCCTGTCAAAGCCGGTCGCTGTTTGGCAGCGACGATCCGAGACTAGTGCTCATCCCCGAACACCACAATGGCAGGGAGTATCTTTGGGAAATGCCCTACAAGGAAGGGGTTAAATCTGATTTTTCCCCAGCGCATGGTCGTGTTTCTGGCAACTTGCCACGCCTGAAGGTGCCTTGCGGCAATCGGTCGCCTTCCAAGGCAGGGGCCTGGCCTTTTAACTGCATGGCACAAGCGTCACGCCGGTGACGCATCATCCTTCAAGACGTATCGGGGAATGGAACATCGTGAACATCAAATGGGCAGAAAAGCTGCGCAAGGGCCTGCACGGCTCGGCCGACTCGCTGGGCAACCTGTGCGTCGAGGCATTCCATTACCTGGCGCTGTTCGGTATTGGCGCGATCACCGCCTATGCGGCAGTGATGACGTTCCTGGACATGCTCGGCAAGGGCGGGGTCAGTGTCGATGACATCCTGCTGCTGTTCATCTACCTGGAGCTGGGGGCGATGGTCGGTATCTACTTCAAGACCAACCACATGCCGATCCGCTTCCTGCTGTACGTGGCCATCACCGCGCTGACCCGCCTGCTGATCGGCGACGTCTCGCACCACAAGGCGCCGGACGTAGGGCTGTTGTACGTGTGCGGTGGCATCCTGTTGCTGGCGTTCGCGATCCTGGTGGTGCGCTACGCCTCGTACCGCTACCCCTCGACCAA
Source organism: Pseudomonas sp. UBA6753 (assembly GCF_002453565.1). Taxonomy (NCBI): domain Bacteria; kingdom Pseudomonadati; phylum Pseudomonadota; class Gammaproteobacteria; order Pseudomonadales; family Pseudomonadaceae; genus Pseudomonas; species Pseudomonas sp. UBA6753. Next base: position 390,972 of record NZ_DKHD01000032.1, on the reverse strand, counting down.
GGTGCTGGATGCCAACGGCAAGGAAGTGGAGGAGGGCAAGTAGCCCTCAGTTGGCGATGAAGTGGCGCGGCTCGTGGCGGGCGTCACGGGTCAGCGCGGCCAGCACCTGCAGAGGGTTCTGGCTGTGTTCGATGGCCAGGCCCAGGCGGATGCTGTCGATCACCCGCTGCAGGCGTACCGGGTCATTGCGCTGGGCCTGGGTGATGAGGCGCTTGGCGACCACGCCAGCGTCGTCGGACAGGGTCAGCATGATGCTGCCGTCGAGGTTTGCAATGCTCAGGTTGACCCGGTATTCGGGGGCGAATGCAGCACTGATTCGTTCGAATGGGTTGTTCATGGTCATGCTTCTGCGGTGAATGAGTGCAGAAGTTGACCGGGTAAATTACCTGTTGGTTCAGCGCCATCGATCGATACAAACGAAAACGCCCGGCATCAGGCCGGGCGTTTGCATTGCCGATCAGGCGTCCGGGTCATTCAGTTCCAGGGCTCCGCGCTTGCTGCGCAGCTTGCCGTAGAAGTGTTCCAGCGCGTGGTTGAGCTTGGTGGCGGCACCATCGACCGCCTGGTCCAGCGAAGTGGCGGTGTGGGTCACGGAAATCGGTTGGTGACCTTTGGGGCGAGCCTCCATCTGGCAGCGTTTGTCATGCGGTCCGGGCTTGGCGCCGTTCTCGTCGCGCAGGTGAACCTCGATGCGGGTGAGGTCGTCTTCGTAACGTTCCAGCGAGTTCTGCAGTGTGCTGCGGACCCACTGGTCGAGCCGGGCGTTGCCTTCGAAATGGTTGCTGCTGTTGACCTGGATTTGCATGATTCAATCCTTATTCAGCTTGCTCGCATGGAGACGCGCCTAGCCCTTTGAGACCCTTGGAATTTCTGCGCCTCTTGACTCTAAGGTCAGGCAACGGCGAAACGAATTCAAGCCCTTTTTGAAAATAAATTTCTTGTTGCATTCAAGGCAGCAGGCGGCTCATCGCTCGGCCTTTGCTTATGAGAATTGAAATCATTATTATTGCAGGCCCGAAAACGCCCGGGCCTTCGCCATGACGCGCAAAACTGCCGGTCTCTCGCTCAACTATCGCCTGGCCGTAACTTCACGCAGCCTGGCCGCGCTGCTGGGCGGCTACCTGCTGGCGTCCGTGGCCAGCGTCTGCATTACCCTGCTAGCGCCGCTGCCACAGGTTGATGCCACGCTCACAGGCCTGCTGCTGTCATTCGTCTTCTACCTGCTGGCGTTCATCTGGTGCTTCGCCTGCCGCAGCGCTTTGCGCGCCTGGCTGGGCGTGCTGGCGCCAAGCATGCTGCTGGGTGTGATCAGCGGGTTGGCCTACTGGATGAAAACCCCATGAAAGAAGGCTTCCGCCAAGCCATGGCCTGGCTGCACACCTGGACCGGCCTGATCTTCGGCTGGCTGTTGTTTGCCATCTTCCTCACCGGCACGCTGTCGTATTTCAAGGAAGAAATCACCCACTGGTCGCAGCCAGAAGTGCGCAGCCATGATCTGGACCCGACCCATAGCCTGGAGATAGCCCAGCAGTACCTGCAGGACAACGCCGGGCATTCGGGCACCTGGCTGATCCGCATGCCCAACGCACGCGAGGCTGCCTTGAGCGTGGGTTATCGCGACCCCAATGGCGGGCCACGCGGCTTCGTCACCAGGACCCTCGATACCCAGACCGGCCAGCCGGTGGAGGCACGCGACAGTCGCGGTGGCGAGTTCTTCTACCGCTTTCACTTCCAGCTGCAGATGCCATACCCCTTCGGCCGCTGGCTGTCGACGTTCTGCGCCTTCATCATGCTGTTGGGGCTGGTCACCGGCATCATCACCCACAAGAAGATCTTCAAGGAGTTCTTCACCTTCCGACCTGGCAAGGGCCAGCGCTCCTGGCTGGACGGGCACAACGCCATTGGCGTGCTGGTGCTGCCGTTCCACCTGATGATCAGCTACAGCAGCCTGGTGCTGTTCATGTACATGGTGATGCCGGCAGGCATCATGGCCAGCTACGGCAATGACACCGGCAAGTACTTCAACGACCTGTTCGGCCGTAACGATGCGCCCAAGGCGGCCCATGTGGCCGCGCCGCTGGTACCGTTGCCGAGCCTGTACGCCAAGGTGCAGGACCTGCAACCAGGCGCGCGTATCGGCCGTATCCAGGTGGAAAATGCCGGCGACAGCAATGCCCGCGTTACCTTCACCCAGTCCGCGGCCGACCATGTGGCCTATCGGCGTAGCGCCAACTGGACCTTCGATGGCGCCAGCGGTGCGCTGTTGAGCCAGGGCAAGCCGGAGAGCGGGGCGATGATGACCGCCTTCAGCTTTGCCGGTCTGCACATGGGCAATTTCGCCGGGCCCTGGCTGCGCTGGCTGTACTTCTTCTTTGGCGTGGCCGGTACCGCGGTAATCGGCACCGGGCTGGTGATGTGGCTGGGCAAGCGTCAGCTCAAGCATGCCAGGAGCGAACGCCTGCCGGGCGAACTGCGCCTGGTCGAGGTGCTCAATATCGCCAGCATGAGCGGCCTGTTGCTGGCCGTGGCGGGCTTCTTCTGGGCCAACCGCCTGATCCCGATGGGTGTCGAAGGCCGGGCCGATTGGGAGGTCAACGCCTTCTTCACCGCCTGGGGCCTATCGCTGGTGCACGCCGTGCTGCGCAGTGGGCGGCGGGCATGGGGCGAGCAACTGGCACTGGGCGCGCTGGCCTTCGCCTTGCTGCCGCTGCTCAACGGCCTGACCACCGGCCAGGGCCTGAACCATTCGCTGCCGGCAGGTGACTGGGCGATGGCCGGCTTCGACCTGACAGCGCTGGGCTCCGGCCTGTTCCTGGCCTGGCTGGCCGGCAAGATGTTGCACAGCCCGAAACCTGTGGCCAAGCGGGCCCTGCGTGCAGCAAAGAAGCCGAGCGCTGAAACGGCGGAGGCGAGCTGATGCTGGGTAATGCACTGATCGCTTACGCCGGCTTCGCTGCCCTGTGCCTGGCCATGGAGAAGCACTTCGTCGACCTGCTCGGGCGCAAGCCGCGCCCCGGGCAATTGGGCCTGTTGCGAAGTGCCGGCTGGCTGTTGCTGGTGCTGTCACTGGTGCTCAGCGTGCACCTGCGGGGCTGGGCCCATGGCCTGGTGGAGTGGACTGCAGTGATGATGGCCGGGGTGACCCTGTGGGTGTTCGGCCTGCCATACCAGCCCCGCCTGTTGCTGGGCCTGGCCGCCGCCAGCGTGGTGCTGGGCCCGTTGCTGGCCGTGTTCGCCGAGTGATCAGGTGAGCGAGCCGGGCGACATGATCGAGGCGGGTGCCGAAAGCGGCGGCGGGCGTGCGCGCTTCGTCCAGGTGTTCCAGGCCCAGCGGGCCCGCATGGAGGCCCTGGTGAGCCGCCGGGTCGGCTGCCGGGCCACGGCATCGGACCTGGTCCAGGAACTGTTCCTGCGCTTCTGGCGTCGCCCCGAGGTCAAGGTCGAGGCGCTGGACACCTATCTGCTGCGTTGCGCCGGCAACCTGGCCATCGACCACCTGCGCAGCGAAGGCTGCCGCGAGCGCGTGGCCGAAGCTGTGCTGCCGCTGGATGAGGCGGCCATGGCCCAGGCCCCGGAACAGGCTGTGGAGATCGATCACGACTTGCAGCGCATCGACGCTGCCTTGCGCGCCTTGCCCGAGCGCACCCGGCAGATCTTCCTGCTCAACCGTATCCACGGCTGCAAGTACGGCGAGATCGCCAAGGCCATGCAACTGTCCCAGAGTGCTGTGGAAAAGCATATGATGCGCGCCCTCGAAGCGTGCAAGGCGAGTGTTGCCGAGCCCGCGTCCACCCCGCGCCGGCCAGGGAGTGCCCGTCGATGAGCCGTTTACCGCCGATCACCGAGGCGCAGTCCCGGGCTGCACTGCAATGGCTCAGCCGCATCAACGAGCAACCTGCGCAGGCCGAGGGCGCGGCGTTCAAGCGCTGGCTGCTGGCCGACCCTGGGCACCGTGAGGCCTACGCCCAGGCCCAGGCGCTGTGGCAGAACAGCGCCGCCCCGGCGGCGCGCCTGGCCGCTGAAGAACAGGCAAGCCTGCAACGTTACCTGGATGCGATGGCCAGGCCACCGGCCAGGCACCCCTGGCGGCAGCGGGTCGCGGCGCTGGCGGTGGCTGCGTGCCTGGTGCTGGCCGTGGGCGTTGCCGGTGGTTGGCACCCGGGCCTGTGGCTTCAGGACCTGCAGGCCGACTACAGCAGTGCTGGTCAAGTTAGCCAGGTGACCTTGGCCGACCAGTCGCAGGTGACGCTGGATGCGGGGAGCGCGATTGCAGTCGATTTTGTGCAGGGCGAGCGCCGCGTGCGGTTGTTGCATGGCGCGGCGTTCTTCCAGGTCACGCATACCGGCGCGCCGTTCGTGGTGGAAGCTGCCGGCGGCGAGGTGCGCGTGCTTGGCACTCAGTTCGAAGTGCGCGAGCAGGGCGAGGGCGCCCAGGTCACGGTACGCAGCGGGCGCGTGGCGGTGAGCCCGGCATCGGGCGCCGCAGCGCGTGAACTGACGGCCAACCAGCAGGCGGCTTACGCTGCCGGCCGAGTCGGCGACACCCTGACGGTGGACAGCGACAACCGCCTGGCCTGGCGCCAGGGCTGGCTGAATTACTACCAGGTGCCGCTGGCGCAGGTGGTCGAGGACCTGGGGCGTTATTACCCGGGGCGCATCCTGCTGCTCGATGATGAGTTGGGGCAACGCAAGGTCAGTGGCAGTTTCCCCGTGGCCGAGCCGTTGCTGGCGCTGGATTCGCTGGGCAAGGTGATGGGCTTTTCGCGGCAGACAGTGCTGGGGCGGTTGACTGTCATCCGGTAGCTGCCTGTGCCGGCCTCTTCGCGGGCTTGCCCGCTCCCACAGGTACTGCACCGGATTCGAAACTTGTGCAGTCCCTGTAGGAGCGGGCAAGCCCGCGAAGAGGCCAGCACAGGCAAAAAATTTTTCAGGCAACGGGTGAGGTAACAGGACGTGGCATCCGTGTAATGAGTGGAAGTGCGATTCATTCGCAGTCATATCCCTCTCACAGGTCAGCGTCCATGAAGTTCACCCCGCGTTGCGTCTCTCTCTGGCTCGGCCTTTCCGTGCTCCCGGTATTCGCTGTCGCCCCCCTGGCCTGCGCCGCCGAGCAACAGCAGGCGTACACCTTCGCCCAGCCAGCGCAACCCCTTGCCCAGGCACTTGGCGCCTTCAGCCGCACCACCGGCCAGAGCGTGGTCTACACCCTGGAACTGCCTGGCGTGCAGGCGCCGGCGCTGAACGGCAGGTTCAGCGCCGAACAGGCCCTGCAACAGCTGCTGGGCTCTACCGGGCTGGCCTGGCGCCGCGTCGATGCACGCACGCTCACCCTCGAAGCAGTGGACACCTCCGGCGCCCTCAACCTGCAGGCCATCACCGTGACCTCGCAACTGGACGACTACAGCTACCAGCCCCCGGCTACCGCCTCGATCATGCGCGGGCAGGGCCCTAGCCAGGACATCCCCCAAGCCATCAACGTGGTGCCGGCCCAGGTCATCCGTGACCAGGCCCCGCGCAACCTCGATGACGCCCTGGCCAATGTCAGCGGCATCACCCAGGGCAACAATTTCGGTGGCACCTCCGACACGGTGATGAAGCGCGGCTTCGGCGACAACCGCGACGGCTCGATCATGCGCGATGGCATGCCCATCGTGCAGGGCCGCAGCCTCAACGCCAGCACCGAGCGGGTCGAAGTGCTCAAGGGCCCGGCCTCGCTGCTGTACGGTATCCAGGACCCGGGCGGGGTCATCAACGTGGTCAGCAAGCGCCCGCAACTCGAGCAGTACAACGCCCTGACCGTGCGCGGGTCGACCTACGGCAGCGGTAAGAACGGCAGCGGTGGCGGGTTCGACAGCACCGGCGCGCTGGGCGACAGCAACTTCGCCTATCGGCTGATCGTCGACCACGAAGATGAGGACTACTGGCGCAACTACGGCGTGCACCGCGAATCGCTGGTAGCGCCGTCGCTGGCCTGGCTGGGCGAAGACACCCAGGTGGTACTGGCCTACGAGCATCGCGAATTTCTCTACCCCTTCGACCGTGGCACGGCGTTCGGCAACAACGGCCACCCGCTGGATATCCCAGCCACGCGGCGCCTGGACGAGCCCTTCAACGACATGGAGGGGCGTTCCGACCTGTACCGACTGGAAGTCGACCACCAACTGGCCGATGACTGGAAGCTGCACTTCGGCTACAGCTTCAACCGCGAAACCTATGATGCCAGCCAGGTGCGGGTGACCGGCGTGAATGAAAAAAGCGGCACGCTGTCGCGCAGCATCGACGGCACCCACAACGCCATGAGCCGTGACCAGTTCGCCACCCTGAGCCTGGCCGGCAATGTGGAACTGGCCGGGATGCAGAACGACCTGCTGTTCGGTGTCGATCATGAAGACCGCAAGGTCTTTCGTGGGGACCTGATCCGGCAGAGCGCCCAATCTACCTTCAGCTACATGAACCCGATCTACGGGCAGGAAGTGGAGGGCACCACCGTCAAAGCCAGTGACAGCGACCAGACCGACAAGCTACGCACCGACGCGTTGTTCGTGCAGGACGCGCTGCACCTGGATGATCACTGGATCCTGGTGGCCGGTGCGCGCTTCCAGCAGTTCGACCAATACGCCGGCCGCGGCCGCCCGTTCAAGGCCAACACCGACATCAATGGCCAGGCGTGGGTGCCGCATGCAGGTATCGTCTACAAGGTGGACGAGCAGCTGTCGTTTTATGGCAGCTATAGCGAGTCGTTCAAGCCCAACTCCACCATCGCGCCGCTGGTCGGCAATGTGGTGCTTGACTCGTCGGTGGCGCCGGAGGAGGGCAAATCGTGGGAGCTGGGCGCCAAGCTCGACATGCCAGGCCGCCTTACCGGAACCCTGGCGTTGTTCGACATCACCAAGCGCAACGTGCTGGTTTCCAACTTTGATACCAGTACGCGCGAAACGGTGTACAGCAATGCTGGAGAGGTCAGCTCACGGGGTGTCGAGCTGGACCTGACTGGTCAGTTGAGCGAGCGATGGAGCCTGATCGGCAGCTACGCCTTCACCGATGCGCAAGTGACCAAGGACCCGGACCTCAAGGGCAACCGCCTGCAGAACGTGGCCCGCCACAGTGGTTCGCTGTCGGCGGTGTATGACTATGGCAGCCTGTTCGGCGGCGATCGCCTGCGCGTTGGCGCGGGGGCACGGTACGTGGGCGAGCGCGCTGGCAACCCGACCAACACCTTCGACCTGCCGTCCTATACCGTGGCCGATGCCTTTGCCAGCTACGAGACCAGGCTCGACGAGCACAAGGTGCTGTTGCAACTGAACGTGAAGAACCTGTTCGACAAGGTTTACTACAGCTCGGCGGTGAACCAGTACTTTGTGGCCATTGGCGATGCGCGGCAGGTGAGCTTGTCCAGTACCTTCGAGTTCTAGGCATTTGGGGCTGCTTTGCAGCCCTTCGCGGGCATGCCCGCTCCCACAAGTATGGGCAGCGCCTCGGTCACTGTGGGAGCGGGCATGCCCGCGAAGGGCCGCAAAGCGGCCCCAATATCATGAACAGAAAGCACTACGGTATTCTCCGGGCGTTGCACCGACCGCCTGGCGGAACCGGTTGCTGAAATGGCTGGCACTGGCAAACCCGCACAACAGGGCAATCTCCCCCAAAGGCATCAACCCCAGCCGCAATAGTTGGCAGGCCCGATGCAGCCGCCGGGCCAGCAGGTACTGGTGCGGCGGCAGCCCGAAACTGGCGCGGAACATGCGCGCAAAGTGGTATTCGGACAGGTTGCAGCGCAAGGCCAGTTCACCCAGGGTGATGGGCTGGTCGAGGTGCGCTTCGATGTAGTCGACCATTTGCCGGCGCAGGCTCGGTGCCAGCCCGCCTTTCAGCCGCAGGCCCTGGCGCAGCCCGACCTGGTTGAGCAGCGCATGGTCGACGATCTCGTGCGCCAGGCTGCTGGCCAGCAAGCGCTCGCCAGGTTCATCCCAGTCCAGGGTTATCAGTTGGCGAAAGCGCTTGGCCTGCTGCGGGTCATCGAGAAAGGTCGCCTCCTGCAGTTGCAGCTCACGCGGTTCACGGTCGAGCAGGCGCACGCAGCCCAGGGCGAATTGCGCCTCGCTGACATACAGGTGCGCCAGGCGGATTGCGCCATTGACCACCCAGTTCGATTCCTGCCCGGCCGGCATCACGCACAGCTTGTCGGGCGCCCCTTTGTCGCCGGGGCGCTGGCGGCGAAAGGTGCCGGTGCCGTCGGCGATGTAGCACGACAGGGTGTGATGGCTCGGTGCCTGGTAGTCGCGGGCATCGTCGCGGTTGCTCCACAACGCCGCCGCCAGCCCGTCGCCCAGGTGCGCGCTCAGCTCCAGCCGGGCGTGGGGCGAGGCGTGCATGGCGTTGAACACTTGCAGTTGGGTGAGTGGCGTCATGGGCGGTTCCTCTTGCCAGCCATCCTACTGCGCCTTGGGCAGGCTTACAGCTACCCGCAGGACAAATGCGCAAGTTTGTGCAAGCCGGGGAGGGGCCCCCGGATGAAACTGGAGGCCTCGGCGAGGGCTGCGCCCTCGATCGCAGGCAAGCCAGCTCCTACAGGGACCGCGCCAGCCTCGAGCTTGGCGCTGTACTTGTGGGAGCTGGCTTGCCGGCGATGGGCCGCATCGCGGCCCCGGGATGCATGGTCGATCGCCTGAGGAGTACCACCGATGAACCTGTCACTCTACTTGCTAACCGTCCTGATCTGGGGCACCACCTGGATCGCCCTGAAACTCCAGCTGGGCGTGGTCGCCATTCCGGTCTCGATCGTATACCGCTTCGCCCTGGCCGGGCTGATCCTGTTCGCCTTCCTGCTGCTCACCCGCCGCCTGCAACCGATGAACCGGCGTGGCCACCAGATCTGTCTGGCCCAGGGCCTGTGCCTGTTCTGCGTCAACTTCATCTGCTTCCTCAGCGCCAGCCAGTGTATTGCCAGCGGCCTGATCGCCGTGGTGTTCTCCACCGCCACCCTGTGGAATGCACTCAACGCGCGGATCTTCTTCGGCCAGAAGATCGCCAGCAACGTGCTCGGCGGCGGCGCCTTGGGGCTACTTGGCCTGGGGCTGCTGTTCTGGCCCGAGCTGTCCCACCACGCGGCCAGCCGCGAAACCCTGTACGGCCTTGGCCTGGCCCTGCTCGGCACGCTTTGCTTCTCGGCCGGCAACATGCTGTCGAGCATGCAGCAGAAGGCCGGGCTCAAACCCATGACCACCAATGCCTGGGGCATGGTCTACGGGGCGGTGATGCTGGCGGTGTTCTGCGTGGCCAGCGGCGTGCCATTCAGCATGGAGTGGAACGTGCGGTACATCGGCTCGTTGCTGTACCTGGTGGTGCCGGGCTCGGTGATTGCCTTTACCGCCTACCTGACCCTGGTCGGGCGCATGGGGCCGGAGCGGGCAGCGTACTGCACGGTGCTGTTCCCCTTGGTGGCGCTGAATGTGTCGGCGGTGGCCGAGGGGTATCAGTGGACAGCACCGGCCTTGTTGGGGTTGGTGGCGGTGATGGCGGGGAATGTGCTGGTGTTTCGCAAGCCCAAGGCCAGGGTGGCTGAGGGTGTTGTGGTGGCCAAATAGGTGATGGGTTGCCTGTGCCGGCCCTTTCGCGGGCTCGCCCGCTCCCACAAGTACTGCACAGGCATTTAGGGCGGTGGTGTACCTGTGGGAGCGGGCGAGCCCGCGAAAGGGCCAGGGCAGGGAGCAGGGGGCTATCAGCCTTTCCACACCTGCGGATTTACCAGATCCCGCGGCCGCTCACCCAGCAGCGCCGCGCGCAGGTTGTCGATTGCCCGGTTGGCCATGGCCTCGCGGGTTTCGGCAGTGGCCGAGCCAACGTGCGGCAAGGTCAGGGCATTGGGCAGCTTGAACAGCGGCGAATCGCTCAGCGGCTCTTTCTCGTACACGTCCAGGCCCGCACCGCGAATGGTGCCGTTCTGCAGTGCCTCGATCAGCGCAGCCTCGTCCACCACCGGCCCGCGGGCGATGTTGATCAGGAACGCGCTCGGCTTCATCAGTTGCAACTCACGCGCACCGATCAGCTTGCGGGTGGCATCGGACAACGGCACCACGATGCAGACAAAGTCGGCTTCGGCCAGCAGTTGCTCCAGGCTGCGGAACTGCGCGCCCAGCTCTTGCTCCAGCGCGCTCTTGCGGCTGTTGCCGGAATAGATGACCGGCATGTTGAAACCGAACCGGCCGCGACGGGCAATGGCGGCACCGATGTTGCCCATGCCGACGATGCCCAGGGTCTTGCCGTGCACATCGCTGCCGAAGTGGGCCGGGCCCACGGTAGCTTGCCAGTTGCCGGCCTTGGTCCAGGCATCCAGCTCGGCGGTGCGGCGGGCGCAGCCCATGATCAGCGAGAAGCCCAGGTCGGCGGTGCTTTCGGTCAGCACGTCGGGGGTGTTGGTCAGGGCGATGCCGCGTTCGTTGAAGTAGTCCAGGTCGTAGTTGTCGTAGCCGACCGACACGCTGGATACCACCTCCAGCCTGGCCGCCCCTTCGAGTTGCGCCCGGCCGAGCTTGCGGCCAACACCGATCAGGCCATGGGCCTCGGGCAGGGCTTCGTTGAACTGGGCATTGATGTCGCCGAGCTTGGGGTTCGGCACGATCACGTTGAAGTCTTGCTGCAGGCGTTCGGCCATGGCCGGGGTGATACGGCTGAAGGCCAGGACGGTCTTTTTCATCGGGCAACTTCTCTGCAAGGCGTGGGACGGTGGGGGCTTCTTCGCGGGCACGCCCGCTCCCACAGGTACCGCACAGATTGAAGGCCTGTGCATTACCTGTGGGAGCGGGCGTGCCCGCGAATGGCCTGACAATGGTTAGCAACCTACCATTGTCCGCCCCCGCAATGCAGCAGCTTTTTAGTTGGCGATCATCACCTGATGGGTTTTCAGGTCCGCCTCATGGGCTGCCAGAATCTCCGGCAGCGAGTTGCGCAGGTACTCGACCCAGGTCTTGATCTTGGCATCCAGGTACTGCCGCGACGGGTAGATGGCGTACAGGTTCAGCTCCTGCAGCCGGTACTCGGGCAGCACCCGTACCAGGCTGCCATCGCGCAGGCCGTCGATGGCCGAATAGATCGGCAGCACGCCCACGCCCATGCCGCTGCGGATGGCGGTCTTCATGGCATCGGCAGTATTGACCATGAACGGCGAGCTGGTGATGTTGACCATCTCCTGGCCTTCCGGCCCGTCGAACAGCCATTTCTCCAACGGGATCACCGGGCTGACCATGCGCAGGCAGGCGTGCTTGAGCAGGTCGGCAGGCTTGTGTGCAACGCCGTGGCGGGCGATGTAGGCGGGCGAGGCGCAGACGATGCTGTAGGTGATGCCCAGGCGCTGGGACACGAACCCCGAGTCGGGCAGTTCGGTGGCCAGCACGATGGACACGTCATAGCCCTCGTCGAGCAGGTCGGGCACGCGGTTGGCCATGGTCAGGTCGAAGGTCACGTCCGGGTGCGATTCGCGGTAGCGGGCGATGGCGTCGACCACGAAGTGCTGACCGACCCCGGTCATCGAGTGCACCTTCAACTGCCCGGCCGGGCGGGCATGGGCGTCGCTGGCCTCGGCCTCGGCTTCTTCGACATAGGTAAGAATCTGTTCGCAACGCATCAGGTAGCGCTTGCCGGCTTCGGTCAGCGCAATGCGGCGGGTGGTGCGATTGAGCAGCCTTGTTTGCAGATGGGCTTCCAGGTTGGAGACTGCCCGCGACACGTTCGCGGTGGTCGTATCCAGTTGCCCGGCGGCAGCGGTAAAGCTGCCGAGTTGGGCTACGCAACTGAAAGCACGCATGTTTTGCAGGGTGTCCATGGGTCACTCTCGATGTAGAGGACAAAATTGTGTCACGAAGTAACGTAAAAGAGATGAAAAGTTGCCTTCGACCAAAGGCGGATTATCGCTGTTTTGGTAACAAAGATTCGCAGGAATCCACGCTTATCGCCAGTGCTGCCGCCCCCTAGAATTGCCCGGCCCCTTTACCTCTTCCTCGGGAAATCGCAGCTGTGCCGCGTCGCATCATCAGAACGCTCAATGCGTTCAGTGCCTGTGCCCTTGCCCTCACCTTGAGCGGCTGTATCGGAACCTGGGGCATTGCCCCGCAAAGCAAGACGCTGCAAGCCAACACCCTGACCACCGACGCGGCCATACGCGAAGCCGCGACCGACGCCCACTGGCCCGACCAGCAGTGGTGGCACGCCTATGGCGACCCACAGCTGGACCGCTGGGTTGCCCTGGCCGTGGCCGGCAGCCCGAGCCTGGCCATGGCTGCGGCGCGGGTACGCGAAGCCAAGGCCATGGCTGGCGTGGTCGAGTCGGCGGAAAAACTCCAGGCCAACGGCCAGGCCACGCTCAAGCGCCACAACTGGCCTGAAGACCAGTTCTACGGCCCGGGCGCGCTGTCCGGCGCCAATACCTGGGACAACAACGCCGCCATTGGCTTCAGCTATGCACTTGACCTGTGGGGCCGCGAACGCAACGCCAGCGAGCAGGCCGTGGACCAGGCGCACATGAGCGTGGCCGAAGCCCGCCAGGCGCAACTGGAGCTGCAGAACAACGTGGTGCGCGCCTACATCCAGCTGAGCCTGCACTTCGCCCAGCGCGATATCGTCAAGGCCGAGCTGGAACAGCAGGAGCAGATCCTGGCCTTGGCCAAGCGCCGCCTGGATGCCGGCATCGGCACTCACTTCGAAGTCAGCCAGGCCGAAGCGCCGTTGCCGGAAACCCACCGCCAGCTCGACAGCCTGGATGAAGAAATTGCCCTGGCCCGCAACCAGCTGGCCGCCCTGGCCGGCAAGGGCCCGGGGGAGGGCGCGCAGTTGCAGCGCCCGAGCCTGGCCCTGGCCGCGCCGCTGAAGCTGCCGTCGAACCTGCCGGCCGAACTGGTCGGCCAGCGCCCCGACGTGGTCGCCAGCCGTTGGCAGGTGGCCGCCCAGGCGCGGGGCATCGATGTCGCCCATGCCGGCTTCTTCCCCAACGTCGACCTGGTCGGCAGCCTTGGCTTCATGGCAACCGGCGGTGGCCCGCTGGAGTTCCTCACCGGGCGCAAGTTCAACTACAACGTCGGCCCGGCCATCAGCCTGCCTATCTTCGACGGTGGCCGCCTGCGCTCGCAGCTGGGCGTGGCCTCGGCGGGCTATGACGTGGCCGTGGCACGCTACAACCAGACCGTGGTCGGTGCGCTGAAGAACATCTCCGACCAGCTGATCCGCCGTGAGTCGATGAAGGAGCAGTCGCACTTCGCCGCCGAGTCGGTCGCGGCCGCGCAGAAAACCTACGACATCGCCATGGTCGCCTTCCAGCGTGGCCTTACCGACTACCTGAACGTGCTCAACGCCCAGACCTTGCTGTTCCGCCAGCAGCAGGTGCAACAGCAGGTGCAGGCTGCCCGCCTGATTGCCCATGCCGAGTTGGTCACCGCCCTGGGCGGTGGCTTGCAGGCTGGTCAGGATGTGCCGAAAGAGGAGCGCCAGGCCGTACCGAAAACCCCGGCCACCCTGGCCATTTTCGACAAGAAGCCGGATAACGCCGAATGAGCACTTCCAGTTTGCCCGTGCGCTGGCTGCAGAGCCTGGAATGGCGCCGGGGCTTCTTTGCCTGGGCGCGCACCGACGGGGTGACCTGGGTGTACATCTTCAAGGTGCTGGCCGCTGCGTTCATCACCCTGTGGCTGGCCATGCGCCTGGAGTTGCCGCAACCGCGCACGGCGATGATCACCGTGTTCATCGTCATGCAGCCGCAAAGCGGGCATGTGTTCGCCAAGAGCTTCTACCGGGTGCTCGGCACCCTGGCCGGCTCGGCGATGATGGTGGCGCTGATCGCCATATTCCCGCAGAACACCGAGCTGTTCCTGCCCAGCCTGGCCCTGTGGGTAGGCCTGTGCTCGGCCGGTGCCATGCGCTATCGCACCTTCCGCGCCTATGGTTTCGTGCTGGCCGGCTACACCGCGGCGATGATCGGCCTGCCGGTGCTGGAGCACCCTGACCAGGCGTTCATGGCGGCGGTATGGCGGGTGCTGGAAATTGCCCTGGGCATCCTGGTATCGACCTTCGTCAGCGCCGCGATCCTGCCGCAGTCGGCCAGTGCCGCCATGCGCAACGCCCTGTACCAGCGCTTTGGCGTGTTCGCCGGGGTGGTGGTCGAGGCCCTGCGCGGCGAAAGCCAGCGGGACCGCTTCGAGAGCAGCAACGTGCGCTTCGTCGCTGAAGCAGTGGGGCTCGAGAGCCTGCGCAACGTCACCGCCTTCGAAGACCCGCACATGCGCCGGCGCTCTGGTCGCCTGGTGCGCATGAACAGCGAGTTCATGGCCATCACCACACGCTTCAATGCCCTGCACCGGTTGCTGGAGCGCCTGCGCGCCCGCGGCCCGCTGCAGATCGTCGGCGCCATCGAGCCAGGCCTGAACACCCTGGTGGAGCTGTTGCAGCCCTACGTGGGCCGGGCGCTGACCGACGCCGATGCGCTACGCCTGACCCTGGAGCTGGCCGCCTACAAGGAAGGCTTGCAGGCACAGGTGCGCGGCCTGCGCGCCGAGTACCTGGCAACCGAGCCGAGCGAGTCCGACCTGCTCGACTTCCACACCGCCTTCGAGCTGCTCTACCGCTTCGTCGACGAGATGTACGGCTACGCCGAAACCCACGCCTCGCTGGCTGCGCACCGGCACGAACGCGAGCAGTGGGATGAGCCCTACGTGGCGCAGACCAGCTGGCTGGTATCGTTGGCCGCCGGTGTGCGCGCCTCGGCGGTGCTGTTGCTGCTGGGCAGCTACTGGCTGTTCAGCGACTGGCCCAGCGGCGCCATGATGACCCTGATCGCCACCGTCACCGTGGGCCTGTCGGCAGCCTCGCCGAACCCCAAGCGCATGTCGTTCCAGATGGCCTGCGGCACGGCGATTGGTGCCTTCGTCGGCTTCTTCGAAACCTTCTTCGTGTTCCCCTGGATCGACGGTTTCCCGCTGCTGTGCATGGTCCTGGCACCGGTGTTCGTGCTGGGCGCGTTCCTCTCGTCACGGCCGGCCTATGCCGGCTACGGCATCGGCCTGCTGGTGTTCTTCGCCATCGGTTCGGTGCCGAACAACCTCACCGTGTATGACCCATACACCTTCATCAACGACTACATCGGCATGGTCATCGGCATGTTCGTCTGTGCCGCTGCCGGTGCGATCATCCTGCCGCCCAACAGCCGCTGGCTGTGGAGCCGCCTGGAGCAGGAACTGCGCGAGCAGGTGCTGTTCGCCATCAGCGGCCGCCTGCGCGGCATCGGCACGGCCTTCGAAAGCCGCACCCGTGACCTGCTGCACCAGGCCTACGGCCTGGCAGCCGGCAAGCCGCAGGTACAGAGCCAGTTGATGGGCTGGATGTTCACCGTGCTGGAAATCGGCCACGCCATCATCGAGCTGCGCAAGGAACAGGCCCGTGCGCCGGTGCACCCGGCCTACGCCGAGTCGCAGCCCTGGCGCCAGGCGATCCGCGTGATGGGCCGTGCCCTGGCTCGGCTGTTCCTGCAGCCCAGCGCCAGCAACCACGAACGCGCGCTGGTGGCGGTGGACCATGCCATCGCCCGCGTGCAGGCCACCGACGAGCCCTTCGCCCGCCACTTCGACACTTCGGTGCTGCGCCGCGCGCAAAGCTACCTGCACTTCATCCGTTCTTCCCTGCTCGACCCACAGTCGCCGTTGGCACCGGCGAAAGGACTGCACGATGCTCCGTGAAACCATGCCCCGTGAAATCGCTTTCCATGGCGTGTACATGCCCACCATGACCTTGATGTTCCTGTTCGCCCTGGGCCTGGCCTGGGGCCTGGACCGGTTCATTGCCAGCCATGATGGCTACCGCTTCTTCTGGCACCCGGCGCTGCTGCGCCTGAGCCTGTTCGTCTGCCTGTTCGGCGCTTTGGCGCTGTCGCTCTACTGGTGAGAATCCTTCGATGAAAAAGTTCTTCAGCCTGATCGCCACCTTGTTGGTGCTTGCCGCTGCCGTGGTGATCGGTCGCCAGTTGTGGCTGCACTACATGACCACGCCATGGACCCGCGACGGCCGTGTGCGTGCCGACATCATCAACGTCGCCGCCGACGTGCCTGGCTATGTGGTGGATGTGCCGGTCAAGGACAACCAGCGGGTGAAGAAGGGCGACCTGTTGATCCAGATCGACCCCGAGCATTACCAACTGGCGGTCGACCAGGCCAAGGCGCAGGTTGCATCGCGCAAGGCCACCTGGGAGATGCGCAAGGTCAACGCCAAGCGCCGTGCCGACATGGACAACCTGGTGATCTCCAAGGAAAACCGCGACGACGCCAGCAACATCGCCAACTCCGCCCAGGCGGACTACCAGCAGGCCCTTGCCGAACTGGCAGCCGCCGAACTGAACCTCAAGCGCACGCATATCGTGGCCACGGTGGACGGCTACGTGACCAACTTGAATATCCACAAGGGTGACTATGCGCGTACCGGTGAAGCGGTGATGGCGGTGGTCGACGAGAACTCGTTCTGGGTATACGGGTTCTTCGAGGAGACCAAGCTGCCGCATGTGAAGGTGGGGGACCAGGCCGAGTTGCAGATGATGAGCGGCGAGCGCATCAAGGGCCACGTGGAGAGCATCGCCCGCGGCATCTACGACCGCGACAACCCACAGAGCCGCGAGTTGATCGCCGATGTGAACCCGACCTTCAACTGGGTGCGGCTGGCGCAGCGGGTGCCGGTGCGCATTCATATCGATGAAGTGCCGGACGGGTTTTTGCTGGCGGCGGGGACGACCTGTACGGTGGTGGTGAAGCCGAGCGAGGGATGATCACAGCTTAGGTTGGACTTTTTGGCGTCTTCAGGAAAAGGACTACACGAGGGTAGGAAGCGGATGTCATGAGTCGCCTGTAGTTCGCGCTGCACAATGCCGTTTTCGAGTCGCCTGCAGCTTGCTCTGGCAGTGAGTCGGGAAAGGAATGGCCCCGCAATGCGGGGCCATTGATACGTACCTAGCGTCATCACCAGCATGACCATCAGGTCTTCTGGGAGAGGGCGACATAGGGCTGCATCGCGAATGCTAATACAGGAAGGACGAGTTTGACAAACCGGGACTGGAGCCAATTTCTTGAGCAGGCTTTTTCCAAGCCTCGCCTTGCTCGATACGCCATCAACCCTCGTAAAACCGCCGCCGCTACTGCGTATGCCCATAACATGCTGCTTGGGCAAGCAATCTACCCGTGCCTGCACGTATTGGAAGTCAGCCTGCGCAACGCCATGCATCAGGCTTTGCGGCTCAAGTACGGGCGAGCCGATTGGTGGGAGGTGGCGGAGTCACTCACTGCTGTCGACAGGTCGGAAATCGAGAAGGCCAAGGCATCGATCAAGGTGAAGCGCCATGCCGCAACACCTGACAAAATCATTTCTGATCTTAGCTTTGGTTTTTGGGTCTCCCTGCTGAACACCAGGCACGAGCAGGCGTTCTGGAAGGAGTTACGCCTTGCCTTCCCCCGGTGCCCGAAGAAAAGGCGCCAAAGAAATGAAATTTCAAAGGTATTGAATCTGATTCGGGATCTACGCAATCGAGCAGCTCACCACGATGCCTTGCTCTGGTTGGAACCCGATATTCGGCAACGGCATCTGCTCTGCCTGGAAGTTATTGGTTGGGTAAGCCCGGAGTTGAAACCTTGGCTTACCCGCTATGATGGTTTTTCCGAAGCATGGTCAAACTGGGTTTGCTGCACCGCCTGTGACTGCTAACCAGCAGCCCCCACCAATACTGGTACCTTCACCCGATCAATCACCTTCGCGCTGATCGACGGGTCCAGCATCCGCCCCAGCCGCGACAGGTGGCGGTGGCCCATGATGATCAGTTCACAATTCAGTTCCTGCGCCTTGGCCACGATCGCCTCGACCGGCTGCCCGGCCACCATGCAGCCCCGGCTGGCGAAGCCGGCTTGCTGCAACTCGCGCACCGCCTCGGCCACGGCCTGGTCGGCCTGGTGCTGCTCTTCGCAGGCGGCGGGGTATTCTTCCAGTTCTTCTGCGGTGTAAGGCGCGGGTTGGTCGTGGACGGCGAAGGTAGAGTCGATGGCCAGCAGCACATGCAGTTCGTGTTCGCCGGGGCGGCAGTAGTGGCGGGCAAGGGTGAGCAGGGCAGTGGATGCAGGGGAGGCGTCGATGGCGATCAGGACGGGGCTGGGCATGTGGGGTCCTTGGCAAAAGCTGGATGATGTATCTGCAGGGGCGGCCCTTTCGCGGGCATGCCCGCTCCCACAGGTACCGCACATCACTCGAGCATTGTGGGGTTCCTGTGGGAGCGGGCGTGCCCGCGAAAGGGCCAGACCTGCCAATGCTTCATTTAAGGCCGAACACTGCCAGTGAATAAATGCCCCACCACGCACGAGCGCATTGCGTCTGGTGCAATCCAGCAACCTGCTACCATCGCCATCCCCCACAGCTGTAACGGAAAACGGCCATGCAACTCCCGGACATGAACCTGCTCGTCGCCCTCGATGCCCTGCTCGACGAGGGCAGCGTGGTCGGCGCGGCACAGCGCATGAACCTGAGCCCGGCGGCGATGAGCCGGACCCTGGGGCGTATCCGCGATGCGTTGGGTGACCCGATCCTGGTGCGCGCCGGTCGCGGCCTGGTGCCGACACCGCGGGCGCTGGCCCTGCGCGAGCAGGTGGCGGCGTTGGTGGAGCAGGCCGGCGAGGTGTTCCGCAGTGGCGACGAGGTCGACCTGCCCAAGCTTGACCGGGCCTTCAACATCCGCACCAACGACCTGTTCATCGCCCTCTACGGCGCCCAGCTGCTGCGGCGCATGCACGAGCAGGCACCGCGCACGGTGCTGCGCTTCGTGCCGGAAAGCCCCGGCGGCGATGATGACAGCGTGCTGCGCGACGGGCGGACCGACCTGATCATCAGCTCGACCGTGGACCTGGGGCCGGAGATCAAGGTGCAGAGCCTGTTCCAGACCTACTACGTGGGCCTGGCGCGGCGCGACCACCCGATTTTCGAGCAGCCGATCACGGCGCACAGTTTTGCCAGTTATCCACAGATCAGCGTGTCCCGCCGTGGCCGTGCCAATGGGCCGATCGATGTGGAACTGGCCAACTTCAAGGTGCAGCGGCGGGTGGCGCTGATTACCCCGAGTTTTCACTCGGCGCTGTTCTCGCTGCCGGATTCCGACCTGATCCTGCCGATGCCGGCCAACATCCTCAACAGCGTGCACAAGCTCGGGCTGCCGCTGCGCTCGTTCGAGATCCCGGTCCCGCTGGAGCGAGTGACCGTGCTGCAGGCATGGCACCCCCGGTTTCACAATGACCCGGCACATCGGTGGCTGCGGCAGACCCTGAAGGCTTGCTGCAGTGTCGACCCTTGATTCCGGGTTGGCTTCTTCGCGGGCATGTCGGACCGCCGCACCGCCGCTCCCACAGGTACACCACAGCCCTCAGGCCCTGTGATTTTTCTGTGGGAGCGGGCGCGCCCGCGAAGCAGGCGACTCGGTTTCAAAGTGGATTGCGCCTGACGCAACATAAACCTACCGATAAGTCAGTTTTCGTCAGCATTCGACCTTCTTAGACTTGCTCCAGTCGCAAATTTGTTGCTGGAGATGTCTGCCCATGAGTTCCCTGTCCGCCCCGTCTGCCGCGATTGCCGCCGCCCCCGCGCCGGCCGCGCCTGCGCAGACTGCGTTCGGCCTGCAGGTAGTGGTCGGGCTGTTCGGTGTGCTGCTGGCCGTGTTGTGCGCGGGCCTCAACGAGTCGGTGACCAAGATCTCCCTGGCCGATATCCGTGGGGCCATGGGTATCGGTGCCGACGAAGGCGCCTGGCTGCTGGCGGTCTACAGCGCTGCCTCGGTCTCGGCCATGGCCTTCGCGCCATGGCTGGCCACCACGTTCTCGCTGCGGCGCTTCACCATGTGCGCCATCGGCCTGTTCGCCGTGCTCGGCCTGCTGCAACCGTTCGCCCCCAACCTGCACAGCCTGATGCTGCTGCGTGTGCTCCAGGGCTTCGCCTCTGGCGCCTTGCCGCCGATGTTGATGAGCGTGGCCCTGCGCTTCCTGCCACCGGGCATCAAGGTCTATGGCCTGGCCTGCTATGCCCTCACTGCCACCTTCGGCCCCAACCTCGGCACGCCGCTGGCAGGGCTGTGGACCGAATACGTCGGTTGGCAGTGGGCGTTCTGGCAGATCATCCTGCCCTCGGCGCTGGCCATGTTCTGCGTCGGTTGGGGCCTGCCGCAGGACCCGCTGCGCCTGGAGCGCTTCAAGCAGTTCGACTGGCGCGGTGTGCTGCTCGGCTTGCCCGCCATCAGCTGCATCGTGCTGGGCCTGTCGCTGGGTGACCGCTGGGGCTGGTTCGATTCGCCGCTGATCTGCTGGCTGTTCGGCGGTGGCCTGCTGTTGCTGGTGCTGTTCATGTACAACGAATGGTCCGAGCCGCTGCCGTTCTTCCAGTTGCGCATGCTGTCACGGCGCAACCTGAGTTTCGCCCTGGTGACCCTGGCCGGTGTGCTGATCGTGCTCTCGGGCGTTGGCAGCATTCCGTCGGCCTACCTGGCGCAGATCCAGGGCTACCGCCCGGCGCAGACCAGCCCGCTGATGATGCTGGTGGCCATGCCGCAGTTGATCGCCCTGCCGCTGACGGCGGCGCTGTGCAACATCCGCGCGGTGGACTGCCGTTGGGTGCTGGGCATCGGCCTGGCGATGCTGGCGGCGTCCTGTGTCGGCAGCAGCCTGCTGACCAGCGAGTGGATCCGTGGCGACTTCTACCCGTTCTACCTGCTGCAGGTGTTCGGCCAGCCAATGGCAGTGCTGCCGCTGCTGATGCTGTCCACCAACGGCATGACCCCGCAGGAAGGCCCGTTCGCCTCCAGCTGGTTCAACACCGTCAAGGGCCTGGCCGCGGTGATCGCCGGTGGCCTGCTGGACGCCCTTGGCACCCTGCGCCGGCACTTCCATTCCAACCACCTGGTGGACAGCCTGGGCAACGCCCCGCTGGTCGACGGTAACGCAGCCGGCCTTGCCAGGCGCATCCACGACCAGGCGCTGGTGCTGACCTCGGCCGACCTCTACCTGGTCATGGCCTGCATTGCCGTGGCCCTGATCTGCCTGATTCCTTTCGTGCCTACCCGGGTCTATCCGCCGCGCGCGGTGGCCTGAACCCTGGATGAATTCGAGAACACTGAAATGACCAACAACCGCAAAACCCTGTTCATCGGCTCGGTGCTTGCCGTGGCCGTCCTGGCCGGCATCGCTGGCCCCTGGATGTTCGGCAGTGACCACCGCCAGAGCACCAATGACGCCTATGTGATCGCCGACTACACCGTGGTCGCGCCCAAGATCGCCGGCTTCATCAAGGAGGTGTTGGTGGAGGACAACCAGCAGGTCAAGGCCGGCCAGTTGCTGGCGACCATCGATGCCCGTGACTACCAGGCCGCGCTGGATGCCGCGCAGGCGCAGTTGCTGGTGGCCCAGGCGCAAAGCGCCGATGCCCGTGCCACCCTCGAGCGCCAGTCGTCGCTGATTGCCCAGGCTGAGGCCGCAGTGAAAGCTGCCCAGGCCGAAGCTGCGTTCGCCGACCATGAGGTCAACCGCTACAGCCGCCTGGCCGAGCAGGGCGCCGGCACCGTGCAGAACGCCCAGCAGGCGCGCAGCGGGGTCGACCAGGCCCGCGCACGCCTGGCCAATGCCCAGGCGGCGCTGGTAGCGGCGCGCAAGCAGGTGGATATCCTTACCGCGCAGGTAGCCAGTGCCGACGGCCAGCTGAAGCGGGCCGAGGCAGGGCTGGAAAAGGCCCAGCTCGATCTGTCCTACACCCGCATCACCGCGCCGGTGGACGGCATGGTCGGCGAGCGCGCCTTGCGTGTCGGTGCCTACGTCAACCCGGGCGCCCGCCTGCTGTCGGTGGTGCCGTTGCAGCAGGCCTACGTGGTCGGCAACTTCCAGGAAACCCAGCTGACCCACGTACAGCCTGGCCAGGCCGTGAGCATCAGCGTCGACACCTTTGCCGGTGAGAAGCTGCAAGGCCATGTGGAAAGCATCGCCCCGGCCACCGGCGTGACCTTCGCCGCGGTCAAGCCGGACAACGCTACCGGCAACTTCACCAAGGTGGTGCAGCGCATCCCGGTGAAGATCGTTTTCGATGACGGCCAGCCGCTGCTTGCCCGCCTGCGCGTGGGCATGTCGGTGGAAGCGACCATCGACACCCGTGGCGACAAGCTGGACGGCAAAGAGGTAAGCGCACGATGAAACCGGCATTACGCTTGAGCCCGTTGCTGCTGGCCGTATTGATGGCTGGCTGCACCCTGGGCCCGGACTTCCAGCGCCCTGACAGCCAGGCCCCGCAACAGTGGGCGCCGCTGCAAGGCGAGGCGGCGGCCAGCCAGCCGCAGGCCGAACCGCTGGAACTGCGCTGGTGGGAGAGCTTCCACGACGCCCGCCTGAGTGCCTTGATCCAGCGCGTTGCCGAGCGCAACCTCGACCTGCAGATGGCCAGTGCCCGCCTGCTGCAAAGCCGCGCCCTGCGCAGCACCGTGGCTGCCGACCAAGTACCGTCGGTGGACGTGAACGCTGGCTACAGCCGCTCGCGCAACAGTGCCGAAGGCCTGAGTGACCCGTCCGGCAAGGCGGGCAAGGAAGCCTTCAACCTCTGGCAGGGCGACTTGGTGGCCGGTTGGGAGCTGGACCTGTGGGGCCGTGTGCGGCGCCAGGTCGAGGCTGCCGATGCCACGGTCGAAGTGGCCGAGAACGACCGCCGCGGCGTGCTGCTGGCATTGCTTTCGGAAACCGCCGGCAACTACATCCAGCTGCGCGCCGTGCAGCACACCATCGACGTGACCCGCGACAACCTCAAGGTCGCCCAGCACAGCCTGAAGTTGTCCGAAAACCGCCAGGCTGAAGGTGTCGCCACGCGCCTGGATGTGGCCCAGGCCAGTGCCCAGGTCGCCTCGATCGAGTCGCGCCTGCCAAGCCTGGAAGCGCGGCGCGATGACCTGATCAACGCTCTCAGCCTGCTCGCCGCCGAACCGCCACGCAGCCTGCAGGCCGAGTTGCTGCAGGGCGGCGAACTGCCTGCGCCGCAGCAGAAGTTCGCCATTGGCCTGCCGTCCGAACTGGCCGAACGCCGCCCGGACATTCGCCAGGCCGAGGCCCGCCTGCATGCTGCCACTGCAAGCATTGGCGTGGCCAAGGCCGACTTCTACCCCAGCATCCGGCTGTCGGGCAGTGTCGGGTTCCAGGCCATGCAGCTGTCCGATTTCGGCGCCTGGGATTCACGCCGGTTCGCCTTCGGGCCACAGCTGTCGCTGCCGATCTTCGAGGGTGGCCGGCTCAAGGGCACCCTGGAACTGCGCGAGGCGCAGCAGCAGGAAGCGGCGCTGAACTACCGCAAGGTGGTGCTGGGTGCCTGGCATGAAATCGACGATGTGCTACGCCTGTACAACGCCAGCCAGCTGCGCCGCGACCACCTGGCCGAGGCGGTGCGGCAGAACCGCATCGCCCTGGAAACTGCCCAGCGCCAGTATGTGGAAGGGGCGGTGGACTTTCTCAATGTGCTGACGGTGCAGGGGGCATTGCTGGCCAGCGAGGAGCAGTGGATCGACAGTTCGGCGGCGGTGTCGCAGGCGCTGGTGGGGCTTTACAAGGCCCTGGGTGGTGGCTGGCAGGCGTTTGATGAGCAGCCTGTGAAGAAGGCATAGGGGGCCGCCCAGCGGCCCTTCGCGGGCATGCCCGCTCCCACAGTTAAACCTGTAGGAGCGGGCGTGCCCGCGAAGGGCTGCTGAGCAGCCCCAGCGATTTCCCAGACAGATGAGGAGGCACAGATGCACATTTCCCTGAACGGCAAGCGCGCCATCGTCAGCGGCTCCACCGCGGGCATCGGCCTGGCCATCGCCATCGGCCTGGCCGAGGCGGGGGCCGAAGTGGTCCTCAACGGTCGCACCCAGGCCCGGGTCGACGAAGCCCTCAAAGTTGTGCGCGAACGCCTGCCGCAGGCGCGCATCATCGGCATCGCTGCCGACCTGGGCACCCAGGCCGGTGCGCAGAAGTTGTTCAACCAGGTGCCGCACACCGACATCCTGGTCAACAACCTGGGCATCTTCGAGCCCAAGCCGTTCTTCGAGATCGCGGATGAGGACTGGCAGCGTTTCTTCGACGTCAATGTGCTCAGCGCCGTTCGCCTGTCGCGCCACTATGCCCAAGGCATGGCCGAGCGCAAATGGGGGCGGGTGGTGTTCCTGTCCAGTGAGTCGGCGCTGCAGATCCCGACCGAGATGATTCATTACGGCATGACCAAGACTGCGTTGCTGGCGGTGTCGCGCGGGCTGGCCGAGACCCTGGCCGGCACCGGGGTGACGGTGAATTCGGTGCTGCCGGGGCCTACGCGTTCGGAAGGTGTGGGCGACTTCTTTGCCAAGCTGGCCGAGGAGCAGGGGGTATCGACTGAAGAGCTGGAAGCCAACTTCCTGGCTGAGCACCGGCCGACCTCGCTGATCAAGCGGCTGGCGACGGTGGAGGAGGTGGCGAACATGGTGGTGTACCTGGCATCGATGCAGGCCAGTGCCACTACCGGGGCTGCCTTGCGGGTGGATGGTGGGGTGCTGCGTTCCATTGCCTGATCTGTTTTGCCTGTACCGGCCTCTTCGCGGGCTTGCCCGCTCCCACAGGTACAGTGCAATCTTCGGGATCACACTATCCCTGTGGGAGCGGGCAAGCCCGCGAAGAGGCCGGTACAGGCAACCAAACAATCAGAGCGGGCGCAGTAGGCCAAACCGCTTGCGCAACGCCCAATCCAGCACCCGCCGCGGCAGTAACCGGGCCATCAACGGCAATGCCGTACTGCCGTTCCCCAACCGCACCACCGCTGGCACCGGCGACTTCCCGACCGCAGCCAACACGCCCTGGGCAAACACCGCCGCCGAGGTCGGCTTGTCCTGCGAAGCCCGCGCCCGTGCCTGCACATGCTCGCGCAACGGCCACCACGCCGAATCCGTCGCCAGCACCTGCTCGGCCTGGCGCTGGGCATTGCTGGCGAACTGCGAGGCAATCGCCCCTGGCTGCACTTCCATTACCTGCACACCAAACGGCGCCAGTTCCAGGCGCAAGGCATCGCTCAGGGCATGCACGGCTGCTTTCGAGGCGCAGTAGGCGCCGGCGAACGGCGTGACCAGCACGCCTGATACGCTGCCGATGTTCACCACCAGGCCCCGTGAGCGGCGTAGCTGTGGGAACAATGCGCGGGTAACGCCGACCACGGCGAACACGTTGGTTTCGAACTGCTGACGCAGGGCATCCACACCGCCATCGAGCAGCGGGCCCATGGCGCCGTAGCCGGCGTTGTTGATCAGGATATCGAGGTTTTCCAGTTCCTCGGCCAGGCGGCCCAGTGCCTCGCTGTCGTTCACATCAAGTTGCCGGGCGGTGAAGCCGGCGGCGTTCAGTTGCTCGACATCCTCAGGTTTGCGGGCGGTAGCCCAGACGTGGTGGCCGGCATCGCGGAAGGCGTCGGCCAGGGCGCGGCCGATGCCGCTGGAACAACCGGTGATCAGGACGGTGGGCATGGTTGGGGCCTGTTGTCAGGGGAAGTTGATGTTGCCTGTGCCGGCCCTTTCGCGGGCTTGCCCGCTCCCACAGGTACTCCACAGCTCTTGAGTACTGTGCAGTACCTGTGGGAGCGGGCAAGCCCGCGAAAGGGCCGGCACAGGCGATACATTAGTTGGCAAACGTACCTTGCAGATGCTCTGCACGAAACTCCAGGGTCTGCGGCCGGTACCCGGAGCGCAGTGGCGGCAGGGGCAAGCAGTCCTTCCACTCGGCCCCTGGCTGCAGCTCACCCGGCCCACGATAGCGCGGGGCGTTGTAGGTGTTCTCCGCCAGGTTCACGGTATCGCCCGGCGCGTAAGCCGCCACTCGCCAGCGCAGCTCGGTCAGCGGCACGTCGTTGCCGTTCTTCATGCGCACCTGCAGGGCCCGGTCGGCGGGGCAGTGTTCGGGAGCGTAGGTCAGGCGCAGGTCCAGGCGGGCCAGTTGCGAGGTTTCGCGGGTGTCCTGCCAGACGACGAACAGGGCCACCAGGCCCAGGCCACAAACGGCAGCCAGCGAGATCGGCAGGGCCTTGGCCGGGTAGCGCAACAGCAGCACCAGCCAGGTGAGGATGAGGAAGGCACCGATGATCATGAAAGCGGGCAGACCTTGGTTGCGCGGGGTCAGACCATCGTAGCCCAAAATAACAAAGCTTCAAAAACCTGATTCGTCTAGATCAATCAGCCAGCAGGAGAGTTTGATGGGTTATGACCCTGGGTAGGGATATTGATTCAGGTGTTACCTGGTATTTTTGATAGGTTACAACTTCTCGATTATTGATTAGTTTCAATCTGTATGTATCTATAATCGGAGTGGAAGAAATGGAAAATATTCGCGAAAACTGGACTGAGATTGAATTCGCTATTCCTGAGGGGGCAGTTTGGTACGGGGCGGCAAGGTTGCCAGATGGTTATTATTATGTGGCAGCATCATCGCAGCGGGAAATTTGTGTGCTGCGGTATGATGATCGAGGAAGTCTGGATATATCCTTCGGCGAGCAAGGGGTAGTGAAATTCCCAAACCCTGATCGTTTTGGTACTAAATTTTCTTTCAGTCTGCAAGAAAATGTGGTCATGCTGTCCTGCCTGGCGGGTGAAGCTGGTAATTATAGTAATTTTCTGATCTGCAAACTTGACGCCGATACCGGGGCGTTGGATCCGGGCTTCGGGGATAACGGTGTAAAAGTTGTGCCGATACCTCAGGCGGTCCAGACCGAAATTGTCGGCTCGAGTGTCAATCAATCCCCGCAGTTACCGGACGGTAAGCATCGACAACTTGTATCTCGTGGGATGGCTCAATTTGAGTTGACAGGTGAATTGGACCCAGCATTCAACGAGAATGGGGTGCTGAGAAGTTTTCCCAAGTCAAGTTACGAATATCAGACAATGAATATCATGCCTTACATGAGTGCCGGTAAGCATGAAGGTTTCTTGATGAGTGGTGTTTTCAACCTTGGAGGCTATGGCCGTGGATGGGTGAGAGCCATCGATAGCGAAGGTAAATTGTTGCGAGATTTCGGTGGCGATGGTGAAGTCCATTTCATGAAGCTCCCAGATCATGAGCTCACCAATCTGGTAATGGAGCCGATGTTACAGGTCGACGATTATCTGTATGTGGCTGGCAGTGGAGGACATGAGCTGTTTCCAAAGTTCATCTATCGTCTGCATCGGGATGGCAGAATAGATGAAAGTTATAACGATGGTAAGCCAGTATTTTTGGAAGTTGGAGCGGCCAAGGTTTTTCACCTGGTCCAAGACGGCGACGGCATTCTCATCGGTATATGGGGTGTTGAAGCGACGGGTGGGATCATTCGATACGATGCCGCTGGTAAACGAGACCTGTCTTTCGGCCAGGGCGGTTGGTTGAACATGCCCGTGAAATACATGGATCCCGTATCGTTGACCATAAGGGAATATGAAGGCTCCAAGATTGTGGAAGTATTGGGTGGCCGTTATCTCTTGCGTCACCGGATCGAGTAGATCACAGCTGAGCAGGGCTCGGGCAGCCCTGGCCTGGGTGGTTCCCAGCCATTGCCTGGTGCAATGGCTGGGATGCCACTTTTACTGCGCGATGGTCTTCACCGAGACACCACGCTCGATCGGTGTAGAGGTACGCCCGTACACATCCTCGAAGCGCTCGATGTCATCCTCGCCCAGGTAGCTGCCGGACTGTACTTCGATGATCTCCAGCGGGATCTTGCCCGGGTTGCGCAGGCGGTGCACCGAGGCGATCGGGATGTAGGTGGACTGGTTCTCGGTCAGCAGGAACACGTTCTCGTCACAGGTCACCTCGGCGGTGCCGGACACCACGATCCAGTGCTCGGCACGGTGGTGGTGCATCTGCAGCGACAGGCTGGCGCCCGGCTTGACGGTGATGTGCTTGACCTGGAAGCGGCCGCCCATGTCCACCGAGTCGTACGAGCCCCACGGGCGATACACTTCCAAGTGGTTCTGGGTTTCGCTGCGGCCCTGCTCGTCGAGGGTCTTGACCATCTGCTTGACGCCCTGGACCTTGTCCTTGTGGGCAATCATCATGGCGTCCTTGGTCTCGACCACCACGATGTTCTCCAGGCCGATCACCGACACCAGCTTGCCGTTGCCGTGGATCATGCAGTTGTGGCTGTCCTGCACCACCACGTCGCCCTTGGTGACGTTGCCGTTGTCGTCCTTCTCGTGCACTTCCCACAGCGACGACCAGCAGCCCACGTCGCTCCAGCCGGCCGACATCGGCACCACGCAGGCGCGCTGGGTCTTTTCCATCACCGCGTAGTCGATGGAGTTGTCCGGGCAGCAGGCAAAGGTGGCTTCGTCGATGCTCAGCACATCACCGTCTTCCTGGCTGCGCTCCAAGGCCAGCACGCAGGTGTCGTAGATGTCGCCGTCGTGCTTCTTCAGCTCTTCGAGGAAGCGGCTGGCACGGAACAGGAACATGCCGCTGTTCCAGAAGTAACCGCCGGCCTGGACGAACTCGGCGGCGCGTTTTTCGTCGGGCTTCTCGACAAACTGCGCCACGCGCGCCACGCCTTCAGGCAGCAGGGCGTCCTGGCTGGAACGGATGTAGCCGTAACCGGTTTCCGGCTTGGTCGCCGGCACGCCGAACAGCACCATCTCGCCACGCTCGGCGGCCACGGTGGCCAGGGCCAGGGCGCGTTGCAGGGCCTTCTGGTCATCGATCACGTGGTCGGCGGGCAGCACCAGCATCAGCTCGTCGCGGCCTTCGTTGACCAGTTTCATGGCAGCCATGGCTACGGCCGGCGCGGTGTTGCGGCCGAACGGTTCCATCAGGATGCCTTGGGTTTCCAGCTTCAGCGCGGCCAGTTGCTCCTGGACGATGAACTTGTGGTCCTTGTTGCAGACCACGATCGGTGTGTCCATGCCTTCGAACACCAGGCGCTCGAGGGTTTGCTGGAACAGGGTGTGTTCACTGGTCAGGGCCAGGAACTGCTTGGGGAACTGCTTGCGCGACAGAGGCCACAGACGGGAACCGCTACCACCAGAAAGAATTACCGGGATCATCATGTTTCTCCAATAGTCGTTGAGAGGCAGGGGAATCAGTTGCTAGCCACGGGGCGAGTTACCCACACCGGCGACAAGGCGTTGCCGGAACCCGTTACGTACAGCACTGCGGCTTCGCCGCGCTCCAGGGCGACGGGTTTGACGTCACCCACTTTCTTGTCTCCTTGGTACAGCGCCAGGTTGACCTTGACCGGGTTGATTTCGCGTTCGCCACGGCCGTTGGCGGCCACCGGCTTGACCACTTCGGTCTTGCCGTCGGCGGTCTTCAGGGTCAGTTGCTGGTCACTCAGGTTCTGCACGCGAACCAGGGCTTTCTGCTTGTTCTTGAACGGCGGCTCTTCGATCAGCTGCGGGTTGCCGCTGGCGCTGTTGACCAGGGTGTAGTACTTGTCCGCAGCCAGCTTGACCGGCACGCTCTTGCCGCCGACCTGGGCGGTGTAGTCCCCCCCTGGCAGGAAGCTGAAGTCACTGCTGCCCTGAGCACCAACCTGTTTGATCTGGGTGTTGCCGACCGAAGCTGCCGCCGGTGCGCTGGAAGCGTTGTAAAGGCGCACGAAGGTCGAGCCTTTCGGCGCGCTCGGGCCATACAGCGCGGCGTCGGCACCGGCGAAGGCCTGCATGGAGGCCAGGGACAGGCCGGCTGCGAGGGTGAGGGCTTTGGCAATGGAAGTCTTGGTAGTCATATGTATGTTCCTCTGATTAGTGGTTAGTCCGGGTGGACGACAAAGCCAGGTTTTCTTCGGATTTACGGGTGTTCTTCAGCTGGGCGATCCACTGTGGATCGAAGCTGCTGAGGTCGTTCTTCATTGGCAGATAACGTTCGGGGAATTCCCACACCACCACCTGGGGTGCGGCGTTCTTGAAGGCATCGCTTTGCAGGTACTTGAGCATCGGCAGTAGCGGGCCATGGCCGTCTTCGGCGTAGTTGGCCACGTCGCTGCGCAGGGCCTGCTGCAGCGCGCCGAGGAAGTTCCAGTGCGGGTTGGCGCTGTAGCTGGTGCCCACCAGTGCAACCGGGATCTGCGTGTCGGCGAACAGTGCGTCACCGGCTTCACCTTCGGCCTCGACCGGGCGAGTGGTGCGTTGCTGCAGGTTGTCCGGGGCTGGCAGCAGGTTGCTGAACAGCGGGTCCAGTGGCAGGAAGTTGGTCAGGTCGCCCTTGTATGGCGCGGTGCTGCCGGCTTCGGTGATGAACGCCTGCGGGTCGCCGTTGAGCAGGCTCTGGCGGTTGACCGCTTCGGCCAGTGCCTGCGCCGCCACTTCGGCGCCCATCGGCGTCCAGTGGGTGTCGGTGCGCAGGAACACCTGGCCGCGGGCCTTGGCCTGCTCCATGGGTGCCATCAGGTCCGGGGCGAACACGTTGGCCTGGCGTGCCTGGGCATGGAACTGGTTGTACAGGTCGTCATGCAGGCTGGTCGGCAGTTCCTTGCCCAGGTACTCGGCGTACACCCGCGCCTTGGCCGGCACGATCGCCAGCACCAGCTGGCTGCCGTGCTGCTGCAGTGTGTCGCGCACGCCACGGATCAGCGCCAGGTTTTCCTGCATCAGCTGCTCGGCACCGGCGGTGGGCTTGAACTCTTCGTCACTGAACAGCCACTGGTCGCGGCCCAGCACCACGCCGGGGCGGCCTTCGTTGAACAGCTTGAAGTCCATCGCCGCCCAAAGGTTGGTGCCCAGGCGCTTGATCGGGAACTGCTCGTCATAGTGGGTCTCGGCGGCTTTGGCCAGCTTGCCGTTGAGCAGGGTCATCTGCTCGGTACGCTGGAAGCTTTGCAGGCCACCGGTGGACCAGACGCCCATGCCCACCAGCAGGCCGAGGAACGACAGCGAATAGGTAATGCGTAATGTCCGGGTCATGTCATCAACCTCAGAACTGGAAGTAAAGGAACGGCGAGTAGCTCTGCGCCGAAAGCTTGAGGATCGAGGCCACGAACAGCAGCAGCACCAGGGCGCGGGTCATCACCCGGGTCCAGTCCAGGCCGATCGAACCGTCGCTGTTGACCTCCACCGGGGTGGCCTTGGGCGTTGGCCTGGCGTTGCGGTAGAAGTCGCGCAGGCCGAAGAACGCCAGGGTGATGTAGGCGACCACCAGGGTGGCTACCTGCAGGCCGGTGAGCTGGGCACGGTTGAGTTCCGACAGCTGCCAGTCGCCGAAGCTGAACATGGCGCCGTACATGCGACCGGCCACCTCCAGGTTCTCGGCACGGAAGATCACCCAGCCGACCACCACCAGCAGGAAGGTGAATGCCCACTTCACCGGGTTGAAACGCTGCGGGTTGGTGTCGATGCCCAGCGCGCGCTCGATGGCCAGCCACATGCCGTGCCAGGCGCCCCAGATGATGTAGGTGAAGTTGGCGCCATGCCACAGGCCGCCCAGCAGCATGGTCAGGAACAGGTTGCGGTAGGTGTTGAAGGTGCCTTTGCGGTTACCGCCAAGGGTGATGTACAGGTAGTCGCGCAGCCAGGTCGACAGGCTGATGTGCCAGCGCCGCCAGAACTCGGTGATCGACTGGCTGATGTACGGCTGCTTGAAGTTTTTCATGAAGCGGAAGCCCATCATCAGGCCCAGGCCGATGGCCATGTCGCTGTAGCCGCTGAAGTCGAAGTACAGCTGCGCGGTGTAGGCCAGGGCGCCGAGCCAGGCATCGCCGGTGGTCGGGTTCTGCAGGGCGAAGCAGTGGTCGGCCACTACCGCCAGGGTATCGGCGATGAACACTTTCTTGATGAAGCCCTGCATGAAGCGGGTGCAGCCTTCGGAGAACTTGTCCAGGGTGTGGGTGCGGTTGTTGAACTGGTCGACCAGGTCCTTGAAGCGCAGCACGGGGCCGGCGATCAGGTGCGGGAAGATCGCCACGAACGCCGCGAAGTCGATCAGGTTGCGGGTGGCCGGGGTGTCGCCGCGGTACACGTCGATGATGTAGCTGATCGACTCGAAGATGTAGAACGAGATACCGATCGGCAGCAGCACGTGGGTGAGGATGAACGGCTCCAGGCCGAACGAGGAGATGATCGCGTTGAGGCTGTCGACGCCGAAGTTGGCGTACTTGAAGTAGCCGAGGATCGCCAGGTCGACACCGACGCCGAGCAGCAGCCAGCGCTGCGCGGGCTTGGTGCGCACACCGGCTGCGCCGACTTTCAGGCCGATCCAGTAGTTCCACAGGGTGACCCCGGCGAACAGGGCCAGGAAGTCCACCCGCCACCAGGCGTAGAAGATGTAGCTGGCGACCAGCAGCAGCAGGTTGCGATAACGTTGCCCGCTCAAGTAGTACAGGCCGAGGAAGATCGGCAAGAACAGGAACAGGAACACGTTGGACGAGAAGACCATCCCGGTTCTCCTTTTTGTTCACAGCATCCGGGGCAAAGCGCCCCCCAAACCCCCCAGTGCAAGACTGGAAGGCAACCTAGTACCTCTGTGGGAGCTGGCTTGCCGGCGATGCAAGGCGAAGCCTTGCCCAGCGGTAGACAGGGGCTGCTACGCAGCCCATCGCCGGCAAGCCGGCTCCCACAGGTGCCACCCCCACATTGGGGTGTGTTACTTCTTGCTCTCTGCGCTCGGGTCATAGACCCGGGTCAGGTCGCCGCCCAGCCGGAAGCTGTTGAACGGCTGCATACCGCGCTTGCGTTGCAGGGTGTCGCCACTGCACGCATACAGGCTGCAGTAGGGCTCCATCCACGAGTACTTGCTGTCGATCTTCAGGTCTTTCATGTCCTGTTTCTCGCCATTGCGGGCCTTGAACTCGCTGGGGTCCTTCGACCCGTTCAGCACCCGCTGCGCCAGGCGCTGCAGGGCGTTGTTGTTCTCGCCGCGCACATCCACGCCATTGACCTGGGCGAAGCTGGCGATCATCGCCAGCGGCGGCAGGGCGTAGTTGTGGTAGGCCAGGGCGCGTTGCTTGCGCTTCAGTTCGTTGGGCAGGAAGCCCTGCTCGTCGACCTGGTTGGCGCCAACCCGGTATTCCTTCACGGCCCAGTCGAACAGGTCGCGACGGTCGGTGGCCACGGCGCTGGCCATTACCGCCCAGGCAGCCCAGTAGCTGTGGTTGTTGATCTTCTCCAGTGGCAGGTCGCTCCAGTCGCGCACGGTCTGCTCGGCCAGGCGGGCGAACCATTTTTCGATCAGCTCGGCCTCGGCCTGGTGCGCGGCCAGCGGCTGCGAATTGGAGAACTTCAGGCGCAGCCACGAACCGCTCATGCTGCCCAGCGCCCATTTGCGCATCGACTTGCCGGTGTGGTTGTAGTCGGTGGACATCAGCGCATCGGCGCGAGCCCAGTCGCCCAGCCAGGCCAGGGTGCAGTCGAGCTGCGCCGGGCGCCCGTCACGCATGTACTGGCCGATCATCTTGCTCACGCCTTTCTCAAGGGTGGTGATGTCTTCGGTGGACTTGCGAAAGGCCTTTTCCGAGTCGGCATTGAGCGTTGCCCGTGCCTTGTCCGAGCCTTCGTACTTGCTGCGGAACTGCAGGGCACCGGTGTATGGCTTGGGGGCAGCCTCGCAGCGGAAGTTGCCGTCGCCGGTCTTGAGCTTTTCGATCCCCTCGTAGTAACCCTGGGGCGGTACCAGCGCGGCGTGCGCGGCACCGCCGCACAACGCCAGGGCAAGCAGGGCGGGGCGGGAAATTCGCTTGAACGGGATCATGGTCGCCTCACTGGCCGGCCTGCGCGGTCTGCGCGGGCACGGCGAAGTTGTTGCGTTTGCAGAGCTTGGCTTCGACCTTCTGGGTACCGCTTTCCGGCCCCTGCACCTCGAACGCCAGCAGGCTCTGGCTGGCCCAGTCCTCGTCTTCGCGCATCTGGAAGACGAAGCGGCCGTCGGTGTCGGAGGTTTCCGGTTTTTCCAGCTTGATGTCCTCGTGGCGGCCGTTGAGGTACCAGAGGGTGGCCTGCAGCACCTTCACCGACGGGTCTTCGAACTTGACGTCCATCTGCATGTTGCGGTTGATCAGGTCTTTGATCACGCCGCCCTTGCCGTTGACCATCAGCTCGTTCTTGCCGGGTTTGAGGGTGGCGCTGGCGCTCATCAGGGCCGGGCGGTCATCGCAGCCGTCGTCGAGCAGGCCAAGGATTTGCCGCCAGATGGTTTCCTGGTCCAGGCGATACAGCGGGGAGAACTCCCAGATCAGGATCTTCGGCGGGTTCTTCTGGAATTCCTCGCTACCCAGGTACTGGATCATCGAACCTTCCAGGCCACCGCCAGGGAAGGCCACGTTGAGCACGTCGGCACCGATGTACTGCTCGAGGAAGCCGGAGAAGTTGTAGTTCTTGCCACTGTGGCTGGTGCCGACCAGGGTGATCTGCGCGTTGCCGCCGTCACCGAACAGGTCGTCGCCGCCGCCGGTGGAGCCTTTCGGCTCGGTGGCGAACTGGTCCATGTACTGGACGGCGTAGCTGGTGCCGCACAGCTGGCCGGCCACGTTATGCAGGGTGCCGGTCTTGCCCATGCGCCCGGACTTTTTCGTTTCGAATTCCTTGCGCGGGATGCCTTCGAAAGCCGGCATCTTGTGCACGGTATCGGCCACGATCTTGGCCGCGCGCTCGGCGCCGTAAGGCGTCCAGTGCTGGTCGCCACGGAAGTAGAAGTCCTTGCCCTGGTCGGCAGCGGCCAGCTGTTCGTTGGTCAGCGGCGACAGGTCGGGCACGTTGTAGCCCATGCTGGCAAAGCGCTTGAGCATGGCCTGGTAGTTGCCCAGGGCCTTCTGGTAGTCGAAGGCAGCCTTTTCCGCCGGGTTGAGCATGTTGCGGTTCACCAGGCCACGGGTCGGCTGGTACACCACCACCAGTTCCACGCCGCGCTTCTTGAACGCGTCGTGCACTTGCTGCAGGCGCTTGTAGCCGGCCGGGGTGGTATTGAACTCGGTGCGCAGGTCTTCGCGGGTACGGAACAGCCAGTCGCCCTGGGCCTGCACCAGCGTGGTGAAGTTCTGCTGGTAACGGGTGGTGTAGCGGCTGGCGTCATGCGCTTCAGGGCACAGCTGGCAGCAAGGCTCGGCGCTGAAGGTGGGGGCCTTGACGTCTTCGGCGCGCACGCCCTGGCTGATAGCCAGAAGGGCGGCGGACAGGCCCAGCAGTTTCATCAGATGTGGAGTCATGGTCTGGGCTTCCTTAATCGATCATTTCGGTCTGGCGTTCGACCGGGTCGATCAGCACAGCCTTTTGCTGGCGTACCAGCAGGTCGAGGATTTCGTCCTGGCGTTCGCCCAGTACGCCGTTGAGGCTGATGCCGCTGGCCTTGCGCGGGGCGAGCATGGACACCTTGTACAGCTCGACCGACAGCGGCGAGTCGATCGACAGTGGCCCGGAGCCGTTGGCCGCCAGTTCGCCACCGACCAGGATCAGCGACACCTTGGTGTCGAACGGGTCGAGGGCGATGTCGCGGTCGGTGTTGGACAGGTCCTTGATGTGGCCGTACACGCCGACCAGGCCGTTGGCCATGGCGACGTTTTCGTACAGGCGGATGTTCACGCTGTTACGCACGCGGATGCCGTGGCGGCGGTTGTTGATCAGCTTGTTGCCCCAGATCAGGTTGTCGCCACTTTCGTACAGGGTGATGCCGTCGGTGTGGTTGCGGTAGATCTCGTTGTAGGCAATCAGGTTGTTGACGCTGTTACGGTCGATCACCACGCCCGAGAGCTTGTTGTCGAAGCTCTTGTTGTTGATGATCCAGCTGTCGTTTACCTCACGCGAAACGATGATGCCGTGCTTCTTCTTGGTGCCGTACACCGTGTTGCCGGCGATGATCAGCCGGTGCGAGCGGTCGTGCGGGTCGATGCCGTAGACGATGTTGTCGCGGTAGGTGCTGTCCTTGACCACGAAGTCCTGGGTCTCGTAGCAGTAGAAGCCGTACCACATGTCGCTGAACTCAGAGCCGATGATCCAGCCGGTGGGTTCCGGGCGGCCCATGCGCTTGGCCATGTTCGGCGTGTACTGCGAGATGCTCACGCCGTACGACTTGGACTTGGCGTAGCCGAAGCTGGCCATTTTCGTATTGACGATGTAGGTCTCGGTGCCGCCCCACGACAGCAGGAACGGGCGGAATTCCTTGGGCGAGCGGAAGGTCGCCGGGCCGTTTTCCTTTTCCCGCCAGCCGGTCACCTGGGTGTCGGTGACGAACAGCTTGCCGTCGTTGACCAGGAACGAACCGCCTTCCTGGGACAGGCGCAGTTGCTTGACCTTGCCATCGATCTCGAGGATGCCCTTCTGCCCGACCACGATCGGCAGGCGCGCCAGGTACACACCCGGCTCGACTTCGCTGAGGTACTGCTTGGGTACCTTCTTGCTCAGCTCGACCAGGTCGACATGGCCGTCATCGACGAAGATCGCCTGCGGAATGCCATGCTGGCGCTGGACCCACTCGGCCGCCTTGTTGTCGCCGCCGACGAATTCCTTGAGGGTATCCTCCTGGAACATGCGGCGCAGGCTGACCTTGCCCTTTTGGCGGCGGTCGATTTTCTTCTGCACCGCTTCGGCGGTGTAGCCGGTCAGGTCGGGCAGCTTCGGCGGGTCCATGTGCAGCGGCTCGATCGGCGCGCTGGAGACCGTGTAGGTCTTGGCCTGCTGCAGTTCCTTGGCGATCACCTGGGGCTCTGCGGCAGCCACCAGGCCGCTGGCCAGCAGCAAGGCGCTGGCCAACAGGCTGTGACGTAAGTGCGGGTGAAGGTTCATAACGGTAAGTCCTCTACCGGCCTCAGAAGCGCCAGATCACATCGACGAAGGCGCGGTGCATGTACGAGTCCGCTTCCTTGCCGTAGGCATCGCCCGGCTTGAACACGCCAGCACGCAGGCGCACCAGGGCAGATGGCTCGTCGATGGCCTGGCTCATCGAAGCCGGCAGCAGGCCTTGCTTGAAGTACTTGGTCACGACCACGTCCATTTCCTGGCCAAGGTCTTTTTCGCCGTCGACCAGCGGGCGGTTCACACCGTTGTCGTTGACCACTGCGTTGATGCCGCTGGAACCGATGTTCTGGTTGCCATCGACACGCCAGAACTTGTGGTAGATGAAGCTGGCGTCGTAGTCGTCGCGCAGCTGCCAGGAGGCGAACAGGGTGGCCGCCTGCAGGTTGCCCAGCTCGCCACGGAAGGCTTCACCGAAGCGGTGCACGCGCGAACGGGTACCGGTGTAGTTGGAGCGGTTGCTCTCGAGGCCGGTCTGCTCGTAGTTGCTCGAACCGTCGTCGCCACCACCGCCGCTGCCACGGGCATAGGCCGCACCGACCTGCCATTGCGGGTCGAGGCGCAGGCGGATGCCGAGGTCGGTGGCCCAGGCGTTGACATCACCGCTCTGCTTGCCGGTGGCCACGGTGTCGTCACCGACGACCTGGCTGCTGAGGGTGTCGCGATCACCGGTCAGCCAGGTGACGCTGCCCCAGTAGTTGACGGTGTGGTCGTTGCGCCAGTTGTAGGCGTCGCTGTTGGCTTCCAGGCCCAGCCAGGTGAGGTCGCCGGTGCGGGTCTTGTCCAGCGCATCGACGGTTTCGCCCGGGTTCTTCAGGCTGCCGCCGTCGTGGGTGTGGTGGGCGCGTACGCCGACCCAGTGGCCAGGGGTCCACTGCGTGGCGACGTTGCCGTAGAGGTGCGTGCGGTCCTTGTCTTCCGGGGCCAGCTCGGTGAGGTCGGTGCGGTATTCGCTGAAGCGTTGGGCCACGCCCAGATCGGCCTTGAGCAGGGTGGTGTCGAAGGTCCAGTTCAGCGCTTCGATGTTGGTGTCACGCCACATGCCATCGTCGCTGCGCAGGCGCTGGCGACCGAAACGCAGCTGCTCGCCAGGGTAGGCGGTCAGGCCGCTGTAGCCGACCCAGAATTCGCGCATGGCCAGGTAGCTCTTGTCCTGCTCACGGCCATCGGCGGCGGTATCGGTGGTGGTGCCGTCGTCGTTCTGGCGCAGGGTGTCGGTTTCGATGGTGTCGGTCGCGGTGACGGCCTGGCCCATGGCATAGGCGCTCCAGTTGCCACGCTCGCCATATACCCAAGGGCGCAGATCAAGACCGAGGCCGTTGACGTCGCCGCCGGAGCGGGTGCCCAGGTCACGGTCGTCTTCCGACTGGCCGGTGATTTTCACATCCAGGCCGAAGTTCTTTTCAGCGGTCATTTCCGCCAGGGTCGGGCAGGACCACAGCAGGGCGAAGCTCAGGCCGATGCCAGCTTTCACGAAGGGATTGAGCGTCATAGCGAGTCCTCACCGGTTACTTCTTTTTCGTCGTCTTGCAGGGCTTCGATGGCCAGGGTGCTGTTGGCGCCCTGGCTCATGCTGCCGCGCGCCTGCTTTTCTTGTGCCAGCAGTTGCTGGGCCTGGCTGCGCTGGTCAGGCGTAAGTTGCTGGTCGAGTTGCTGCAGCAATTCAGCGGACTGCGGCGACGGGTTGGCCTGGGCCAGCTGGGCGAATACCCAGGCGTTGCCCGGTTGCGGGCGAATGCCGTGGCCTTCGCTGAACAGCTGGGCCAGGGCATAGTCGGCGCTGTTCTGCCCACCACGGGCGGCGGCCAGCAGGTGGTCGACGGCCTTTTGTGGCTCGACGTTGCCCAGGTAGCCGCGGCGGTACAGCTGGCCCAGGTAGTAATGGGCGCTGACTTCGCCGGCGTCGGCGGCAGCCTGCAGGTGTTGTTCGGCTTTGGCCGCGTCCGCAGGCACGGTCTTGCCTTCGTAGTACAGGCGGCCCAGCAACAGTTCGGCGCGTGGCTGTTCGGCTTCGCGGCCCTTGTCGATGTAGGCCATCAGCTGGTCGGTATCGCCCAGCTCGGGGAAGTCGTACATCAGTTGCGCCAGGCTGACCCAGGACGCCGGGTTGGCCGGGGCTACCTGCTCGAGCAGGTCCTTGGCGGTTTTCTCGTCGGTCTGGCCGAGGCTGCGGTCAGCCAGTACCCGGGCAACGCTGTCGACCCGGGTGGCCGGTACTGCGCCACGGGCG
Source organism: Pseudomonas sp. UBA6753 (assembly GCF_002453565.1). Taxonomy (NCBI): domain Bacteria; kingdom Pseudomonadati; phylum Pseudomonadota; class Gammaproteobacteria; order Pseudomonadales; family Pseudomonadaceae; genus Pseudomonas; species Pseudomonas sp. UBA6753. Next base: position 352,015 of record NZ_DKHD01000032.1, on the reverse strand, counting down.
TAGGCAGCCTTGAGCTGGCCGAGCAGGGCAGCCTGCTGGTCGGCCTGGCCGCGCTTCTGGTACACGGTGGCCAGTTCGACGTAGCAGATGTCGGTGGTGTTCAGCGCGGCCTTGCAAATTTTCTCCACTTCGCCCAGGTGCTGGTCGTAGGTGCCCTGGGTGCGGTACAGCAGCACCTGGGCCAGGCCCGCTTCCGGGTTGCCGGCGGCGCGCCACTGGTCGATCTGCTGCTGCGCGTTGACCTTGGGGAAGCTCTGCGGGTAGCTCAGGTAGAGCATTGCCAGCGGGATCAGGGTGTTGCTTTCGCCCTGCTTGGCGGCTTGCTTGAGCAGGGTTTCGGCTTCTTCGCGCTCGGCCTGGGTGCTGTCGGGCTTGGACACCAGCAGGCGGCCAAGGCGCGCCTGGGCACGCGGCGAAATGGCGGCCGCGGCACGGTAGGTGGCCTCGGCTTCCTTGATTTTCGCCGGATCGCGGGTGGCGACCTTGATGTCGGCCAGGCCCACTTGCGCTTCGCTGTAGCCCAGGTCGGCCAGCGCCTTGTAGTTGCGCTCGGCCAGTGCCGTGTCACCGCGCTTCATGGCTTCGTTGGCCAGGCGCTGGTCGGGCAGGCCCGCACAGCCGGCCAGGGCGATGGCCATGGCCAGGCCACACAAACCAAGGTTCACACGAACTCTGTGGGAGCTGGCTTGCCGGCGATTGGCCAGTGCAGGCGATACATCTGCTGGGCGAGTGCTGCGCACTCGATCGCCGGCAAGCCAGCTCCCACAGGTATCGGGTTGTCTGCTAGTCATAGGCTTGTCCTCTTACAGCCCACGGGCCATGGCTTTGTCGATCAGCCAGTTCAGCGATGGGCCACGGTCGCTGTTGACCGAAGCCGGGCGACCGGCGAGTTCGGCGGGCAGGGCGCTGTCGGGCTTGATCTGCACGCGGATGTCGGCGGCCAGGTCTTCGCTGTTGAGGCTGGCGCTGCTGACGATCTGGCCGGTGCGTACTTCGTCTTCGCCGGCTACCTGGAAGTTGACCCGGGTACCTGGCTTGACCTCGTCGAACTGGCGGTAGGTGAAGCGCGCCTCGATCATCGGGTTGGTGGTGCGCGGGATCAGCTGGAAGATCGGCTGGCCCTTGGCGGCGTACTGGCCGTTGTCCACGAGCTGGCGGGCAACCACGCAATCACACGGGCTGGTGAGGGTGCCGGACAGCTGCTTGCCGAACAGTTCCTCGATCTTCGCCGGCTCCAGCTGTGCGTCTTCCAGGTTGCCCTTGAGCATGTCCAGCATGCTGGTGGTGAAGCTGGCCAGTGGCGCGCCCTTGGCGATCTGCCCACCGCTTTCGACCAGGCTGTTCACGGTGCCGTCGCGCGGCATGGTGACGTTGGTGGTGGGTACCGCGACCACGCCGGCTTCGGCATGGCTGACGAAGTACATGCCGTACAGCGACTTGGCGATGAAACCGAAGGCGGCGACACCGACCACGAACACGCCGAGGGTGACGGTGACCGCCTTGAGGCGGCCGAAGGCGCTAAGGCCGGCACCGCCGTCCTTCTGCTTGCGCGCCTTGGTGAAGTTGTCGCGCTGCAAGGTGCTGAGCACATCGCCGGCAGTGATCAGCTCACCCGACAGGTGCGAGGTGATGATGTGGCGCAGCGTGGCGATATCGCGGGGCTCGAGGTTCTGGAACTGGGCGCCGGTACGGCCACTGCCCGGGTTGTAGGAGCGCACCTGGAACTCGATGTCCATCGACAGGCCGAGGTTGTCGACCGTGAACTGCAGCCGCCCGCGGAGCACGTCGCCAACCGACAGTGGTTGCTTGGTGTGGAAGCTCAGGCCACCGGCGGAGAGGTCGTCGACCTTCACATCGTGGGCCTGGCGCTGAGGGTCGAGGAACCGCAGCTTGGCGGGGATGCGTACCCGGGCATGCTGGCGCTGGGCTTCGGACTCATGCACGACGTTGACGTTCACGGCGGTATTCATGTGGTTTGTTCCTGTTAGTTCCGATCCGGGTTGGGCTCACACGACCATGAACAGCACAGCAACGAAGATGCTGGCAGCCGAGAAGGTCATGGTCCGCGAGGACCAGGTGTTGAACCATTGTTGAAAGCTGGCGAGGTCACGCTTGAGGGCAGTGGGCTGACGCGTCCAGGACTGCTTGTCGAGGCGGAAGAACACGTAGATCTTCATCAGCGCGCCGATGATCTGGTTGTAATAGAGAATCAGCGGGTAGGCCGGGCCTACGTTGTGGCCGGAGCACAGCAGCATGATGGTGAGGATCAGGCGGGTGATGCCGATCCACAGCAGGTACACCAGCAGGAAGCCCAGGCCGAACTTGAGGCTGGCGATCACCGCCACGGTCAGGCCCAGCAGGCTGGTCCACATCGACACGCGCTGGTCGAACAGCACGATGCTGGTGAACAGCCCCAGGCGGCGCAGGCCCAGGCCAAGCGCGCGGGAGTTCTGCCGCAGGTTGTTGCCGTACCAGCGGTACATCAGCTTGCGGCTGGCCTTGAGGAAGCTCTTCTCCGGCGGGTGCTCGACCGTGTTGATGGCGGCGTCCGGCACGTAGAAGGTGTCGTAGCCCAGGCGCATCAGGCTGAACCAGCTGGACTTGTCGTCACCGGTGAGGAACTTGAAGCGGCCCAGGCGCCAGTGCATCAGCGAGTCGCTTTCGACGTCGGCGATGAACTCGGGGTTGGTCACCACGCTGGCGCGGAACATCGACATGCGCCCGGTCATGGTCAGCACGCGCTTGGACAGGGCCATCGAGCACATGTTGATGTGGCGCTGGGCAAAGCGCAGCTTGTGCCACTCGCTCATGATGTAGCCGCCACGCACTTCGCAGAACTCGTTGGTGGTCAAGCCGCCGACATTGGGGAACAGCTTGAACCACGGCACGGTCTTGCGTACCACGCCATCGCCCAGCACGGTGTCGCCGTCGATCACCGCCACCACGGCGTTCTCGTCCGGCAGCATGCGCGAAATCGCACGGAAACCGTAGGCCAGGCCGTCGCGCTTGCCGGTACCGGCGATGCGCACGATGTCCAGCTTCACGTGGGCTGGCGGGTTGTATTTGGCCCACAGGCTTTTCACCAGCAGTTCGTCCGACATCTCCACCAGCGAGCAGACCACGGTGGTGGGGAAGCCACAGTTGATCGCCTCGCGGATCACCGAGCTGTACACCTGGGCGGTGGTGAGTGCTTCGATGCGGAAGCTGGTCACCATCAGGTACACGTGGGACGGGTCGGCGTCCTTGCCCATCTTCTGCACCTTGCGGCGCAGGTGCGGGTACACACCGTAGAGGAAGATCATGCCGCGGATGAAATGGGTGGCGCCCATGGAATAGCGCCAGATGCCGACTGCGCCGACCAGGAAGATGAAGTGCTTCGACTGCGAGTCGAAGATATCGGCTGGCAGGGCCAGGGCGATCAGCATGAGCAGACTCATGTAGAGCAGCCAACCGGCGCACTGCAACAGCACTGTCTGGATCCTTTGCATGTTCAGCATCCGTCGAGAATTCGGGAAAAGGTGGGCAGCGGGGGTGGGGAGGCCCCCGCTGCCCGGCCAGCACTTACCAGCAGATGCCTTCGGTACGGCTGGTGGCGCAGGTCGGTTTGCTCATGAAGCCGACCAGGTCGATCACGTGCTTGCCGGCCGGCGCTTGCTGGGCCAGTGCACGGAACTGCTCGTCACGGTTGCCCAGGACGATGATGTCGGCGTTGTCGATCACCTTCTGGAAGTCGGCGTTGAGCAGCGACGACACGTGCGGGATCTTCGACTCGATGTAGTCCTTGTTGGCGCCGTGGACGCGGGCGTACTGGACGTTCTCGTCGTAGATGTCCAGCTGGTAGCCCTTGCCGATCAGGCGTTCGGCCAGTTCCACCAGCGGGCTTTCACGCAGGTCGTCGGTGCCGGCCTTGAAGCTCAGGCCGAGCAGGGCGACCTTGCGCTTGTCGTGGGCTTCGATCAGCTCGAAGGCGTTCTGCACCTGCGATTCGTTGCTGCGCATCAGCGAGTCGAGCAGCGGTGCGCGTACATCGAGGCTGGCGGCGCGATAGGTGAGGGCGCGTACGTCCTTGGGCAGGCACGAGCCGCCGAACGCGAAGCCAGGGCGCATGTAGTACTGGGACAGGTTCAGCACTTTGTCCTGGCAGACCACGTCCATCACGTCACGGCCATCCACGCCTACGGCCTTGGCAATGTTGCCGATCTCGTTGGCGAAGGTGACCTTGGTGGCGTGCCACACGTTGCAGGTGTACTTGATCATCTCGGCCACTTCGATCGGCTTGCGGATGATCGGGGCGTCGAGCTCTTCGTACAGGGCCTGCAGGATGTCGCCGCTGGCGGTGTCCAGTTCGCCGATGACGGTCATCGGTGGCTGGTCGTAGTCCTTGATCGCGGTGCTTTCACGCAGGAATTCCGGGTTGACCGCAACGCCGAAGTCGACGCCGGCTTTCTTGCCCGAGCAGTCTTCGAGGATCGGGATCACCACGTTCTTCACGGTGCCCGGCAGCACGGTGCTGCGTACCACGATGGTGTGGCGGCGCTCGCTGTCACGCAGCACGTAGCCGATTTCGCGGCACACCGACTCGATGTACTCGAGGCCCAGGTCGCCGTTCTTCTTGCTTGGGGTACCCACGCAGATCATCGATACGTCGCTGGCACGGATGGCTTCGGCGAAATCGGTAGTACCGCGCAGGCGGCCGTTGGCGATGCCCTGTTGCAGCAGTGCTTCCAGGCCAGGTTCGACGATGGGCGACTTGCCCTGATTGATCAGGTCGATCTTGGTGCTGGACACGTCCACACCGATCACTTCATGGCCTCGCGCCGTCAGGCAGCCTGCACAGACCGCACCCACATAACCCAAACCAAAGATGCTGATACGCATCGCTATCACCTCATGTGTTTATCACGTCGGCACCTCCGGGGAGAGCCGGACTGGGTTGATTAACAACAGTTTTCGGGCGCACGGATCCATGGCGAAATGCACACTTCGCCGAGCGCAGGCAAAATAAATCCGGAGCGCAAAAAGTTATGCACTCAAATGTGGCAGTAAAAAGCCATTAATTAAAAAACGTGCCCTGGAATGCAGCCGTCTTTATTGCAAGGCGCTACGTGGCGCTTTGCTGTGCTTGTTTTTTCAAGTGGAAAAATCCTTTGAAATCAACCACTAGGACGAATTGAAAGGGACGCGTCTCTCCTGCATGGACAGGGTCTTCGGGGGTTGCCCGTCATACCTGTCGAAGTTGTTGGGGCTGGTAGTGGATACCTGCCGTTGTCATCTGTAAGTCATCTCTCACAGCCCGGGGGCAGGAAAATCGTTACGGCACTATGAGCGATTCGTCGTAGCAGAAGTTCCGGGGTGGGTTCGGCGTGGATGAAAGATTTCTAAATATTTTTTCAGTGGCAGACAATTTCAATCTGATAGCACACGGGTGTTTTGCCCCGATATATAAAGGGCGAAACTGTTGCGAGATATTTTTATGCCAGCATCGAAAAATATTTTGAAAAATTCGTCAAAAAAGCTACGAACGGTCTTATGGCGTTTGTCTATAAGTCGCGGCTTGTCGATTTTTTGGCGTCGGATTTGTGGCGTGATGGCGATATGAAGTGTGCCCTGTTGCAGGGCAAAGGCGGGGAGAAATGTTTTTGCCCATTCGCGGGCACGCCCGCTCCCACAGGTTGGTCACTGACCTTGAATTCAGTGGCATACCTGTGGGAGCGGGCGTGCCCGCGAAAACGGTGCTACAGGCTTACTCGGTGGGATGATCCCGCAGGAACACCAGGTGGTCCGGCTTCGACTGTTCGGCACTATAGTAGTACCCCTGCACATCGAACTGCTTGAGCTGCTCCGGGTCGCTGATGCGCTGCTGGATGACGAAGCGGCTCATCATGCCGCGGGCTTTCTTGGCGTAGAAGCTGATGATCTTGTACTGGCCGTTCTTCAGGTCCTTGAAGTCGACGTTGATCACCTGGGCCTTCAGCGCGCTGCGTTTCACCGCACTGAAATACTCGTTGCTGGCCAGGTTCAGCAGCACGTCATCGCCCTGTTCGGCCAGGGCCTGGTTCAGCCATTCACTGATGCGCGTGCCCCAGAAGGCGTACAGGTCCTTGCCGCGGGCGTTGGCCAGCTTGGTGCCCATTTCCAGACGGTAGGGTTGCATCAGGTCGAGCGGGCGCAGCAGGCCATACAGGCCCGAAAGCATGCGCAAGTGCTGCTGTGCGTAGCTCAAGTCGTCCTCGCCCAGGCTTTCGGCGTCGAGGCCGGTATACACGTCACCTTTGAACGCCAGCAGCGCCTGCTTGGCATTGGCCGGGGTGAAGTCCGGGGTCCAGCTGCCGAAGCGCGCGGCATTCAGGCCGGCGAGCTTGTCGGACAGGTGCATCAGTTCGCTGATCTGCGCCGGCGACAGGTCGCGCAGCTGCTGGATCAGCTCCTGGGAGTCGTCCAGGTACTGGGGCAGGGTGAAACGCTCGGTCACCGGCGGGGTGTCGTAGTCGAGGGTCTTGGCGGGGGAAATCACCGTCAGCATCGGGTCGGCTCCTGGCATCGTTGGCCGGGAATTCTACGGGCTGGGCGGTGCAAGTCCAAACTATGGCGACGATAGTCACAGACCATGGCCGGTGCAGAGGCTATAGTGCGCGTTTCGCCGTTACGGAGCCTTCAACCGTGCGTATTGCCTCTGCCTTGCTGGCCGCTCTGCTGAGCCTGGCCGTGCAAGCCGCCCCTTCACCCCAGGTGAGCCTGGACCGCAGCCTGTGGCCCGAACAGCTGGACAGCCCGGCGTTGTTCGATGTGGCCTCGCGGGCCGAGATCTTCTCGTTCGCCCAGGTGCTGCACGAAAGCGAACTGCTGGACGACGCGGCGCTGGCGGCACGCTTGGGGCTACGTCAAGTCAACCTGCAGAAGGTGCGCCTGGTGCGGGCGCGCATGTGGCAGCGGTTGTGGGAAGGTTATCAACAGGCGCAGCGCAGTTGCGAGCAGGATGCGTCGTTCTGCTACCCGGTGACGTCGATGGCGGAGTTGCGTACGCAAGCGGCGACGTTCGCTGCCGATGTCGGCACTTTCTACACCGATTGGATCGAGCCGAGCCACCAGTTCCATGTGCGTTACCTGGACGAACAACTGCGCAAGGCGGCGTTGCTGCCGCAGACCAGCAGCGAGGTGGAGCGGCTGTCCTCACGCGAGCGCAATGGGGATGAACTGAACGACCGCATGTTCCTGCTGACCTTCGTCGGCGGGCCCGGGCCGGATGGCGGCAGTACCGACCTGCTGGCTGATTACCTGCGCCGGCAAAAGCTTGAAGGCACGTTCTTCGTGCTCGGCAACCGCCTGCAGCAACGCCGCGACGCCGGGGCGGCAGATGCCTTGCGCCAGCTCTATGGCGGGCAGTGCGTGGGGATCCAGGGTTGGGAGTACCGCTCCCATGCGCAGTGGACAGGCTGGCAGGACTCGCTGCGGCGTAGCCAGGCGCGGGTGCAGGCCGACCTGCCGGAGCAGTATGTGCCGTTGTTTCGCCCGCCTTACGGGCAGCGTCGGGCCGATGGCGAGGCGTTCATGGCCAGCCAGCAGTTGCAGGTATCGTTGTGGGACATCGATGCCCAGGATGATGGCGCACTGAGCGCCGAGGCCTCTGCCCAGCGGGTGTTGACCTTGATGCTGCTGTGGCGCAAGGGGGTGATCCAGTTCCATGACAGCCTGCCCAAGGCGCAGCCGGCGGTGGAGTGGTTGTTGCGCAATACGGCGCAGAGCGGGATTGGTTGGGAAGATTGCCAAGCTTATGGCTTGAGGGGGTAGGGGGCCGCAAAGCGCCCCTCAGCAATGCCAGCCTGATTTTTGACTGTAGTCCTCACGCGCCCCCTCGCCAACCCCTGTTCGTCATTTGGAAAAATAAACTTCACCTGCACGTAAAAAGACTTTTTTTAGTCATCATTTTTGCGGTATGAAGAAACCAGACAGCCGATACCTGCAGCACAGGTGGCGTCATCCAGGCCCACCTAGCCAGGTTCGCTTCCCGCCCGTAACAACGCGGATACGGGGACAGCGGCAGTCACTCTGCGGCGTAACAGACCACGCCGTGTGGCTTCGACATAAGGTGACCGAGTATGGATGACCAAGGACGCAACCCTTCCTCCAGCAAGCCTATCCTGTATGTGCTCGATACCAACGTCCTGATTCACGACCCCAACGCGTTACTGAACTTCGAGGAGCACCATGTCGCCATCCCGATGACGGTGCTGGAGGAACTCGACAAGCTCAAGACCGGCAAACAGACCATCGCCGCCGAATGCCGCCAGGCCATTCGGCTGATCGACCAGACCCTTGGTGACGCCTCGCCCAGCGATGTCGAGCAGGGCGTGCCTATCCAGCGTGGCAAGAGCGGGCCCAAGGGCTTCCTGTCCATCCTGATGACTCCGCGCAACGAGCCGAACAAGCTGCTGCCGGAAAACCTCAACGACAACATCATCATCAACCAGTTGCTCGAAGTACGGGCCCGGCGCACCGACCTGGACGTTGTGCTGGTTACCAAAGACATCAACATGCGCCTGAAGGCGCGTGCCTGTGGCATCGCGGCCGAGGACTACAGCACCGACCAGCTGGTCGATGACGTGTCCTTGCTGTCCAAGGGCTACCATTCGGTCACCGGCTCGTTCTGGGACCGGGTGAGCAAGGTCGATACCCGCCAGGAGCGTGGCCGCACCTGGCACCGCGTGCAATTGATCGACAACCTGCCGGCTGTTCACGTCAACGAGTTCATCATCGATGAACAGGGCTTCGTCGGCTGGATCAAGGGTATCCGCAACGATGAGCTGCTATTGCTCGACCTGCACCAGGAACCGCTGCTGCACCAGGAAGCCTGGGGCCTGAAGCCGCGTGACATCCACCAGAGCCTGGCGCTGTTCGCCCTGCTCGACCCGGATATCCACCTGGTCAACCTGACCGGCGCCGCCGGTTCCGGCAAGACCATCCTGGCCCTGGCCGCGGCCATCGAACAGACCATGGTCAGCAAGCGCTACCGGCGCATCATCGCCACCCGCAGCGTGCAGGGGCTGGACCAGGAGATCGGCTTCCTGCCGGGTACCGAGGCCGAGAAGATGGAACCCTGGCTGGGCGCCATCACCGACAACCTCGAAGCCTTGCACATGGATGACGAGAGCACCCATGGCAGCGTCGAGTACATCCTCGAGCGCGTGCCGTTGCAGTTCAAGTCGCTTAACTACATCCGTGGCCGTAGCTTCCAGCAGAGCCTGATCCTGATCGACGAGTGCCAGAACCTGACGCCGCACCAGATGAAAACCATCATCACCCGTGCCGGCTCCGGGTCCAAGGTGGTCTGCCTGGGCAACCTGGCGCAGATCGACACCCCCTACCTGTCCGCGACCAGCTCGGGCCTGACCTACCTGACCGAGCGCTTCAAGGACTTCCCCCATGGCGTGCACATCACCCTGCAGGGCGTGCCACGCTCGGTGCTGGCCGAGTACGCCGAGTCGCATCTGTAACCCTCTCCGCCGGGCGGTTCGCCGCCCGGCCTTTTCGCGGGCACGGTTGACGCACCCCTCTGCTCAAACCTGACTCACAGGTTTACACTGCAAGTTCCCTTCACAGGAGCAGAGCAGTGCTGACACATCTTGATTCCCAGGGGCGGGCCAACATGGTCGACGTCACTGAAAAGGCCGTGACCGAGCGCGAGGCCACCGCCGAGGCGCGGGTGCGCATGTTGCCACAGACCTTGCAGATGATCGTCGACGGTGAACACCCCAAGGGCGACGTGTTCGCCGTGGCGCGCATTGCCGGGATCCAGGCGGCGAAGAAGACCAGCGACCTGATCCCGCTGTGCCACCCGTTGATGCTGACCAGCGTCAAGGTCGAGCTCAGCGCCGAGGGGCAGGACGCCGTGCGTATCTTCGCCCGCTGCAAGCTGGCCGGGCAGACCGGCGTGGAGATGGAGGCGCTGACTGCCGCCAGCGTTGCCGCGCTGACGATCTATGACATGTGCAAGGCTGTGGATAAAGGTATGGTCATCGAGCAGGTGCGCCTGCTGGAAAAACTCGGCGGCAAGAGCGGCCACTACAAGGTGGAGGCGTGATGAAGGTCAAGGTGATGTACTTCGCGCGTTACCGCGAACTGCTGGGCGTGGATGCCGAGCGGGTGGAGGGCGCGTTCACGGTGCTCGACGATGTACGCCAGGCCCTGGTGGCCAAGGGTGGGCAGTACGAAGTGCTGGCCGAGCAGAACCTGATGTGTGCGCGCAACGAAGAACTGTGCAAGCTCGATGAGCCGCTGGAAGAGGGCGATGAAGTGGCATTCTTCCCGCCGGTGACCGGAGGCTGAACATGGCTGTGCGAGTACAGGAGGGCGCGTTCGACCCGGGGGCCGAGACCAATGCCATGCACGCGGCAAATGTCGGCGTGGGCGCGGTGGTCGGTTTTGTCGGCTACGTGCGGGATTTCAACGATGGCCGCGAAGTGGCGGGGATGTTCCTCGAGCACTATCCGGGCATGACCGAAAAGGCCCTGGCCAAGATCGTGGTCGAGGCCGAGCAGCGCTGGCCGTTGCTCAAGGTGGAGGTGCTGCACCGCATCGGTGCGCTGGAACCGGGCGAACCGATCGTGTTCGTCGGTGTGGCCAGTGCCCATCGGCAGGCGGCGTTCGATGCCTGCAACTTCATCATGGACTACCTGAAGACCCGGGCGCCGTTCTGGAAGAAGGAAAATACCCAGGAAGGGGCACGGTGGGTGGAAGGGAAGCAGAGTGACCAGGATGCCGCCGAGCGCTGGTAGACAGGGTATTGATGGCCGGGGCTTTGCCCCGGTTCGCGGGCTTGCCCGCTCCCACAGGTGCTCCACAGTTTCCGAAACCTGTGGAGCACCTGTGGGAGCGGGCAAGCCCGCGAAGAATCCAACACCAATCAGTGATGCTTGCGCGGCACCGGCTTCAGCAGCTCATCCGGTGGCATTTCACACTTGATCTTGCGCCCCAGCAGCTCTTCGATCGCGGGCAGCTGGTACGAGTCATCCTCACCGGCAAAGCTGATCGACACACCACTGGTGCCCGCACGGCCTGTCCGGCCAATGCGGTGCACATAGTCGTCCGGGTCTTCCGGCAGGGTGAAGTTGATCACGTGGCTGATGCCATCGATGTGAATGCCACGCCCCGCCACGTCGGTGGCCACCAGCACGGTGATGCGCCCTTCGCGGAAGTTCTCCAGGGTACGGATACGCTTGTGCTGCGGCACGTCGCCCGACAACTGCGCGGCATTGATGCCGTCGCGCACGAGTTTTTCCTCGATGCGCCGCACTTCGTCCTTGCGGTTGGCGAACACCATCACCCGTTCCCACTTGTTCTGGGTCACCAGGTTGTACAGCAGCTTGTACTTGTCGCTGCCGGCCACCGCATAGACGTGCTGCTCCACCGTTTCGCTGGCAACGTTCTCCGGCTCGATCTCGACGATGGCCGGGTTGGTGGTCCATTGCTTGGCCAGGTTCATCACGTCGTCGGTGAAGGTGGCGGAGAACAGCAGGGTCTGGCGCTCGCTTTTCGGCGGCGTCTGGCGAATGATCTGGCGCACCTGGGGGATGAAACCCATGTCGAGCATGCGGTCGGCTTCGTCCAGCACCATCACCTCGACCATGTCCAGGTGCACCTCGCCGCGCTGGTTGAAGTCCAGCAGGCGGCCCGGAGTGGCCACCAGGATGTCGCAATGGCGCGCTTCCAGGGCCTTGAGCTGCTTGTCGAAGTCCATGCCGCCGACGAAGCTCATCACGTTCAGGCCGGTGTACTTGGTCAGGGCGATGGCATCCTTGGCGATCTGCACCACCAGCTCGCGTGTTGGCGCGATGATCAGTGCGCGTGGCTCGCCCATGTAGCGTTCCTTCGGCGGCGGCGTCTGCTGTAGCTGGGAAATGATCGAGATCAGGAACGCCGCAGTCTTGCCGGTACCGGTCTGGGCGCGGCCGATGGCGTCCTGGCCACGCAGGGTGTAACCCAGCACCTGTGCCTGGATCGGCGTGCAGTACGGGAAGCCCAGGTCGTGGATGGCGTGCATCACCTCGTTGGACAGCTTGAAGTCGTGGAAGCGGGTCTTGCCTTCCTGCGGCTCGACCACGAAGTCTTCCGGTTTCCACAGGCTGGCCTGCGGCTTGGGCTTGCGCTCGCGACGCGGTTTGTCCTTGGCCGGCTTGTCGGCGGCTGGCGTAACGGCGGCAGGCTGTTCGGCCTGTGGCGCTGGGGTGGCGCGTGGGGCGGCCGGTTTTGCCGCAGGCTGGGCCTCGCTGGCGGGTGCGGGCGCAGGCAGCGTCACGCTGGCAGCAGGAGCGACGGCCTGTGGCGCGGCGTCTCCCTTGCCGAAAATTTTCTTGAGTGCCTTGAGCACGATCGTCTCGTCAACTGGTTAAGGAATGTACGCCGGGCAGTGTAAAGCAAGATTCAGGCGCGGCGTAGTGGAATAGCCTTACAACTACAGGCGGCCCTGGCTTATTGCAATTGCTTGCTCAGCCAGTCGTGGATGTCGCTCAACTCTTCCACCACCACTTCATGTTCCATCGGGTATTCGTGCCAGCGAGCGGCGACGCCCCAGGTATTCAGGTACTCGAAGGCGGTGCGGCCCATGGCAGGGATCACCACCGGGTCATGCACGCCGTGCAGGCACAGGGCCGGCGTGCGTTGCTGGCAGGCGCTCAACTGATGCTGGTCGTTGAAGGTTGGGGCGTAGGTGGACAGGGCGATCACGCCACCCAGCGCTTCTTGCCACTTTATATAGGCAGTGTGCAGCACCACCGCGCCGCCCTGGGAGAAACCGGCCAGGAAGATCCGCGACAGGCTGATGCCTTTGGCCTGCTCGGCCTTGATCAGGGCAATGAGCTGCTCGGCCGATTCTTCCAGCTGCGCCTCGTCGATGGCACGGGCCGGGGTCATGGCCTTGATGTCGTACCAGCTGGGCATGGCGTAGCCGCCGTTGATGGTTACCGGGCGGGTTGGAGCCTGGGGCATGACGAAACGGGTGCTGAGCAGGCGCTCCTGCATGAATTCGGCCACTGGTAGGAAGTCGTAACGGTCGGCACCCAGGCCGTGCAACCAGATCACACAGGCATCGGCGGTTTTCTGCGGTTCGAGAATCAGCGGGTTGGTCATGACTGCTCCGAAAGTGTGCGGGTCTTGTTATGGCGTGCGTGAAAAGAAGGCGCTGGAAATGATTGTCGGAAAAAGAATGTCGCAACGATACAACTTTCCCTACTTGACGAGCGCTTAAACGCTACAGCCGTAAATTCTGGTACGCGCTTTGCAATTCAACCAATGATGCAAAGGGCAGGCCGTGACGGTAACACCCTTTGCACGCGAAGGCTGTCACAGAACAGTCCATTGCGCCATTGACCCAATAACAAGCCAATACGGGTCGGATACGCCTCAAAAGGGTGCGGTGCAATTCCGGCTCGATACAACAAGAGCGATTTGGAGGTTGTGAATGAAGATGTTGAAAACCACCCTGGCAGTCCTGACCGCTGCCGCCGCGCTGGGCGCCGTGAGCAACGCCCAGGCCGGCGCCACCCTCGATGCGGTAAAGAAGAAGGGCTTCGTCCAGTGTGGCGTGAGCGACGGTCTTCCAGGCTTCTCGGTACCTGATGCGCAGGGCAAGATCGTTGGTATCGACGCCGACGTGTGCCGCGCCGTGGCCGCCGCCGTGTTTGGCGACGCCAGCAAGGTCAAGTTCAGCCAGCTCAACGCCAAGGAACGCTTCACCGCCCTGCAGTCGGGCGAAGTCGATGTGCTGTCGCGCAACACCACCTGGACCAGCTCGCGTGATGCTGGCATGGGCCTGGTATTCGCCGGTGTTACCTACTATGACGGGGTCGGTTTCCTGGTCAACAAGAAGCTGGGTGTTTCCAGCGCCAAGGAGCTCGATGGCGCGACCATCTGCATCCAGGCGGGTACCACCACTGAGCTGAACGTGTCGGACTTCTTCCGCGCCAATGGCCTGAAATATACCCCGATCACCTTCGACACCTCCGACGAAAGCGCCAAGTCGCTGGAGTCCGGCCGTTGCGACGTGCTGACCTCGGACAAGTCGCAGCTGTTCGCCCAGCGCTCCAAGCTGGCCGCGCCGACCGACTACGTGGTACTGCCGGAAACCATCTCCAAGGAACCGCTGGGCCCAGTGGTGCGCAAAGGCGACGAGGAGTGGTTCAGCATCGTCAAGTGGACCCTGTTCGCCATGCTCAACGCCGAAGAGGCGGGCATCACCTCGAAGAACGTCGAGGCCGAGGCCAAAGGCACCAAGAACCCGGACGTCGCCCGCCTGCTGGGTGCGGACGGCGAGTACGGCAAGGACCTCAAGCTGCCCAAGGACTGGGTAGTGCAGATCGTCAAGCAAGTCGGCAACTATGGCGAAGTGTTCGAGAAGAACCTGGGCCAAGGCACCGACCTGAAGATCGACCGTGGCATGAACGCCCTGTGGAACAACGGCGGCATCCAGTACGCGCCACCTGTGCGCTGATGGCTGCACCCTGCGGCGGCATCCCGCCGCCGCAGGCTGTTCGAATCCCTACTGTCCGGGGCACTTCATGCAAAATCAAATCGGCGCACCCAAGGGCTTGTCCCTTAACGATCCGCGTGTGCGCGCGTGGCTGTTCCAGATTCTCACGATAGTCTTCGTGGTCGGTCTGGGCTGGTATCTGTTCCACAACACGCAAACCAACCTGCAACACCGGGGCATCACCTCGGGCTTCGACTTCCTCGACCGCAGTGCCGGCTTCGGCATCGCCCAGCATCTGATCCCCTACGTGGAATCCGACAGCTATGCCCGAGTGTTCGTCATCGGCCTGCTCAACACCCTGCTGGTGACCTTCATCGGCGTGGTGCTGGCGACCATCCTCGGCTTCATCATCGGTGTGGCGCGGTTGTCGCCGAACTGGATGATCAACAAGCTGGCGACCGTGTATGTGGAAACCTTCCGCAACATTCCGCCGTTGTTGCAGATCCTGTTCTGGTACTTTGCCGTGTTCCTGACCCTGCCGGGACCGCGGGGCAGCATCAATATCGACGACACCTTCTTCATCAGCAACCGTGGCCTGAACATGCCCGGCGCGTCCATGGCCGAAGGCTTCTGGCCGTTTGTCGTGGCCCTGGCCCTGGCGCTGCTGGCCATCGTGGCGATGGTGCGCTTTGCCAACAAGCGCTTCGACGAGACCGGCGTGCCGTTCCACAAGTTCTGGGTGGGGCTGGCGCTGTTCATCGCCATTCCGGGCGTTTGTGCACTGCTGTTCGGCAGCCCGGTGCACTGGGAAGTGCCGCAATTGAAAGGATTCAACTTCGTCGGTGGCTGGGTACTGATCCCCGAGCTGCTGGCGCTGACCCTGGCGTTGACCATCTACACCGCTGCGTTCATCGCCGAGATCGTGCGCTCCGGTATCCGTTCGGTCAGCCATGGCCAGACCGAGGCCGCGCGCTCGCTGGGCCTGCGCGAGGGGCCGACCCTGCGCAAGGTGATCATCCCCCAGGCACTGCGGGTGATCATTCCGCCGCTGACCAGCCAGTACCTGAACCTGGCGAAGAACTCGTCGCTGGCGGCCGGTATCGGCTACCCGGAGATGGTCTCGCTGTTCGCCGGTACCGTGCTCAACCAGACCGGCCAGGCAATCGAGGTGATCGCCATCACCATGAGTGTCTATCTCGCCATCAGCATCAGCATTTCGCTGCTGATGAACTGGTACAACAAGCGCATTGCGCTGATCGAGCGGTGAGGATACGCCCGTGAATGCCCATGTTTTCAAACCCGACATGCCGCCACCGGTGAAAACCGTCGGCGTGCTCGCATGGATGCGTGCCAATCTGTTCTCCAGCTGGCTCAACACGCTGCTGACCCTGTTCGCCATCTACCTGGTGTGGCTGATCGTGCCACCGTTGCTGCAGTGGGCGTTGCTTGACGCCAACTGGGTCGGCACCACCCGCGCCGACTGCACCAAGGAGGGCGCCTGCTGGGTGTTCGTGCAGCAGCGCTTCGGCCAGTTCATGTATGGCTACTACCCGGCCGAGTTGCGCTGGCGCGTGGACCTGACCGTGTGGCTTGCCGTGCTTGGCGCCGCGCCGCTGTTCATCAAGCGTTTCCCGCGCAAGGCCTTCTACGGCCTGGGCTTCCTGGTGCTGTACCCGCTGCTGGCCTACGCCCTGCTGCACGGGGGCGTGCTGGGCCTGGAAAACGTGCCGACAAGCCAGTGGGGCGGGCTGATGCTGACCCTGGTGATCGCCACCGTGGGCATTGTCGGCGCATTGCCGCTGGGCATCCTGCTGGCCCTGGGGCGGCGCTCGAAGATGCCGGCGGTGAAGGTGGTGTGCGTGACCTTCATCGAGTTCTGGCGCGGCGTGCCACTGATCACCGTGCTGTTCATGTCATCGGTGATGCTGCCGTTGTTCCTGCCTGAGGGCATGAGCTTCGACAAGCTGCTGCGGGCGATGATCGGCGTGATCCTGTTCCAGTCGGCGTACATCGCCGAGGTGGTGCGTGGTGGCCTGCAGGCCATCCCCAAGGGCCAGTACGAAGCTGCCGCTGCAATGGGCCTGGGCTACTGGCGGGCGATGGGCCTGGTGATTCTGCCGCAGGCGCTCAAGCTGGTGATTCCCGGCATCGTCAACACCTTCATTGCCCTGTTCAAGGACACCAGCCTGGTGATCATCATCGGCCTGTTCGACCTGCTGAACAGCGTCAAGCAAGCCGCCGCCGACCCGGCCTGGCTGGGCATGGCTACCGAGGGCTACGTGTTCGCCGCCCTGGTGTTCTGGATTTTCTGTTTCGGTATGTCCCGCTACTCCATGCACCTGGAGCGCAAGCTGGACACTGGCCACAAGCGTTAGGAGTTTCGAAATGAGTGAAGCGATCAAGCAGCCTGCCGGCCCCGAAGGCATCATCCAGATGCAGGGCGTGAACAAGTGGTACGGCCAGTTCCATGTGCTCAAGGACATCAACCTGAACGTGCGCCAGGGCGAGCGCATCGTGCTGTGCGGGCCGTCCGGCTCGGGCAAGTCCACTACCATCCGTTGCCTCAACCGCCTGGAAGAGCACCAGCAGGGGCGCATCGTGGTCGATGGTGTGGAGCTGACCAACGACCTCAAGCAGATCGAGGCCATCCGCCGCGAAGTGGGCATGGTGTTCCAGCACTTCAACCTGTTCCCGCACCTGAGCATCCTGGAAAACTGCACCCTGGCGC
This sequence comes from Pseudomonas sp. UBA6753, assembly GCF_002453565.1. Classification (NCBI taxonomy): domain Bacteria; kingdom Pseudomonadati; phylum Pseudomonadota; class Gammaproteobacteria; order Pseudomonadales; family Pseudomonadaceae; genus Pseudomonas; species Pseudomonas sp. UBA6753. The sequence goes on along the minus strand of NZ_DKHD01000032.1, from coordinate 334,826 downwards.
CGATGTGGGTGCGCAAGATGCCGCGGCGCAAGGCCGAGGAAATCGCCATGCACTACCTGGAGCGGGTGCGTATTCCGGAGCAGGCGCACAAGTACCCGGGGCAGTTGTCCGGTGGCCAGCAGCAGCGTGTGGCGATTGCCCGCGCCTTGTGCATGAAGCCGAAGATCATGCTGTTCGACGAACCGACCTCGGCGCTGGACCCGGAAATGGTCAAGGAAGTGCTCGATACCATGGTGGGCCTGGCCGAGGATGGCATGACCATGCTCTGCGTGACCCACGAGATGGGCTTTGCCCGGACCGTGGCGAACCGGGTGATCTTCATGGACAAGGGCGAGATCGTCGAGCAGGCGGCGCCGGATGACTTCTTCGACCGGCCACGCAGTGACCGAACCAAGTTGTTCCTGAGCCAGATCCTGCATTGATGCTGTAGGGGCCCCTTCGCGGGCACGCCCGCTCCCACAGGTACTGCACAGGGCTTGAGGCCGGTGTTATCACTGTGGGAGCGGGCGTGCCCGCGAAGAGCCGCAAAGCGGCCCCGTATTTTACTTCTCTTCCTTGGCGACTGCCGGCGCCGGTGGCGGCCGCAGCCCCACCTCGGCGATCAGCTTCAACTGCTGCCCATTGCGCATCACCTCGATGGTGATCTTCTCGTTGGGCTTGATCCGCGCCACCTGGTTCATCGACTTGCGCCCGTCACCGGCCGGCTCGCCGTTGATGCTCAGGATCACGTCACCCAGCTGCAACCCGGCCTTTGCCGCCGGCCCTTCGCGGAAGATACCCGCCACCACGATGCCCGGGCGGTCCTTCATGCCGTACGATTCGGCCAGTTCCTGGCTCAGCGGCTGTACTTCGATGCCCAGCCAGCCACGGATCACCTGGCCGTGCTCGATGATCGACTTCATCACCTCCAGTGCCAGTTTCACCGGGATGGCGAAGCCGATGCCCTGTGAACCGCCGGATTTGGAGAAGATCGCCGTGTTGATGCCGATCAGGTTGCCGTTGGCATCTACCAGCGCACCGCCGGAGTTGCCCGGGTTGATTGCGGCGTCGGTCTGGATGAAGTCTTCGTAGTTGTTCAGGCCCAGCTGGTTGCGGCCAGTGGCGCTGATGATGCCCATGGTCACGGTCTGGCCGACCCCGAACGGGTTGCCGATAGCCAGCGACACGTCGCCGATGTGAATGTTGTCGGAGCGGCCGATGGTGATCGCCGGCAGGCTCTTCAGGTCGATCTTCAGCACCGCCAGGTCGGTTTCCGGGTCGCTGCCGATCACCCGGGCCAGGGTCTCGCGGCCATCCTTCAGGGCCACGACGATCTGGTCGGCACCGCTGGTGACGTGGTTGTTGGTCAGCAGGTAGCCCTCGGGGCTCATGATCACCGCCGAGCCCAGGCTCGACTCCCAGCGGCGCTGCTTGGGCAGGTTGTCGCCGAAGAAGCGGCGGAACTGCGGGTCTTCGAACAACGGGTGGGCGCTCTTGTTCACCACCTTGGTGGTGTACAGGTTGACCACCGTCGGGGCGGCCAGGGTCACGGCGTCCGCGTAGGATACCGGGCCCTGCATGATCCGCGAGGTCTGCGGCGCCTGTTGCAGGTTGACGTCCTGACTGGGCAGGCCGACCCATTCCGGAAAGCGCTGGATGATCAGCATGGCGATCAGTACGCCGGTAAGCAGGGGCCAGCCAAAATAACGCAAAGCCTTGAGCATGAATGAATCCTGGAAAGGGCCGGGGACGGTGACCGTGCGATGGGGCATGAGCGCGCGCGATCATACACCGGTTCCCCCAGTGCCGGCGACGGCCCATAATGGCCGGCATTATACGGGCGTTGCATAGGCGTTGTGCCCGAGAAAAACGCAGATTTCGAGGAGATTTTCATGGCCGTCGCTCTGAACACCCTGGTCGAGGAAGCCGAGCGTTACCTGGGCAGCGCGAAGATCCAGGATTATTGCCCCAACGGCCTGCAGGTCGAAGGCCGGCCGCAGGTCAGCCGCATCGTCAGCGGCGTTACCGCCAGCCAGGCGCTGCTGGATGCGGCGGTCGAGGCCGAGGCCGACCTGGTGCTGGTGCACCATGGCTACTTCTGGAAGGGCGAGAACCCGTGCGTCACCGGTATCCGGCAGCGCCGGCTGAAGACCCTGTTGAACAACGACATCAGCCTGCTGGCGTTCCACCTGCCGCTGGATGTGCACCCGGAGGTGGGCAACAACGTGCAACTGGCGCGGCAGCTGGACATTACTGTCGAAGGGCCGCTGGACCCGGAGAACCCCAAGGTAGTCGGCATGGTCGGCTCGCTGGCCGAGCCGATGACCGCCCGCGACTTCGCCCGGCGGGTGCGGGAGGTGCTGGGGCGTGAGCCTTTGCTGGTCGAAGGTGAGCAGATGATCCGCCGGGTCGGCTGGTGCACCGGGGGCGGGCAGGGCTACATCGACACGGCGATCGCGGCCGGGGTGGACCTGTACCTGACCGGTGAGGCGTCGGAGCAGACCTACCATAGTGCCCGCGAGAATGGCGTCAGCTTCATTGCCGCCGGGCACCATGCCACCGAGCGGTATGGGGTACAGGCGCTGGGTGATTACCTGGCGCGGCGCTTTGCCGTGGAGCACCTGTTCATCGATTGCCCGAACCCTATCTGATATTCGCGGGCGCGCCCGCTCCCACAAGGACTCCGCTGCACCTGTGGGAGCGGGCGTGCCCGCGAAGGGCCGCAGAGCTGCCCCAATTCCAGCCCAAACCCCCAGTCATATCGTTAGACTTTTTCGATCTAGCCAGCCTCCTAAATAGAAGCAGCCGCTGTGATAAAGTGGCTCGCTCGAACACGGCCCGCAGGCCGTCCATAAGATCGTTTTTCGTGAGTAGCCATGGTCGACAAACTGACGCACTTGAAACAGCTGGAGGCGGAGAGCATCCACATCATCCGCGAGGTGGCCGCCGAGTTCGACAACCCGGTGATGCTGTACTCGATCGGCAAGGATTCCGCCGTGATGCTGCACCTGGCGCGCAAGGCCTTCTTCCCGGGCAAGCTGCCGTTCCCGGTGATGCACGTCGACACCCAGTGGAAATTCCAGGAGATGTACAGCTTCCGCGACAAGATGGTCGAGGAAATGGGCCTGGAGCTGATCACCCACGTCAACCCCGAGGGTGTGGCGCAGGGCATCAACCCGTTCACCCATGGCAGCTCCAAGCACACCGACATCATGAAGACCCAGGGCCTGAAGCAGGCGCTGGACAAGCATGGTTTCGACGCCGCCTTCGGTGGTGCGCGCCGCGACGAAGAGAAATCGCGGGCCAAGGAGCGCGTGTACTCGTTCCGTGACAGCAAGCACCGCTGGGATCCGAAGAACCAGCGCCCGGAACTGTGGAACGTGTACAACGGCAAGGTCAACAAGGGCGAGTCGATCCGCGTCTTCCCGCTGTCGAACTGGACCGAGCTGGACATCTGGCAGTACATCTACCTCGAAGGCATCCCGATCGTGCCGCTGTACTTCGCCGCCGAGCGTGAAGTCATCGAGAAGAACGGCACCCTGATCATGATCGACGACGAGCGCATCCTCGAACATCTCACCGATGAAGAGAAAGCGCGCATCGTCAAGAAGAAGGTGCGTTTCCGTACCCTCGGCTGCTACCCGTTGACGGGTGCTGTCGAGTCGGAAGCCGAGACCCTGACGGACATCATCCAGGAAATGCTCCTGACCCGTACGTCCGAACGCCAGGGCCGTGTCATCGACCACGATGGCGCCGGTTCCATGGAAGACAAGAAACGCCAAGGCTACTTCTAATTTCAGGGTTACTCCATGTCGCACCAATCTGATCTGATCAGCGAGGACATCCTCGCCTACCTGGCCCAGCACGAGCGCAAGGAACTGCTGCGCTTCCTGACCTGCGGCAACGTCGACGACGGCAAGAGCACCCTGATCGGGCGCCTGCTGCACGACTCGAAGATGATCTACGAGGACCACCTCGAGGCCATCACCCGTGATTCGAAGAAAGTCGGCACCACCGGCGAGGAAGTCGACCTGGCACTGCTGGTCGACGGCCTGCAGGCCGAGCGCGAGCAGGGCATCACCATCGATGTCGCCTACCGCTACTTCTCCACCGCCAAGCGCAAGTTCATCATTGCCGACACCCCGGGCCACGAGCAGTACACCCGCAACATGGCTACCGGCGCGTCCACCTGCGACCTGGCGATCATCCTGGTCGACGCCCGCTACGGCGTGCAGACCCAGACCCGCCGCCACAGCTATATTGCCTCGTTGCTGGGCATCAAGCACATCGTCGTCGCGGTCAACAAGATGGACCTCAAGGGCTTCGATCAGGGCGTCTTCGAGTCGATCAAGGCCGATTACCTGAAGTTCGCCGAAGCCATCAACCTGACCCCGAGCAGCCTGCATTTCGTGCCGATGTCGGCGCTCAAGGGCGACAACGTGGTCAACCACAGCGAGCGTTCGCCGTGGTACGCCGGCCCGACGCTGATGGAAATCCTCGAAACCGTAGAAGTGTCGGCCGACCGCAACTTCACCGACCTGCGCTTCCCGGTGCAGTACGTCAACCGTCCGAACCTGAACTTCCGTGGCTTCGCCGGCACCATCGCCAGCGGCGTGGTGCACAAGGGCGACGAAATCGTCGTGCTGCCATCGGGCAAGAGCAGCCGCGTCAAGTCCATCGTCACCTACGAAGGCGAGCTGGAAAACGCAGGCCCTGGCCAGGCCGTGACCCTGACCATGGAAGACGAGATCGACATCTCCCGTGGCGACCTGCTGGTGCATGCCGACAACGTCCCGCCGGTCACCGACCAGTTCGACGCCATGCTGGTGTGGATGGCCGAGGAGCCGATGCTCCCGGGCAAGAAATACGACATCAAGCGCGCCACCAGCTACGTGCCGGGCTCGATTGCCAGCATCACCCACAAGGTCGATGTGAACACCCTGGAGCAGGGCGCTGCCAGCGCGCTGCAGCTGAACGAGATCGGCCGCGTCAAGGTGTCCCTGGACGCTTCGATCGCCCTGGACGGTTACGACAGCAACCGCACCACCGGTGCGTTCATCGTCATCGACCGCCTGACCAACGGCACCGTCGGCGCCGGCATGATCATCGCCCCGCCAGTCCTGCCGCACGGCAGCACCGGCCATCATGGCAAGCTGTGCCATGTGGCCACCGAAGAGCGCGCCCTGCGCTTCGGCCAGCAGCCTGCGACCGTGCTGTTCAGTGGCCTGTCCGGCGCTGGCAAGAGCACCCTGGCCTACGCCGTGGAGCGCAAGCTGTTCGACATGGGCCGTGCGGTGTACGTGCTCGACGGCCAGAACCTGCGCCACGACCTGAACAAGGGCCTGCCACAGGACCGCGCTGGCCGTACCGAAAACTGGCGCCGCGCCGCCCACGTGGCGCGCCAGTTCAACGAAGCCGGCCTGCTGACCCTGGCCGCGTTCGTGGCCCCGGATGCCGAAGGCCGCGAACAGGCCAAGGCGTTGATCGGCAAGGAGCGCCTGGTAACCGTTTACGTCCAGGCCTCGCCGCTGGCCTGCCGTGAGCGTGACCCGCAAGGCTTGTACGCTGCAGGTGGCGACAACATCCCGGGCGAAAGCTTCCCGTACGATGTGCCGCTGGACGCCGACCTTGTGATCGACACCCAGGCCACCAGCGTGGACGAGGGCGTGAAACAGGTGCTGGACGTGCTGCGTCAGCGCGGTGCGATCTAAGCGCCAGGCTGCAAGAAAAACCCCGCTTCGGCGGGGTTTTTTGTTTCTATGCCCGCCATACATGCGCGGGTCTCCTGTGGGAGCGGCCTTGTGTCGCGAAAGGGCTGCACAGCAGCCCCCGGGTCTCAGCACTGATGCACAAATTGCTGGGGCTGCTGCGCAGCCCTTTCGCGACACAAGGCCGCTCCCACAAAGGATTGCGTGAGCTTTGGATTTTGAGCAAGGCAGTTGTTCCCGCATGGACTGTGCATGTCGTTCAGATGTGTTTTTCCGATACCGGTATCACCCGCCGCTCCTTCACTGCCTTGTAGGAAAAACTCGAGTAGATCTCCTTCACCCCCGGCAACCGCTGCAGCACTTCCCGGGTGAACTCGCCAAACGACTCCAGATCCCGCGCCAGGATCTCCAGCAAGAAGTCGTAGCGCCCGGAGATGTTGTGGCAGGCGACAATCTCGGGAATTTCCATCAGCCGCTGCTCGAACGCCAGCGCCATGTCCTTGGTGTGCGAGTCCATCATGATGCTGACGAACGCGGTCACGCCAAACCCCAGCGACTTGGGCGAGAGGATGGCCTGGTAGCCGGTGATGTAGCCGTTGTCCTCCAGCAACTTGACCCGCCGCCAGCATGGCGAGGTGGTCAGCGCTACCTGGTCGGCAAGTTCGGCAACGGTGAGGCGGGCGTTGTCCTGCAGGGCAGCGAGCAAGGCGCGGTCGGTGCGGTCGAGGCTTGAAGGCATGTTTTGCCCTCCTGGTCCGGTAATTATTGTTTTTGTTCCAACGAGCACACGGATGCGTGGGCCATTTTGGAAAAAATCGGGCAGCTCGGTGGCATAAGCTTATAGCAAACCACAAGAGGCTGTTGCCATGCGCGACTCCCATAACAACACCGGTTTTTCCACGCGGGCCATTCACCATGGCTACGATCCGCTTTCCCACGGTGGCGCCCTGGTGCCGCCGGTGTACCAGACCGCTACCTATGCCTTCCCCACCGTGGAATACGGCGCTGCCTGCTTCGCCGGGGAGGAGCCGGGGCATTTCTACAGCCGCATCTCCAACCCTACCCTGGCCCTGCTGGAACAGCGCATGGCCTCGCTGGAGGGCGGCGAGGCGGGGTTGGCATTGGCGTCGGGCATGGGGGCCATCACCTCGACGATCTGGACCCTGCTGCGCCCCGGCGATGAGCTGATCGTCGGGCGTACTTTGTACGGCTGCACCTTTGCTTTCCTGCACCATGGCATTGGCGAATTCGGGGTGAAGATCCGCCATGTCGACCTGAACGACGGCAAGGCCCTGAAAGCGGCGATCAACAGCAAAACGCGGATGATCTACTTCGAAACACCGGCCAACCCCAACATGCAGCTGGTGGATATCGCCGCGGTGGCCGAGGCGGCGCGCGGGCATGATGTGCATGTGGTGGTCGACAACACCTACTGTACGCCCTACCTGCAGCGGCCGCTGGAGCTGGGGGCGGACCTGGTGGTGCATTCGGCGACCAAGTACCTCAGTGGCCACGGTGATATCACTGCCGGGCTGGTGGTGGGGCGCAAGGCGCTGGTTGACCGCATTCGCCTGGAAGGGCTGAAGGACATGACCGGGGCGGTGCTGTCGCCCCATGATGCGGCGCTGCTGATGCGCGGGATCAAGACCCTCGCCTTGCGTATGGACCGCCATTGCGCCAATGCCCTGCAGGTCGCGGAGTTTCTGGCCCGGCAGCCGCAGGTGGAGTTGATTCATTACCCGGGGTTGCCGTCGTTCGCCCAGTACGAGCTGGCGCAGCGGCAGATGCGTTTGCCGGGCGGGATGATCGCCTTCGAGCTCAAGGGGGGTATCGAGGCCGGGCGCAGGTTCATGAATGCCCTGCAACTGTTTGCCCGTGCGGTGAGCCTGGGTGATGCCGAGTCGCTGGCGCAGCATCCGGCGAGCATGACGCACTCCAGCTATACCGCGAAGGAACGGGCGCATCACGGGATATCGGAGGGGCTGGTGCGCCTGTCGGTGGGGCTGGAGGATGTGGAGGACCTGCTGGCGGATGTCGAGCAGGCATTGCAGGCTTGCAGCTAGGTTGCCTGGGCCGGCCTCTTCGCGGGCATGCCCGCTCCCACAGGTATTCCACAAATTTCAAATGCTGTGGTGTACCTGTGGGAGCGGGGGAGCCCGCGAAGAGGCCAGTGAATCCAGCCCACAAAAAAGGCCTCTTGCGAGGCCTTTTTCATGTTCGGCAGATCAGCGCTTGAGCCCGTAGCTCTCGTCAAGCATGCCCGGCGAGTTCGGCGCTTTCGGCGCGTAGTCGCGCGGTACTTCGGCAGTGTCCTTCGGCGGGGTCAGGCGGTCACGTGGGCCCTGGCTGCCTTCGGAATGCAGGGCGGCCAGCAGGCGCTGACGGGTCACGTCGTCGAGGGCCAGGGTATTGGCGCCGTCGGCCAGGTGATCCTGGACGTCCTGATAGCTCTGGGTCAGCTTCTTGACCAGCACGGCAGTGCTATTGAAGTGGGTGACCACTTCGTTCTGGTAGCTGTCGAAACGCTTCTGGATATCATCCAGCTGACGCTGCGTGCTGCTAGGCGCGGCATTAGGCAGCAGGCGGGCCACGACGAAACCAACCACCACACCAATGACCAGGGCCAGGGTTGGCAACAACCAAACAAGGAGCGAGAGTTCCACGAGTCCTTCCTCTATAAACGGCTTTGCTTTACGTTAACGGCTCAGACCTGCGCTGTATACCGCGAGCGATCGCAAATCAGAACAGAATTCCTCACCTAGACGAATCGACCCCTCCCGAGGTCACGGAGTAGTGCCTTGCTTGTCCGCGAAACCCCCTTGTTCATCGATGGCCCCAGCGGCCAGCTGGAAGCCTTGTACCTGGACGTGGCCAATGCACGTGGCGCGGTGCTGATCTGCCACCCCAACCCGGTCCAGGGTGGCACCATGCTCAACAAGGTGGTCTCGACCCTGCAGCGCACCGCCCGCGACGCCGGCTACGTGACCTTGCGGTTCAACTACCGTGGCGTCGGGCAGAGCGCCGGCACCCATGACATGGGCGCTGGCGAGGTGGCCGATGCCGAGGCCGCTGCGGCCTGGCTGCGCGAAAAGCATCTGGGCCTGCCGCTGGTGCTGATGGGCTTTTCGTTCGGCGGCTTCGTCGCCACCAGCCTGGCCGGCCGCCTCGAGGCCACTGGATTAGAGCTGCAGCAGCTGTTCATGATCGCCCCGGCGGTCATGCGCCTGACGGCGGATTTCCCGCTGCCGCAGCGCTGCCCGATCACCGTGGTGCAGCCGGACGCCGACGAAGTCGTCGCCCCGCAGCTGGTTTACGAATGGTCCGACAGCCTGTCGCGCCCCCATGAGCTGCTGAAAGTGGCAGAATGCGGACACTTCTTCCATGGCAAGCTGACCGATCTGAAGGATCTGCTGCTGCCGCGCCTTTCGAACTGAGCCAAGCCTGAATAAGCGAACACCCATGACCACGCGCATTCTTACCGGTATCACCACCACCGGCACTCCGCACCTGGGCAACTACGCCGGCGCCATCCGCCCGGCGATCCGTGCCAGCCAGCAGCCCGGTGTCGACTCGTTCTACTTTCTGGCCGACTACCACGCCCTTATCAAGTGCGACGACCCGCTGCGCATCCAGCGTTCGCGCCTGGAAATCGCCGCCACCTGGCTGGCCGGTGGCCTCGATCCGGACAAGGTGACCTTCTACCGCCAGTCCGATATCCCGGAAATCCCCGAGCTGACCTGGCTGCTGACCTGCGTCAGCGCCAAGGGCCTGCTCAACCGCGCGCACGCCTACAAGGCCTCGGTGGACAAGAACCTGGAAAACGGCGAAGACCCGGATGCCGGCGTGACCATGGGCCTGTACAGCTACCCGGTGCTGATGGCCGCGGACATCCTGATGTTCAACGCCAACAAGGTGCCGGTCGGCCGTGACCAGATCCAGCACGTGGAAATGGCCCGCGACATCGGCCAACGCTTCAACCACCTGTTCGGCCAGGGCAAGGACTTCTTCGCCCTGCCGGAAGCGGTGATCGAGGAGAGCGTGGCGACCTTGCCGGGCCTGGACGGGCGCAAGATGTCCAAGAGCTACGACAACACCATCCCGCTGTTCACCAGCGCCAAGGAGATGAAAGACGCCATCTCGCGCATTGTCACCGACTCGCGTGCGCCTGGCGAAGCGAAAGACCCGGACAACGCGCACCTGTTCACCCTGTTCCAGGCCTTCTCGACGCCGGCGCAGTGTGCCGAGTTCCGTGAAGAGCTGCTGCAGGGCCTGGGCTGGGGCGAGGCCAAGCAGCGCCTGTTCCAGCTGCTGGACGGCCAGCTGGCCGAGAAGCGCGAGTACTACCACCAGCTGATCGCCCGCCCGGCGGACCTGGAAGACATCCTGCTGGCCGGTGCCGCCAAGGCTCGCAAGATCGCTACGCCATTCCTCGAGCAACTGCGCGAGGCCGTTGGCCTGCGTTCGTTCCGCAGCAGCGTGCAGGCCAGCACCGAAGTGAAGAAGAAGGCCGCCAAGAGCGCGCGTTTCGTCAGCTTCCGCGATGAAGACGGCAGCTTCCGCTTCCGCCTGCTGGCCGCTGACGGCGAACAACTGCTGCTGTCGCGCAGCTTCGCCGACGGCAAGAGCGCCGGCGCCGTGAGCAAGCAGCTGCAGCAAGGTGGCGAGGCGGATGTGCGCGTCGAAGGCCTGGGCTTCGGCCTGTGGCTGAACGGCGAACAGGTTGCCGACGGGCCGCAGTTCGACAGCGCCGAAGCCCGTGATTCGGCCATTGAAAGCCTGCGTGCAGCGCTTGCGCCTCAACCGGACTGAAGATGGTGAAACTGTGGGAGCGGGCGTGCCCGCGAAACAGGCGCCGCGTTGCATGGCACCGGCTTTGCCGGTGTTCGCGGGCACGCCCGCTCCCACAGACTGATTGCCATTAAGCGGGCCTGTCGCTACAGTGACGGCCCGTTTTTTGTTGCCTCGCTAACGAATCATGACGCCCCTAGAACGATATCAAGCAGATCTGAAACGTCCCGACTTCTTCCATGACGCGGCGCAGGAAACTGCGGTGCGTCACCTGCAGCGCCTGTACGACGACCTGGTACATGCGCAGAACAACAAGCCGGGCGTGTTCGGCAAGCTGTTCGGCAAGAAGGAGCAGACCCCGGTCAAGGGCCTGTACTTCTGGGGTGGGGTAGGGCGCGGCAAGACCTACCTGGTCGATACCTTCTTCGAGGCGCTGCCGTTCAAGCAGAAGATGCGCACGCACTTCCACCGCTTCATGAAGCGTGTGCACGAGGAAATGAAAACCCTCAAGGGCGAGAAGAACCCGCTGACCATCATTGCCAAGCGCTTCAGTGAAGAAGCCAAGGTCATCTGTTTCGACGAATTCTTCGTATCGGACATTACCGACGCGATGATCCTCGGCACCCTGATGGAAGAGTTGTTCAAGAACGGCGTATCGCTGGTGGCTACTTCCAACATCGTGCCGGACGGCCTGTACAAGGACGGCTTGCAGCGCGCGCGCTTCCTGCCCGCCATCGCCATGATCAAGCAGTACACCGAGGTGGTGAACGTCGACAGCGGGGTCGACTACCGCCTGCGTCACCTGGAGCAGGCCGAGCTGTACCACTACCCGCTCGATGAGGCGGCGCACCAGAGCCTGCGTGCCAGCTTCAAGGCGCTGACCCCTGAATGCACCCAGGCGGTCGAGAACGACGTGCTGATGATCGAGAATCGCCCGATCAATGCCCTGCTTACCTGTGATGACGTGGCCTGGTTCGACTTCCGCGCCCTGTGCGACGGCCCCCGCAGCCAGAACGACTACATCGAACTGGGCAAGATCTTCCATGCCGTGCTGTTGAGCAACGTGGAGCAGATGGGTGTCACCACCGACGACATCGCCCGCCGCTTCATCAACATGGTGGATGAGTTCTATGACCGCAACGTCAAGCTGATCATCTCGGCCGAGGTGGAGCTGAAGGACCTGTATACCGGTGGGCGCCTGGCCTTCGAGTTCCAGCGTACCCTGAGCCGCTTGCTGGAGATGCAGTCGCACGAGTTTCTGGCGCGGGCGCACAAGCCTTGAAATTGCCGGGGCCGCTTTGCGGCCCATCGCAGGCAAGCCAGCTCCCACAGGTTTAGCGCAGCCCTTGAGACTTATGCAATACCTGTGGGAGCTGGCTTGCCTGCGATGGGCTGCAGAGCAGCCCCATTGGCCTCAAGCCTCCTGCATGAACTGCTGCCGATACTGGTTCGGCGACAACTCGGTGTGCTGACGGAACAGCCGCGCAAAGAAACTGGCATCGTCATATCCGACCTCATAGCTGATGGTCTTGATGCTCTTGCGCGTACTCGACAACAACCCCTTGGCCGTCTCGATCCGTAGCCGTTGCAGGTAGTGCAGCGGCTTGTCACCCGTCGCGCCCTGGAAGCGGCGCATGAAATTGCGAATGCTCATGCCGTGGTTGCGAGCCACGTCCTCGAAGCGGAACTTGTCGGCGAAGTGTTCTTCCAGCCAGTGCTGGATCTGCAGGATGATCAGGTCCTGGTGCAGCTTCTGCCCGCCAAAGCCCATGCGCCCGGGAGTGTAGTTGCGCTGCACCTCGTAGAGGATGTCGCGGGACACGGCGCGGGCCACGTTGGCGCCACAGAAGCGTTCGATCAGGTAGATGTACAGGTCGCAGGCCGAGGTGGTGCCGCCGGCGCAGTACAGGTTGTCGGCGTCGGTCAGGTGCTTGTCCTGATTCAGCCGGATCTTCGGGAACCGTTCGGCAAAGCTGTTGAAGAAGCGCCAGTAGGTGGTCGCTTCCTTGCCGTCAAGCAGGCCGGACTCGGCCAGCCAGAACACGCCACTGGCCTCGGCGCACAGCACAGCGCCACGGGCATGCTGTTCACGCAGCCACGGCAGCACCTGTGGATAACGTTGCAGCAGGTTGTCGAAGTCGTCCCAGAAGGCCGGGAGGATGATCACATCGGCGTCGTCCAGGCCGCCTTCGACCGGCAGCTGCACATTGCTGAAGCTGTCCACGGGCTGGCCGTCCGGGCTCACCAGACGGATCTCGAACATGGGCTGAAGGCCCAGGCCCAGCTGCTTGCTGTAGCGCAAGCTGGCGAGGTGGAAGAAATCCTTGGCCTGCATCAAGGTCGAAGCGAACACCTTGTCAATGGCCAGGATGCTGACGCGCCGCAGCGACGCGGAGGGTTGGGTAAACATCATTGTCATTGTTCTTATAGGGTAGAGTGGTCAATCACCGGCTGGATCGTCTTATTTTTTGGCGATTGTGTCTAGCCTGCTACACCGCGCTGGTTTCTTCGCGGGCTTGCCCGCTCCCACAGGTACCCCACAGGCCTGAGGGGCAGTGAGGTCCTGTGGGAGCGGGCAAGCCCGCGAAGAAACCAGCACAGGGTCCGGCTCAAGGCGCCGGGTTCGGTTGCTCCTGGTGAATCGCCTCGATCGCCGCCAGCAGTTCATCACTCAGGCTCAGCTCGAGGCTGGCAAGGTTGCTGTCCAGCTGCTCGAGGCTGGTCGCGCCAATGATGTTGCTGGTCACGAACGGCTGCCGGGTGACGAACGCCAGGGCCATCTGTGCCGGGTCCAGGCCGTGCTCGCGGGCCAGCTGCACATAGCGGCTGCAGGCCGCCACGGTCTGTGGGTTGGAGTAGCGGGCAAAGCGGCTGAACAGGGTCAGGCGTGCGTTTTCCGGGCGTGCGCCGTTCTCGTATTTGCCGGAAAGCATGCCGAACGCCAGCGGCGAATAGGCCAGCAGGCCGCACTGCTCGCGGATGGCCACTTCCGCCAGGCCCACCTCGAAGCTGCGGTTGAGCAGGTTGTACGGGTTCTGGATCGACACCGCTCGCGGCCAGCCGCGGCTTTCGGCCAGTTGCAGGAACTTCATGGTGCCCCACGGCGTTTCGTTGGACAGGCCGACGTGGCGGATCTTGCCTGCGCGCACCTGCTCGTCGAGCACTTCGAGGGTTTCTTCCAGCGGGGTGAAGTGGTCCTGTGGCAGGTGCTGGTAGCCCAGCTTGCCGAAGAAGTTGGTGCTGCGCTCGGGCCAGTGCAGCTGGTACAGGTCGATGCGGTCGGTCTGCAGGCGCTTGAGGCTCTCGTCCAGCGCGGCGACGATGTGCTGGCGGTTGTGCTTGAGCTGGCCGTCGCGGATGTGGCTGATGCCGTTGCCGGGGCCGGCGACCTTGCTGGCCAGCACCCAGTCGTCACGATCGCCATTGGCGCGGAACCAGTTGCCGATGATGCGCTCGGTGGCGGCGTAGGTTTCGGGGCGGGGCGGCACCGGGTACATCTCGGCGGTGTCGATGAAGTTGACCCCGGCGGCCTTGGCCCGGCCAATCTGCTCGAAGGCCTCGGCCTGGACGTTCTGCTCGCCCCAGGTCATGGTGCCCAGGCACAGGGCGCTGACATTGAGGTCGGTACGGCCGAGCTGGCGGTATTCCATCGGGTAGACACTCCTTGACAAAGAAGCCCATCAAAGCAGGTTGAAATTTTTCGCGCAATCTGGATAATTCGGCCCCTCTCCGTGTGGCGGAAGTGATGCACCACCACGCAGGAAGAACCCCGTCGAACATTGGCGTGCCTGACCCGAGCCCCCAAAAGCGTCAGCGTTCGGCTGCGCGCTTGCCCTTGGCAAGCTGTGCACTATCCAGTAAGATTCGCCGTCTATTTTTCGCTGGGCGGCCTCTGAGGCTTTAGAGAATGAAAACTTTTACTGCTAAACCGGAAACAGTAAAGCGCGAGTGGTTCGTAGTCGACGCCGCTGGCCAGACCCTGGGTCGTCTGGCTACCGAAATCGCTAGCCGTCTGCGTGGCAAACACAAACCAGAATACACCCCTCACGTTGACACCGGCGACTACATCGTCGTCATCAACGCCGAGCAGGTTCGTGTGACTGGTGCCAAGTCTTCCGACAAGATGTACTACTCCCACTCCGGTTTCCCGGGCGGTATCAAGGAAATCAACTTCGAGAAGTTGATCGCCAAGGCCCCTGAGCGTGTTATCGAAACTGCGGTCAAAGGCATGCTGCCGAAGAACCCGCTGGGTCGCGACATGTACCGCAAGCTGAAAGTGTACGCGGGTGCTGCTCACCCACACACTGCTCAGCAGCCTCAAGAACTGAAGATCTAACGGGATAGTTCATTATGTCGGCGACTCAAAACTACGGCACTGGCCGTCGCAAGACCGCAACCGCTCGCGTATTCCTGCGTCCGGGTACTGGTAACATTTCCATCAACAACCGTTCTCTGGACGTGTTCTTCGGTCGCGAAACCGCTCGCATGGTTGTTCGTCAGCCGCTCGAGCTGACCGAAACCGTCGAGAAGTTCGACATCTACGTCACCGTTTCCGGTGGTGGTGTCAGCGGTCAAGCCGGTGCGATCCGTCACGGTATCACCCGCGCTCTGATGGAATACGACGAAACCCTGCGTGGCGCTCTGCGTCGTGCTGGCTACGTCACCCGCGACGCTCGTGAAGTCGAGCGTAAGAAAGTGGGTCTGCGTAAAGCGCGTAAGCGTCCTCAGTACTCCAAGCGTTAATACCGCTTCGGCAGTCGAAAAAAGCCCGGTTCCTTGGAACCGGGCTTTTTTTATGTCTTGAACTAACCTGTCAGCATGTCGGTGACGACTTGCCGCATAGACGCAGATCAAGCAAAGCGAGGGTTGTAGCCTGTTCCCCGGGTAATCACCTTGTCAGTGTGTGGATTTGTTTCTTACCATGGCGGCCAATTTTTAGTGCCACAGACATTACCTAAGTACAGGCCAGGTCCAACTGGCCAAGCAAGCTGATGGGAGAGGACTGAATGAGCAATGACGGCGTCAACGCAGGCCGGCGCCGCTTCCTCGTAGCCGCGACATCTGTAGTCGGGGCAGCGGGGGCAGTGGGGGCTGCGGTACCGTTCGTGGGGTCATGGTTTCCCAGTGCCAAGGCGAAAGCCGCCGGTGCACCGGTGAAGGTCAATATCGCCAAGGTCGAGGCCGGGCAGCAGATGGTGGCCGAGTGGCGTGGCCAGCCGGTGTTCATCGTTCGGCGAACGGACGAGATCCTCGGTAACCTGAAAAAGGTCGTCGGTGACCTGGCTGACCCCGAGTCCAAGGCCTCGGTACAGCCCACCTACGTCGACCCGCAGGTTCGTTCGATCAAGCCGGAAATCCTCATCCTTGTCGGCCTGTGCACACACCTGGGCTGCTCGCCCACCTTCCGTCCGGAAGTCGCACCCGCCGACCTTGGCCCGAAATGGGTCGGTGGCTATTTCTGCCCGTGCCACGGCTCCCACTACGACCTGGCCGGCCGTGTCTACAAGTCGCAGCCGGCACCTCTCAACCTGCCCGTGCCACCGCACTCTTACGAGTCGGACGAGATCGTCGTCATCGGCGTTGACCAGGAGAACGCATGATGAGCAAGTTCATGGACTGGATTGATGCTCGCTTCCCCGCCACCAAGATGTGGGAAGACCACCTGAGCAAGTATTACGCGCCCAAGAACTTCAACTTCCTGTACTTCTTCGGCTCCCTGGCGCTGCTGGTGCTGGTCAACCAGATCGTCACCGGTGTGTGGCTGACCATGAGCTTCACGCCCTCGGCGGAAGAGGCGTTCGCCTCGGTCGAGTACATCATGCGTGACGTGGAATACGGCTGGATCCTGCGCTACCTGCACTCCACCGGTGCATCGGCGTTCTTCATCGTGGTCTACCTGCACATGTTCCGCGGCCTGCTCTACGGCTCCTACCAGAAGCCGCGTGAACTGGTGTGGCTGTTCGGCATGCTGATCTACCTGGCGCTGATGGCCGAAGCCTTCATGGGCTACCTGCTGCCGTGGGGCCAGATGTCGTATTGGGGTGCCCAGGTGATCATCTCGCTGTTCGGTGCCATTCCGGTGATCGGTGGCGACCTCACCCAGTGGATCCGCGGTGACTACCTGATCTCGGGTATCACCCTGAACCGCTTCTTCGCCCTGCACGTGGTCGCCCTGCCGATCGTGATTCTCGGCCTGGTGGTGCTGCACATCCTCGCCCTTCACGAAGTGGGTTCGAACAACCCCGATGGCGTCGACATCAAGAAGAAAAAGGACGAGAACGGTATCCCGCTGGATGGTATCCCGTTCCACCCGTACTACACCGTCAAGGACATTGTCGGCGTGGTGGTGTTCCTGTTCGTGTTCTGCGCCGTGGTGTTCTTCTTCCCGGAAATGGGCGGTTACTTCCTGGAGAAACCTAACTTCGAGCAAGCGAACGCCTTCAAGACCCCCGAGCACATTGCGCCTGTGTGGTACTTCACGCCGTTCTACGCGATCCTGCGTGCGGTGCCTGACAAACTGATGGGCGTCATCGCCATGGGTGCGGCCATTGCCGTGCTGTTCGTACTGCCCTGGCTCGACCGCAGCCCGGTGCGCTCCATGCGCTACAAGGGCTGGATCAGCAAGCTCTTCCTGCTGGTGTTCTGCGTGGCCTTCGTCATCCTCGGCGTGCTGGGCGTACTGGCGCCGACACCTGGGCGTACCTTGCTGTCGCAGGTGTGCACGGTGTTGTACTTCGCCTACTTCCTGCTGATGCCGTTCTACACAAGGCTCGAGAAGACCAAACCGGTTCCGGAAAGGGTGACTGGCTGATGAAAAAGTTGATTGCAGTATTTTTGCTGGCAGTGATGCCTGCCTTTTCCTTCGCGGCCGAAACTGGCCTGGAGCTGGACAAGGTCGACATCGACCTGAGCGACAAGGCCGCCATGCAGGACGGTGCGCGTACCTTTGCCAACTATTGCATGGGTTGCCACAGTGCCAAGTTCCAGCGTTACGAGCGGGTGGCCGATGACCTTGGCATCCCCCACGAGCTGATGCTCGAGAAGCTGGTGTTCACCGGTGCCAAGATCGGTGACCACATGCAGATCGGCATGAAGCCCAGTGACGCCAAGACCTGGTTCGGCGCCGCACCGCCAGACCTGACCCTGGTGGCGCGGGTGCGTGGCACCGACTGGCTGTACACCTACCTGCGCAGCTTCTATGAGGACCCGTCGCGGCCTTATGGGGTGAACAACAAGGTGTTCCCGAACGTCGGCATGCCAAACGTGCTGGTTGGCCTGCAGGGCAACCAGTACGTCGGCTGCAAACAGGTGCAGACCGTGACCGATGGCAAGAAGCAATTCGACCCGTTGACCGGCGCCCCGATCACCCATGAAGCCTGCGACCAGCTGACCATTACGCCGAATTCCGGTACCCTGACGACCGAGCAGTTCGACGAGAAGGTCAAGAACCTGGTGACCTTCCTGGCCTATTCGGCCAACCCGGTCAAACTGGAAAGCCAGCGCATCGGTACCTACGTGTTGCTGTACCTGGCTTTCTTCTTCGTATTCGCCTACTTGCTCAAGCGTGAATACTGGAAGGACGTGCACTGATCACGCAGTAGTTTCTGGTTGTTGAACGCGCCCGTGGTGGCCTGGCAGATCTGCCAGGTCACCACGGGCGCGTTTTCATTTACAGTTTCACAAGCATCCCGTGCGAGGAGGCGCTACATGGGCGCAACCAACAGGTTAGCCTGCTATTCCGACCCCGCTGATCACTATTCTCATCGGGTACGCCTCGTGCTGGCCGAGAAGGGTATCAGCGTGCAGGTCATCGATGTCGACCCCAGTCGCCTGCCGCCCAAGCTGGCCGAGGTGAACCCTTACGGCAGCGTGCCGACCCTGGTCGACCGTGACCTGGCGCTGTATGAATCGTCCGTGGTGATGGAATACCTCGAGGAGCGTTATCCACATCCGCCGCTGATGCCGGTGTACCCGGTTGCGCGGGGGAACAGTCGCTTGCTGATGCATCGCATCCAGCGCGACTGGTGCTCCCTGGCCGATACCGTGCTCGATCCGCGCAGCAGCGAGGCTGACCGAGCCGAAGCGCGCAAGGCGTTGCGTGAGAGCCTGACCGGGGTCTCGCCGCTGTTCGGCGAGTACGCCTGCTTCATGAGTGAGGAGCAAAGCCTGGTCGATTGTTGTCTACTGCCCATCCTCTGGCGTCTGCCGGTGTTGGGTATCGAGTTGCCGCGGCAAGCCAAGCCGCTGCTGGATTACATGGAGCGGCAGTTCGCCCGCGAGCCTTTCCAGGCGAGCCTGTCCTCTGTAGAACGTGAAATGCGCAAGCTTTAAGGAGCCGTTGATGAACTCCAGTCGCCCCTATCTGGTTCGAGCACTGTACGAGTGGATCGTCGACAACGATTGCACGCCCCATATGCTGGTCAATGCCGAATTCCCGGCGGTGCAGGTGCCGCAAGGTTTCGCCAGTGATGGCCAGATCGTGTTGAACATCTCGCCAAGTGCCGTGCGCAGCCTGCACATGGACAACGACGCGGTCAGCTTCGAGGGCCGCTTCGGTGGCGTGGCTCACTCGCTGTACGTGCCGGTTGGCGCCATCCTGGGTATCTATGCCCGCGAAAATGGCCAGGGTATGGTCTTCGAGCTGGAGCCGCCCGTGATGGATGACGATGAGCCGGAAGATGATGATGTACAGCCGGATGACAATGGCCCACCAGAAGGTGGTGGCCAGCCGCCACGCCCGACTGGCCGGCCAAGCCTGAAAGTGGTCAAGTAACAAAAAAGGCGATCCAACCGGATCGCCTTTTTCTTTACCAGTCCTGACTTACAGGTCGCTGATGGTGCGTACCTGGTCCTTGTTGATGCGGGTACGCTTGCCGTCGAGTTGCTGGAACTCGTAGAAGCCGGCGTCGCGGTCGAATTCCGGTACGTCGACGGCCTGGATTTCACGACCATCGTTGAGGGTGATCAGGCTTGGTGTGGAGCAGCCGGCCAAGGTGGCGAAAGTGCCGAACAGCAGGGCAGGCAGCAGAAGCTTTTTCATGCGGTGTTTCCTGGATTTCTGAAAAGACAGGTGTTGTGCTTGCCTGTACCGGCCTCTTCGCGGGCTTGCCCGCTCCCACAGGGATACGCTAAACCCTGTGGGAGCGGGCAAGCCCGCGAAGAGGCCGGTACAGGCTGATGAATCAGTCGATGTACTCGAACAGCTTGACGATCTTCTGCACACCCGAAACGCCCTGTACCACGGCAGTGGCCGAGTTGGCCTCCTGCTGGGTCACCAGGCCGAGCAGGTAGACGATGCCGTTCTCGGTAATCACCTTGATGCGCGAGCTGGGCACGGCATTGTCGGTCAGCATCTGGGTCTTGATCTTGGTGGTCAGCCAGGCGTCGTTGTTGCGCGCCAGGATGGAGGAGGGCTGCATCACCTGCAGCTCGTTGTGTACTTTCTTGACCCGCTGTACCTGGCTGGCAGTCTGCTCGGCAAGGCTCTTGAGGTCGGCGCGCGGGGTCTGGCCGGCCAGCAGGACGATGCCGTTGTAGCTGCTGACAACGATGTGCGAACCTTTGTCCAGGTCAGGGCTGGCCTTGGCGATGTTGACCGAGGCCTTGGTTTCGATCAGCGAATCGTCGATCTTGCTGCCGATGGTGCGCGTGCCGCGATCGTCCTCGATCGGCGAATTGCGGGTAGAGGTCAGTACCGAGCTGCAACCAGTGACGCTCAGGCACAGGGTCAGGGCCATAAGGCCGAGGCGCATAGGGGTCATTCTTCACTCCCGAACAGTTGGCTGTCGATCAGATCACACAGGCAGTGGATCGCCAGCAGGTGGACTTCCTGGATGCGCGCGGTAACCGTCGAAGGTACGCGGATTTCCACGTCTTCGGGCAGCAGCAACGAAGCCATGCCGCCGCCATCGCGACCCGTCAATGCTACGACAATCATTTCGCGGTCATGTGCGGCCTGGATCGCCTGGATCACGTTGGCCGAGTTGCCGCTGGTGGAGATCGCCAGCAGAACGTCACCGGGCTGGCCCAGCGCGCGGATCTGCTTGGAAAAGACTTCGTTGTAGCTGTAGTCGTTGGCGATCGAGGTCAGGGTCGAGCTGTCGGTGGTCAGCGCGATGGCCGGCAGGCTCGGGCGTTCGCGCTCGAAGCGGTTGAGCAGCTCCGAGGAAAAGTGCTGGGCATCGCCGGCCGAGCCGCCGTTGCCGCAGGCGAGCATCTTGCCCTCGTTGAGCAGTGCATTGACCATGACCAGGCTGGCCTGCTCGATGTGCGGTGCCAGGATGTCCATTGCCTGTTGCTTGGTATCGATGCTGGCCTGGAACAGCCGGCGAATTCGGGATTGCATGTCCATCTGGTGACCTTAAGTGGGGCGGTGGCCTTTGCTACGCGCAACAACGACCAGCCCGCGAAACATAGAGCAAAAAAATCGGAGTGGGTTCAGCATTCGAAGGCGTTTTTCAGCCATTGAAGCGGTCTGCCTGCATGGTGGCTGCCCTGCAGGGCGACTACGTCGAAGCGGCAGGGGTGGTTGCCCCAGTGGGGCTCCTTCTGCAGGAACAGGCTGGCGGCGAGCACCAACCGTTTCTGCTTGCGCCCGTCGATACTGCCGAGGGCGCCACCGAAGCCCGCGTGCAACCGGTAGCGGACTTCGACGAATACTACTGTATCGGCGTCGAGCATGACCAGATCAAGCTCACCGCCTTTGCATCGCCAGTTGCGCGCCAGCAGGTGCAGGCCCTGCCCTTGAAGGTATTCAAGGGCTTGGGTTTCCGCTGCCTGCCCGGCGCTGGTGGGCGACGCTGCTGCCATCAGCGGGCGGTGTCTGGCAGGCGCTGGACCTGGCCGCCGACGAACTCGGCCCAAGGCAGCTGGCGCTCGACACGCTGGTTGGCGTTCATGCTCAGGCTGCCCGAAAGGCCCAGTACGCGGTTGTCCGGCAGCGCTTTCAGTTGGCCCAGGCGCGGCGCCAGGCTGTAGGCGTCGACGCCCATGGCATACAGGCGGCCCAGGCTGCCGGCGGCTTGCGGCCATTGCTGCACGACCTGCTGGCGCAGGCTGTTGCTGGTATCGAGCAGCCACGGGGTTTCGCAGAAGCGGATGCCGTTCATGTCGTTGTACTGGTTGACGTCACCACTGGCGCTGTACAGGTTCGAGGTGGCGTAGACCGGTACGTCACCGGCGTACTGGAAGTTCAGGGTCGGCTTGATCTGCTGGGCCTGTTGCGGGGTCGAGGCGAGGAAGATGAAGTCGATGTCCTGGCGGCGCGACGGCTGCGCGGCGATGCTGCCGCCTACCGTGCTCTGCAGGCTCTTGGCGCGGCCTTCGCTCTGGCGCAGCTGGAACAGGTCGGCAATCTGCTGGGCCAGTGCGACCGGCTGGGCGATGCGCTCGGCGGCGAGCAGGGTGCCACCGTTGCCTTCCCAGTCCTGGCGGAAGGCGGCAAGCACGCGGTCGCCCCATTCGCCGCTCGGCACCAGGGCCACGGCGCGGACCATTCCATCGGCGCGGGCGCGGCGGGCCACTTCACGGGCTTCGTCTTCGGCAGCCAGGCCGAACTGGAACAGCTGCGGCGGCGCCTTCTGGCCGGCGTCGGCGTAGTTCAGGGCCAGGGTGGTGATCGGCAGTTGTGGCTTGGCAGCCAGTTGCTTGACCAGCGGTTTTTCCAGCGGGCCGATGACCAGCTGTACGCCTGCGGCCTGGGCCTGGCGATAGAAGTCGTCGAGCGAACCGATGCGCGAGCTGTCGAATACCTGCACGGCTGGCGCCTGCTGGCCGGCTTGCTGGGCCTGGAAGTGCGCAGCCATGAAGCCGTCACGCAGGGCGCGGGCAACACCGGCCAGCGGGCCTTCCTGAGGCAGCAGCAGGGCAATCTTGGTCAGCGGCTGGCTGGCCAGCTCCTTGAGCTTGGTCAGTGCCAGCGGCAGTTGCTGGGCAGCCGGGTGGTCCGGGTGCTGTTTGACCCAGGCGTCGATAGCCGCTTGCTGCTGTTCCAGGGTGCCGGCGCTTTTTACCGCGAAGGCCAGGCTGGTCCAGCCCGCCAGGGTCTGGTCGTTGCCAGGCTGCTGCAGTTGCTCTGCCGGCAGCGAGGCGACCAGTGCCCAGATGGCGTCATTGTTGGCGCTGGCGGCCTGGCCGCTGAGCAGCGGGGCCAGCAGCACGCGCTGTTGCGCGGCGGCCAGGGCCTGGCCATCGGCTTCGAGGGCGGCCGCGTGTACGCTGTAGGTGCGCGCTTGCTGTTCTTCCGGCAGTTCGGCGACGCGCTGCAGGCTCGGGTGGGCCAGGGCGGTCAGGGCGGCCTTGGGCTGGTTGCGGCTCATGGCCAGCTCGGCACCGAGGGTGCTGGCGAACACTTGCTGCGCCGGCTTGAGCGTGTCCAGCGGCACCTGCTCGAGGATGCGTGCGGCGCGTGGGAAATCCTTCTGCTTGTAGGCCAGGTCGGCTGCGCTCAGGCGCAGCAGGGCGGCGTCTTCCGCGGACTTGCTGGAAGCAGCCTTCTCGAGCAGTTGCTCGATGCTGGCGTCCGGGGTGCGTGGCAGTTCGCCCAGGCTGGATGAGGGCGAGCTGGCGCAGGCTGCCAGCAAGGCAGCAAGGCAGAGGGCTGTGAACAGCCGCAGGCAAGCGATCATGTAAAGGTCCTGTTACTCGATCAAGGTGGCCGGCAATTGTACCCAAGCGCTGGCCGGGGCGCGATGTTGCCGTGTCGATCCTTCACTATAGGAGGCCTGCCATCGGTCGTCGGCGAAGTTCTTTGCGCCCTGTTGCAGGCGCTCGGGCTACAATGGCGCCTTTGATCCGAACGACAGGTGTGCGCAGTGACTGATGTGGCAGGGGCTTCGAAATCCACCGTGGGGACGCTGTATGTGGTCGCAACCCCCATCGGCAACCTTGACGACATGAGCGCCCGGGCGCTGAAGGTGCTGGCGGACGTGGCCCTGATCGCGGCGGAAGATACCCGTCATTCGATCCGCCTGCTGCAGCACTTCGGCATCGACACGCCGCTGGCGGCCTGTCATGAGCACAACGAGCGTGACGAGGGCGGGCGTTTTCTCACCAAGCTGCTGGCGGGTGAGAATGTGGCGTTGGTCTCCGATGCCGGCACGCCGCTGATTTCCGATCCGGGGTACCACCTGGTGCGCCAGGCGCGCGCTGCGGGTGTGAACGTGGTGCCGGTGCCGGGCGCCTGCGCTCTGATCGCCGCGCTGTCGGCGGCCGGCCTGCCTTCGGACCGCTTCATCTTCGAAGGCTTCCTGCCGGCCAAGGCAGCGGGGCGTCGGGCGCGCCTGGAGCAGGTAAAGGAAGAGCCGCGCACGCTGATCTTCTATGAGGCCCCGCACCGTATCCTGGAATGCCTCGAGGACATGGAGGCGGTGTTCGGTGGCGAGCGCCCGGCGCTTTTGGCGCGCGAGCTGACCAAGACCTTCGAGACCCTCAAGGGCCTGCCCCTGGCCGAGCTGCGCGCGTTCGTTGCCGGCGACAGCAACCAGCAGCGCGGTGAGTGCGTGGTGCTGGTCGGTGGCTGGAGTGCGCCGGAGGGCGAGCAGGCGATCAGTGCCGAGGCGCAGCGGGTGCTCGACCTGCTGCTGGCCGAGTTGCCACTCAAGCGGGCGGCGGCACTGGCCGCGGAAATTACCGGGGTGCGCAAGAACCTGCTGTACCAACTGGCCCTGGAAAAGCAGAAAGCCGAGTAGTGGCAAATTGATATAGATGTCGGTATTGCTTGTTCTCGGGCGCGCGTGCCGTTAATCTTGGCGGCGGAGAGTCGATCGGACAGTCGCTGCCTGCTTTTGTTCCGCAACAGCAGGGGGAGGAAAGTCCGGGCTCCATAGGGCAGAGTGCCAGGTAACGCCTGGGAGGCGCGAGCCTACGGAAAGTGCCACAGAAAATAACCGCCTAAGCACTTCGGTGCCGGTAAGGGTGAAAAGGTGCGGTAAGAGCGCACCGCACGGCTGGCAACAGTTCGTGGCTAGGTAAACCCCACTCGGAGCAAGACCAAATAGGGTTCCATCAGGCGTGGCCCGCGTCGGAACCGGGTAGGTTGCTAGAGGCGTCCAGCGATGGCCGTCGTAGAGGAATGACTGTCCTCGACAAAACCCGGCTTACAGATCGACTCTCCACCTTTCCCTCCCTGCTTTATTCGATAGCAGATGCCCTCTGGTAATACCGAAAAAATCTTACTCTTAATAAATCACTTTAACTTCGAACTCCATTCGCCTGCGTGGGTTTGATTTTTCTCGTGTTTTTTTCTCCTCGGTAGTCCTTCCGCATTCCTTTATTGCGCTAAATCTCGGTCCTGTAAGGCTTTTCCTTCCGAACGTGCCTTGACGGTGCTGCGGGCGGATTCCTATAGTGTGCGCAAGTGGCAGAAAGTGGGATGAAGTGGGTTTTCTGGCACAAAAAAGCTAACATTGTGGGGAATCGCAGCCGTGTTCCGCGGAGCCAACGCCGTCAGCCTCGATGCCAAGGGCCGTCTCGCCATGCCGAGCCGGTACCGTGACGAGCTCGATTCGCGTTGCAATGGTCAGCTGATCGTGACCATCGACGCCGTTGACCCCTGCTTGTGTGTTTATCCCCTCGATGAGTGGGAACAGATAGAAGCCAAGTTGCGTGCCTTGCCATCGTTGCGTGAGGAAAACCGCCGCCTGCAGCGTTTGCTGATCGGTAATGCGGTTGACCTGGAGCTCGATGGCAGCGGGCGTTTCCTGGTGCCGCCCCGTCTGCGTGAGTACGCCAAACTCGACAAGAAGGCGATGCTGGTGGGGCAACTGAACAAATTCCAGCTGTGGGATGAAGATGCCTGGAACGCGGTTTCGGCAGCCGACCTTGCAGCTATTCAACAACCGGGCGCCATGCCCGACGAATTGCGTGACCTGATCCTGTGACCATAGATAGCGGCTTCAACCACATTACCGTCCTGCTCGACGAAGCTGTCGAGGCATTGGCCTTGCGCGCCGACGGTTGCTATCTGGACGGCACTTTCGGCCGTGGCGGGCACAGCCGGCTGATTCTCAGCAAGCTCGGGCCGCAAGGGCGGCTGCTGGGTTTCGACAAAGATCCACAGGCGATTGCCACGGGGCAAGCGCTGGCGGCCGAAGACGGCCGCTTTGTCATTGTGCAGCGCAGCTTTGCCGAGCTGGGCGCGGAAGTGGCCGAGCGCGGCCTGGATGGCAAGGTCAGTGGCGTATTGCTCGACCTGGGCGTTTCCTCGCCGCAGCTGGATGACCCCGAGCGTGGCTTCAGCTTCCTCAATGATGGCCCGCTGGACATGCGCATGAACCCGGACCAGGGCATCAGCGCCGCCGAGTTCATCGCCACTGCGCCGGTGGAAGAGATCGCCCGCGTATTCAAGGAATACGGCGAGGAGCGCTTTGCCGGGCGCATGGCGCGTGCTGTGGTGGAGCGCCGCGAAAAGCAGCCGTTCACCCGTACCGCCGACCTGGCGGAAGTGCTCAAGGTGGCCAACCCGGCTTGGGAAAAGGGCAAGAACCCGGCTACCCGTGCCTTCCAGGGCCTGCGTATCCACGTCAACAACGAACTGGGCGACCTAGAGACCGGTCTTGAGGCAGCGCTCGAAGCGCTGGAAGTTGGCGGGCGCCTGGCAGTCATCAGTTTCCACTCGCTGGAAGACCGTATCGTCAAGCTGTTCATGCGCAAGCTGGTCAAGGGCGAGGCCGACAACCTGCCACGTAACCTGCCGGTTCAGCACAAGGCCTTCGAGCCGAAAATCAAGCTCATCGGCAAGGCCCAGTTCGCCTCCGAAGCCGAGCTCAAGGCCAACCCGCGGGCGCGCAGCGCCGTGATGCGGGTGGCGGAGAAGCTGCGGTGAGCAGGCTGTTTGCCAAACCCTTGCCAGGCGGAAGCTTCCTGATGCTTCTGCTGTTCGTTGCCGTGCTGATTTCGGCCATCGCCGTGTCCTACAGCGCGCACTGGAACCGTCAGTTGCTCAACACCCTGTACGGCGAGTTGAACGAACGCGACAAGGCCCAGGCCGAGTGGGGCCGGCTGATCCTCGAGCAAAGCACCTGGACCGCCGCCAGCCGCATCGAAAACCTGGCTTCCGAGCAACTGAAGATGCGCGTACCTTCGGCTGACGAAGTACGGATGGTGGCGCCATGATGAAGCTCGAAGGCGCACTCTACCCATGGCGCTTCCGTGTGGTGATCGGCTTGCTGGCGCTGATGGTCGGTGCCATCTGCTGGCGCATCATCGACCTGCAGGTGGTCGACCGTGACTTCCTCAAGGGCCAGGGCGATGCGCGCAGCCTGCGTCACATCCCTATCCCGGCTCACCGCGGCCTGATCACCGACCGTAACGGTGAACCGCTGGCGGTCAGTACCCCGGTCACCACCCTGTGGGCCAACCCCAAGGAAATGCAGGCCTCCAAGGACCGCTGGCCACAGCTGGCGGCAGCGCTGGGGCAGAACCCGCAGCAGCTGACCGAGCGCCTGACCCAGCAGGCCAGCAAAGAGTTCATCTATCTGGTCCGCGGCCTTACCCCGGAGCAGGGCCAGCATGTACTCGACCTGAAAGTGCCAGGCGTGTACGGCCTGGAAGAATTCCGCCGCTTCTACCCGGCCGGTGATGTCACCGCGCACATGGTCGGCTTCACCGACCTCGACGACCACGGTCGCGAAGGGGTAGAACTGGCCTATGACGAGTGGCTGGCCGGCGTACCCGGCAAGCGGCAGGTGATCAAAGACCGGCGCGGCCGGCTGATCAAGGACATCCAGGTAACCAAGAACGCCAAGGCCGGGAAGACCTTGGCGTTGTCGATAGACCTGCGCCTGCAGTACCTGGCTACCCGCGAGCTGCGCAACGCCATTGCCGAACAGGACGCCAAGGCCGGCAGCCTGGTGATCATGGACGTCAAGACCGGTGAGGTCCTGGCCATGGTCAACCAGCCGACCTACAACCCCAACAACCGACGCAGCATGTTCCCGGCCGCCATGCGTAACCGCGCGATCATCGACGTGTTCGAGCCAGGTTCCACGGTCAAGCCGATCTCCATGAGCGCGGCACTGGAAAGTGGCCGCTGGAAGCCGACCGACAAGGTCGAGGTGTACCCGGGCAGCCTGCAGATCGGCCGCTACACCATCAAGGACGTGTCCAGGAGCGAAGGCCCGATCCTCGACCTGACCGGCATTCTGATCAACTCCAGTAACGTTGGCATGAGCAAGATCGCCTTCGACATCGGCGGCGAGGCCATCTACCGGGTCATGTCCCAGGTCGGCCTGGGCCAGTACACCGGCCTTGGCTTCCCCGGCGAGCGCGTCGGCAACCTGCCCAACCACCGCGAGTGGCGCAAGGCAGAGACCGCGACCCTGTCCTATGGCTATGGCGTGTCGGTCACCGCCCTGCAGCTGGTGCATGCCTACGCGGCGCTGGCCAACGACGGCAAGATGGTGCCGCTGTCGATCCTCAAGGTCGACAAGGCCCCGGAAGCCGTGCAGGCCATTCCGAAGGAAACCGCCGAAACCGTCCAGGGCATGCTGCAGCAGGTGATCGAAGCACCGCGCGGCGTGTTCCGCGCCCAAGTGCCGTTCTACCACGTGGCCGGCAAGTCCGGTACCGCGCGTAAAGCCACCGTGGGCTCCAAGGGCTACACCGAAAACGCCTACCGCTCGCTGTTCGCCGGCTTCGGGCCGATGAGCGACCCGCGCTACGCCATCGTCGTGGTCATCGACGAACCAGGCAAGGGCGGCTACTTCGGCGGCCTGGTTTCGGCGCCGGTGTTCAGCAAGGTCATGTCCGGCACCCTGCGCCTGATGAACGTGCCGCCAGACAACCTGCCGCCACCAGCACCCGTCGAACAATCGCAAGTCAATGCAGCAGCAACCGCCAAGGGAGGGCGTGGATGATGACAATGCCATTGAGCAAGCTTTTCGCTCACGCCAGCCGCGACCCGCTGATCCGTGAACTGACCCTGGACAGCCGCAATGTGCGCCCGGGCGACCTGTTCCTGGCCGTGCCGGGCGCCAAGGTCGATGGCCGCGAGCATATCGCCGATGCCCTGGCGCGTGGCGCTGCTGCTGTGGCCTATGAAGAACAGGGCACGAGCGTTCTGCCACTGACCGACGTGCCGCTCATCCCGGTCAAGGGCCTGATCGCCCAGCTTTCGGATATCGCAGGGCGCTTCTATGGCGAACCGAGCCGCCAGCTGAACCTGGTGGGCGTGACCGGTACCAACGGCAAGACCAGCGTCACCCAGCTGGTGGCCCAGGCGCTGGACTTGCTTGGTCAGCGTTGCGGCCTGATCGGCACCCTGGGTACCGGCTTCTATGGTGAGCTGCAGAGTGGCCGCCTGACCACGCCCGACCCGATCGCCGTACAGTCGACCCTCAACGACCTCAAGAAAGGTGGCGCCAAGGCCGTGGCCATGGAGGTTTCCTCCCACGCCCTGGAGCAGGGCCGGGTCGCCGCGCTGGAATTCGACATCGCGGTCATGACCAACCTGTCCCGCGACCACCTGGACTACCACGGCAGCATGGAGGCCTACGAGGCCGCCAAGGCCAAGCTGTTCGCCTGGCCGAGCCTGCGCTGCCAGGTGGTCAACCTGGATGACGACTTCGGCCGTCGCCTGGCCGCCGATTTTGCCCGCCGCCCGAGTGTCGACCATATCGAGACCCGGTTGCTCAGCTACAGCCTGGAGAACCCGGAGGCCTCGTTGTTCTGCCGCGAAGCCATGTTCAATGACGATGGCGTGCGCGCCACCCTGGTCACCGCCCAGGGCGAACGTACCCTGAGCAGCAAGTTGCTGGGCCGCTTCAACCTGAGCAACATGCTCGCCGCCGTGGCGACCCTGTTGGCGCTGGACTACGCGCTGGACGAAATCCTCAAGGTCACCCCGCAGCTGCAGGGGCCGATCGGCCGCATGCAGCGCCTGGGTGGGGGCGACAAGCCGCTGGTGGTGGTCGACTACGCACACACCCCGGACGCCCTGGAGAAAGTGCTCGAAGCCCTGCGCCCGCATGCGCACGGCAAGCTGCTGTGCCTGTTCGGCTGCGGCGGCGACCGAGACCGCGGCAAGCGTCCGTTGATGGCCGAAGTGGCCGAGCGCCTGGCCGACCGCGTGCTGGTCACCGACGACAACCCGCGTACTGAAGACCCGCTGCGCATCTTTGACGACATCCGCCCGGGTTTCGCCAAACCTGCCGGGGTCGAGTTCGTTGCCGGTCGTGGCGAAGCCATCGCACACCTGATCGCCACTGCCGCTACCGACGATGTGATCGTGCTGGCCGGCAAGGGGCACGAGGATTACCAGGAGATCAATGGCGAGCGCCATGATTTCTCCGATTTGATCGAGGCCGAAAAGGCACTTGCAGCCTGGGAGGCTCCACATGCTTAAGCCGATGTCACTCAGCCAGCTGACCACAGCACTGAGTGGTCAACAAATCGGTGCCGACGCCACCTTCACCGGCGTCAGCATCGACAGCCGCAGTGTTGGCGCCGGGCAACTGTTCGTCGCCCTGGCCGGCCCGCGCTTCGATGGCCACGACTACCTGGCCGATGTGAAGGCCAAAGGCGCTGTCGCGGCCCTGGTCGAGCGGGAAGTAGCCGATGTCGACCTGCCGCAGCTGCTGGTCGCCGATTGCCGCCTGGCCCTCGGCCAGCTTGGCGCGCTGAACCGTGCTGCCTTCGACAAGCCGGTGGTGGCCATCACCGGTTCCAGCGGCAAGACCACGGTCAAGGAGATGCTCGCCAGCATCCTGCGCACCCGTGGCCTGGTGCACGCCACCCGCGGCAACCTGAACAACGACCTCGGCGCGCCGCTGACCCTGCTGGAGATCGCTCCCGAGCACAGTGCCGCGGTGATCGAACTGGGCGCCTCGCGCATTGGCGAGATCCGCTACACCGTCGGCCTGACCCAGCCCCAGGTGGTCATCATCAACAACGCCGGTACCGCCCACGTTGGCGAGTTCGGCGGCCCGGAAAAGATCGTCGAAGCCAAGGGCGAGATCCTCGAAGGCCTGGGCGAGGGCGGCATCGCCATCCTCAACCTGGACGACAAGGCCTTTGATATCTGGAAGGCACGCGCCGGCGCGCACAAGGTCTTCAGCTTTGCCCGCAGCAATGCAAAGGCCGATTTCCATGCCACGGACATCGGTCGCGATGCCCGTGGTTGCCCGTCGTTCAAGCTGCACGGCGCTGGTGACGTGGTAGACGTGCAACTCAATGTGCTTGGTGAGCACAACGTCAGCAATGCCCTGGCCGCCGCCGCCGCTGCCCATGCCGTTGGTCTGAGCCTGAGCGGCATCGCCGCCGGCCTGGCTGCCGTGCAGCCGGTCAAGGGCCGTACCGTGGCGCAGATCGCGCCGAACGGTGTGCGCGTGATCGACGACAGTTACAACGCAAATCCCACCTCCATGTGCGCGGCCATTGATATACTCGCCGGCTTTTCCGGACGCACCGTCCTGGTGCTTGGAGATATCGGCGAACTGGGGCAATGGGCGGAAGAAGGCCACCGTCAGGTGGGTGACTACGCGCGTGGCAAGGTCGACGCCCTGTACGCAGTGGGTTCCAACATGACACACGCGGTCAAGGCGTTCGGCGCCAATGGCCGCCATTTCGCTACTCAAGCTGAGCTGATCGACGCGGTTGGCGCCGAGAATGCCAGCGACACCACAATCTTGATCAAGGGCTCGCGCAGCGCTGCGATGGAAAACGTCGTGGCGGCATTGTGCGGTGCCAGCGGGGAGAAACATTAATGCTGCTGCTGTTGGCCGAGTATCTGCAACAGTTCCACAAAGGCTTCGCGGTCTTCCAGTACCTGTCCCTGCGCGGGATTCTGGGTGTGCTGACCGCGTTGTCCCTGGCGCTGTGGCTGGGGCCGTGGATGATCCGTACCCTGCAAATCCGCCAGATCGGCCAGGCCGTGCGTAACGACGGCCCGCAATCGCACCTGTCCAAGTCCGGCACCCCGACCATGGGTGGGGCGCTGATCCTGTCCGCGATTGCCGTCAGCACCCTGCTGTGGGCCGACCTGACCAACCGCTACGTGTGGGTGGTGCTGATCGTTACCCTGGCATTCGGTGCCATCGGCTGGGTCGACGACTACCGCAAGGTGATCGAAAAGAACTCGCGTGGCCTGCCAAGCCGCTGGAAGTACTTCTGGCAGTCGGTGTTCGGCCTGGCTGCAGCCATCTTCCTGTACAAGACCGCGCCGACCAGCGTCGAAACCACGCTGATCCTGCCGTTCATCAAGGATGTCACCATTCCGCTGGGCATCGGCTTCGTCGTGCTGACCTACTTCGTCATTGTCGGTTCGAGCAACGCGGTCAACCTCACCGACGGCCTCGACGGCCTGGCGATCATGCCGACGGTGATGGTCGGCGGTGCCCTGGGCATCTTCTGCTACCTGTCGGGCAACGTGAAGTTCGCCGAATACCTGCTGATCCCCTATGTGCCGGGCTCGGGCGAGCTGATCGTGTTCTGCGGCGCGCTGATCGGTGCCGGCCTGGGCTTCCTGTGGTTCAACACCTACCCGGCGCAGGTATTCATGGGTGACGTCGGCGCGCTGGCGCTGGGCGCCGCGCTGGGCACCATCGCCGTGATCGTCCGCCAGGAAATCGTGCTGTTCATCATGGGCGGCGTGTTCGTCATGGAAACCCTGTCGGTGGTGATCCAGGTTGCCTCCTTCAAGCTTACCGGCAAGCGCGTGTTCCGCATGGCGCCGATCCACCACCACTTTGAACTCAAGGGCTGGCCAGAGCCACGGGTGATCGTCCGCTTCTGGATCATCACCGTGATCCTGGTGCTGGTCGGCCTTGCAACCCTGAAACTGAGGTAGATGAGCGTGTCCCTGATCGCTTCCGACCAATTCCGCATCGTTGTCGGCCTCGGCAAGAGCGGCATGTCCCTGGTTCGCTTCCTGGCGAGCCGGGGCATTGCCTTTGCGGTCGCCGACACCCGCGAGCAACCGCCGGAACTGGACACCCTGCGCCGTGATTACCCGCAGGTGGAAGTGCGCTGTGGTGAACTGGACGTGGACTTCCTGTGCCGCGCCAACGAGCTGTACGTCAGCCCCGGCCTGGCCCTGGCCACCCCGGCCCTGCAGCAGGCGGCCGCGCGTGGCGTGAAGCTGTCCGGTGACATCGAACTGTTCGCCCGCCACGCCAAGGCCCCGATCATTGCCATCAGCGGCTCCAACGCCAAGAGCACCGTCACCACCCTGGTTGGCGAAATGGCCGCCAAGGCGGGCAAGCGCGTGGCGGTGGGCGGCAACCTCGGTACCCCGGCGCTGGACCTGCTGGCCGATGACGTCGAGCTGTACGTGCTGGAACTGTCCAGCTTCCAGCTGGAAACCACCGACCAGCTCAACGCCGAAGTGGCCACCGTGCTGAACATCAGCGAAGACCACATGGACCGCTACAGCGGCCTGCCGGCCTATCACCTGGCCAAGCACCGGATCTTCCGTGGTGCCCGCCAGGTCGTGGTCAACCGCCAGGACGCCCTGAGCCGACCGCTGCCGGTGGAAGGTCGCCCATGCTGGACCTTCGGCCTCAACCAGCCGGACTTCAAGGCCTTCGGCCTGCGCGAAGTGGACGGCGAGAAATACCTGGCGTTCGAGTTCCAGGCGCTGATGCCGGCGCGTGAGCTGAAGATTCGCGGCGCCCACAACCAGAGCAACGCCCTGGCGGCACTGGCCCTGGGGCATGCTGCCGGCCTGCCGTTCGAACCGATGCTCGAGGCACTGCGCGAGTTCGGCGGCCTGGCCCACCGTTGCCAATGGGTGCGCGAGCGCAATGGCGTTAACTGGTACGACGATTCCAAGGCCACCAACGTCGGTGCTGCCCTGGCCGCCATCGAAGGCCTGGGTGCCGACATCGAAGGCAAGCTGGTGCTGATCGCCGGTGGCGATGGCAAGGGCGCCGACTTCGCCGCGCTGCGCGAGCCGGTCAAGCGCTTCTGCCGCGCCGTGGTACTGCTTGGCCGTGATGCCGAGCGCCTGGCCGAAGCCCTGGGCGATGGCGTGCAACTGGTCCGCGTGAAGACCCTCGACGACGCCGTGCAGCAATGCGCCGAACTGGCCCAGGCGGGTGATGCCGTGCTGCTGTCGCCGGCGTGCGCCAGCCTCGACATGTTCAAGAACTTCGAAGAACGCGGGCGCCTGTTCGCCCAGGCAGCGGGAGGCCTTGCATGATTTTCGGCATCCTCAAGCCCTATCCGTCGCCGCTGATCAGCGGCCGTGGCATCGACCTGGACTTCGCGATGCTCGCCGGCTGCCTGGCATTGCTGGGCCTGGGCCTGGTGATGATCACCTCGGCGTCCTCGGAAGTGGCTGCGGTGCAGTCGGGCAACCCGCTTTACCACATGTTCCGCCACCTGGTGTACGTGTTCCTCGGCCTGGTCGCCTGTGGCGCCACCATGCTGGTACCGGTCGCCACCTGGCAGCGCATGGGCTTCATGATGCTGCTGGGTGCCTTCGGCCTGCTGGTACTGGTGCTGGTGCCGGGTATCGGCCGCGAAGTGAACGGCTCCATGCGCTGGATCGGCTTCAGCTTCTTCAACGTGCAGCCTTCGGAAATTGCCAAGGTGTTCGTGGTCGTCTACCTGGCCGGCTACCTGGTGCGCCGGCAGACCGAGGTACGCGAAACCTGGATGGGCTTCTTCAAACCGTTCATCGTGCTGCTGCCCATGGCTGCCCTGCTGCTGATGGAGCCGGACTTCGGCGCCACCGTGGTGATGATGGGCGCGGCGGCGGCCATGCTGTTCCTCGGCGGGGTGGGGCTGTTCCGCTTCAGCCTGATGGTGGTGTTGGCGGTGGTCGCGGTGTTCGTCCTGGTACAGGCGCAGCCTTACCGGATGGCGCGCCTGATTACCTTTACCGACCCGTGGTCCGACCAGTTCGGCTCGGGCTACCAGTTGACCCAGGCGCTGATTGCCTTCGGCCGTGGCGAGTGGCTGGGCGTTGGCCTGGGCAACAGCGTGCAGAAGCAGTTCTACCTGCCTGAAGCGCACACTGACTTCGTGTTCTCGGTACTGGCCGAAGAGCTCGGCGTGGTCGGCTCGCTGCTGACTATCGCGCTGTTCGTATTCGTGACTGTACGTGCCCTGTATATCGGTCTGTGGGCGGAAAAAGCCAAGCAGTTCTTTGCCGCTTATGTTGCCTTCGGCCTGGCCTTCCTGTGGATCGGCCAGTTCCTGATCAACATCGGTGTGAACGTCGGCCTGCTGCCGACCAAGGGCCTGACCCTGCCGTTCCTCAGCTACGGGGGCAGTTCGCTGGTGATCTGCTGTGCCTGTGTGGGCCTGTTGCTGCGTATCGAGTGGGAAAGCCGCACGCACCTGGGCAGTGAGGAGCACGAATTCAGCGAAAGCGATTTTGCCGAGGAGACCAATCATGGCCGCTGACGGCAAGAACGTACTGATCATGGCGGGCGGCACCGGGGGCCACGTGTTCCCGGCCCTGGCCTGCGCCCGTGAATTCCAGGCGCGCGGCTACAGCGTGCACTGGCTGGGCACCCCGCGTGGCATCGAGAACGAACTGGTGCCCCAGGCCGGCCTGCCGCTGCACCTGATCCAGGTCAGTGGCCTGCGCGGCAAGAGCAAGCTGTCGTTGCTCAAGGCGCCGTTCACCCTGGTCAAGGCCGTGCTGCAGGCGCGGCGTATTGTGCGTGAGCTCAAGCCGGTATGCGTGGTCGGCTTCGGTGGTTATGTGACCGGCCCCGGCGGCGTGGCCGCACGCCTGTGCGGCGTACCGCTGGTGATCCACGAGCAGAATGCCCGCGCCGGTACCACCAACCGCCTGCTGCTGCCGCTGGCTGCGCGTGTTTGCGAAGCCTTCCCGGCCACCTTCGCCGCCAGCGACAAACTGCGCACCACCGGCAACCCGGTGCGCCCGGAACTGTTCATGGACGCCCTGCGCGCGCCCCTGGCCGAGCGCCGTGCGCGCCTGCTGGTGATGGGCGGCAGCCTGGGTTCGGAACCATTGAACAAATTGTTGCCTAAGGCCCTGTCCGAAGTACCCCCTGCGCTTCGGCCAGAGGTATTCCACCAGGCCGGCAAGCAACACGCGCCGATCACCGCCGAGCGTTATCACGAGGCGGGCGTCGAGGCTCAGGTAGAGCCCTTCATCAAGGACATGGCCCAAGCCTATGGCTGGGCCGACATTGTGGTGTGCCGGGCCGGCGCCCTGACCGTCAGCGAGCTGGCGGCAGCGGGCCTGCCTTCGATGCTGGTGCCATTGCCCCACGCGATCGACGACCACCAGACCCACAACGCCCAATATCTGGCCCGGGAAGGCGCAGCCTTCCTGATGCCACAAGCGACAACTGGCGCAGCGCAGCTCGCTGAACGCCTGAACGAGGTGCTGATGCAACCCGAGAAACTCAACGTCATGGCAGGCACCGCACGGCGCCTGGCCAAACCTGCCGCAACCAGCACCGTGGTCGATATCTGCCTGGAGGTGGCCCATGGTTGAGAGCCAGAAAGCCATGCCCCAGCCGAAGATGGGCCGTATCCGCCGTATCCACTTCGTCGGTATCGGCGGCGTGGGCATGTGCGGCATTGCCGAAGTGTTGCTGAACCTGGGCTATGAAGTGTCCGGTTCCGACCTGAAGGCCTCGCCGGTTACCGAACGCCTGGAATCGTTCGGCGCCGAGATCTTCGTCGGCCACCGCGCCGAGAACGCCGCCACCGCCGATGTGCTGGTGGTGTCCAGCGCCATCAACCCGGCCAACCCGGAAGTCGCCACCGCCCTCGAGCGGCGCATTCCGGTGGTGCCGCGTGCCGAGATGCTCGCCGAGCTGATGCGCTATCGCCATGGCGTGGCCGTTGCCGGCACCCACGGCAAGACCACCACCACCAGCCTGCTGGCCTCGGTGTTCGCCGCTGGCGGCCTGGACCCGACCTTCGTCATCGGTGGCCGCCTGACCGCTGCCGGTACCAATGCCCAACTCGGTACCAGCCGCTACCTGATCGCCGAAGCGGACGAGAGCGATGCCAGCTTCCTGCACTTGCAGCCAATGGTTGCCGTGGTCACCAACATCGACGCCGACCACATGGCGACCTACGAAGGTGACTTCAACAAACTGAAGAAAACCTTCGTCGAGTTCCTGCACAACCTGCCGTTCTACGGCCTGGCCGTGATGTGCCTGGACGACCCGGTAGTGCGCGAGATCCTGCCACAGGTCAAGCGCCCGACCGTGACCTATGGCTTCAGCGACGAGGCCGACATCCGCGCCATCAACGTGCGCCAGATGGGCATGCAGACCCACTTCACCGTGCTGCGTCGCGACCGCGAGCCGCTGGAGGTGTCGGTGAACATGCCCGGCAACCACAACGTGCTCAACGCCTTGGCCACCATCGCCATCGCTACCGACGAAGGCATCACTGACGAAGCCATCGTCCAGGGCCTGTCCGGCTTCCAGGGCGTCGGCCGCCGCTTCCAGGTGTACGGCGAACTGCCGGTCGAAGGCGGCAGCGTGATGCTGGTCGACGACTACGGCCACCACCCGACCGAAGTGGCTGCGGTGATCCAGGCCGTGCGCGGCGGTTGGCCAAGCCGTCGCCTGGTGATCGTCTACCAGCCGCACCGCTACAGCCGTACCCGCGACCTGTACGACGATTTCGTCCAGGTGCTGGGCGATGCCAACGTGCTGCTGCTGATGGAGGTCTACCCGGCCGGCGAAGAGCCGATCCCCGGCGCCGACAGCCGCCAGCTGTGCCACAGCATCCGCCAGCGCGGCAAGCTGGACCCGATCTACATCGAGCGTGGCGTCGACCTGGCGCCGCTGGTCAAGCCACTGCTGCGCGCTGGCGACATCCTGATCTGCCAGGGTGCCGGTGATGTCGGCGGCCTGGCCCCTCAATTGATGAAAAGCCCGCTGTTCGCTGGCGCCAAGCAGGAGAAGTCGAAATGACCAGCGCCTACGACAAACTGCACTCGACCCTGGACGTCAAGGCGTTCGGCCGCGTCGCGGTGCTGTACGGCGGCAAGAGCGCCGAGCGCGAAGTGTCGCTCAAGTCCGGTGCCGCAGTGATCGACGCGCTGACCACCGCCGGTGTCGACGTGGTCGCCATCGACGTGGGTGACGACCTGCTCGACCGCCTGCAAAGCGAGAAGATCGACCGCGCTTTCATCATCCTCCACGGCCGTGGCGGTGAAGACGGCAGCATGCAAGGCCTGCTCGAGTGCCTGGGCATCCCCTACACCGGTAGTGGCATCCTTGCCTCGGCACTGGCCATGGACAAGCTGCGCACCAAGCAGGTGTGGCAGAGCCTGGGTATTCCTACCCCGCGCCACGCGGTGCTGGCGAGCGAAAGCGATTGTTTGCAGGCCAGTACGGAACTGGGCTTCCCGCTTATCGTCAAACCCGCCCATGAAGGTTCCAGCATCGGCATGGCCAAGGTGAACAGCGCCCAGGAACTGGTCGCCGCCTGGCAGGATGCCGCCCGATACGATTCCCAGGTACTGGTGGAGCAGTGGATCCACGGGCCGGAGTTCACCGTTGCGGTATTGCGCGGCCAGGTGCTGCCGCCGATCGCCCTGGGTACGCCGCACGTGTTCTACGACTACGACGCCAAGTACATCGCCAACGATACCCAGTACCGCATTCCGTGCGGCCTGGACAGCGTCAAGGAACAAGAACTGATCGACCTGACCGCGCGCGCCTGCGATGCCATCGGCATCGAAGGCTGGGGGCGGCTGGACGTGATGCAGGACGAGCAGGGCCGGTTCTGGCTGCTCGAAGTCAACACCGCACCCGGCATGACCGACCATAGCCTGGTGCCCATGGCGGCCCGCGCGGCCGGCCTGGACTTCCAGCAACTGGTGCTGGCGATCCTGGCCGAAAGCGTGGCGACGCGAGGTTAACAACCATGCAAGGCGCGATGATACGTCAGCAGCAACCCGTTACCGGCCGTAGCAAGCCGGTGCCGCGTGGTGCCAGCCGGCTGGTGGCCGACGAGCCCGTATCGGCGCGCCTGCCGCGGCCAAGCCTGGGTGGTCTCAAGCGCCTGCTGTGGCCGGTGCTGCTGGTGGCGGCCGGGTTTGGCGCCTACGAGGGCGCCATTCGCCTGATGCCCTACGCCGACCGGCCGATCACCAAGATCGACGTGCAGGGCGACCTCAGCTACATCAGCCAGCAGTCGGTGCAGCAGCGTATCGCGCCCTACGTGGCAGCGAGCTTCTTCAGTGTCGACCTGCCGGCGATGCGCGCAGAGCTCGAGCAGATGCCGTGGATCGCCCACGCCGAAGTGCGCCGGGTGTGGCCCGACGAGGTGGTGATCCGCCTGGAAGAACAGTTGCCGGTGGCGCGCTGGGGTGACGAAGCCTTGCTCAACAACCAGGGCCAGGCTTTCACCCCGCGCGAACTGGCCAACTACGAGCACCTGCCGCAGCTGGCCGGGCCGCAGCGTGCTCAGCAACAAGTGATGCAGCAGTATCAGGTATTGAGCCAGATGCTGCGCCCCCTGGGCTTTTCCATCGCTCGCCTGGAGCTGCGCGAGCGAGGCAGCTGGTTCCTGACCACGGGCGCGAGCAGCGCCGGGCCAGGCATCGAGCTGCTGCTGGGGCGCGACCATCTGGTGGAGAAGATGCGCCGTTTCATTGCCATTTACGACAAGACACTCAAAGACCAGATCAGCACTATCGCCCGCATTGATCTGCGTTACTCCAACGGACTTGCCGTTGGTTGGCGGGAACCGATTGCACCGACGACGGCCCAACCCGCCGTTGCGAAGAATTAGAGAGAGGCAGGACCATGGCAAACGCGCATAGCGGCAAAATGATCGTCGGGCTGGACATCGGCACCTCCAAGGTGGTGGCGCTGGTGGGTGAAGTGGGCGAGGACGGCACCCTGGAAATCGTCGGGATCGGTACCCATCCGTCCCGCGGCCTGAAAAAAGGCGTGGTGGTGAACATCGAGTCCACCGTGCAGTCGATCCAGCGCGCGGTGGAAGAAGCGCAGCTGATGGCCGGCTGCCGCATCCACTCGGCCTTCGTCGGCGTAGCCGGCAACCACATCCGCAGCCTGAACTCCCACGGCATCGTCGCCATCCGCGACCGCGAGGTCAGCCTGGCCGACCTGGAGCGCGTACTCGACGCCGCCCAGGCCGTTGCCATCCCGGCTGACCAGCGCGTGCTGCACACCCTGCCGCAGGACTACGTGATCGACAACCAGGAGGGCGTGCGCGAGCCGCTGGGCATGTCTGGCGTACGTCTGGAAGCCAAGGTCCACGTGGTCACCTGCGCGGTCAACGCGGCGCAGAACATCGAAAAATGCGTACGCCGCTGCGGCCTGGAAATCGACGACATCATCCTCGAGCAGCTGGCCTCGGCCTACTCGGTGCTGACCGACGATGAAAAAGAGCTGGGCGTGTGCCTGGTGGACATCGGTGGTGGCACCACCGACATCGCCATTTTCACCGAGGGCGCGATCCGTCACACCGCGGTGATCCCGATTGCCGGCGACCAGGTGACCAACGACATCGCCATGGCCCTGCGTACCCCGACCCAGTACGCCGAAGAAATCAAGATCCGCTACGCCTGCGCCCTGGCCAAACTGGCTGGC
The DNA here is from genome assembly GCF_002453565.1 of Pseudomonas sp. UBA6753. NCBI lineage: Bacteria > Pseudomonadati > Pseudomonadota > Gammaproteobacteria > Pseudomonadales > Pseudomonadaceae > Pseudomonas > Pseudomonas sp. UBA6753. The sequence goes on along the minus strand of NZ_DKHD01000032.1, from coordinate 294,841 downwards.
GCTGGCGAGACCATCAAGGTGCCAAGCGTGGGTGATCGCCCACCGCGCGAACTGTCGCGCCAGGCCCTGGCCGAGGTGGTGGAGCCACGTTACGACGAGCTCTTCACCCTGATCCAGGCCGAACTGCGCCGCAGCGGCTACGAGGACCTGGTGCCGGCCGGCATCGTCCTCACCGGCGGCACCGCCAAGATGGAAGGCGCCGTGGAACTGGCCGAGGAAATCTTCCACATGCCGGTACGCCTGGGCGTGCCGCACAGCGTTCGGGGGCTCAGCGACGTGGTTCGCAACCCGATCTATTCCACCGGCGTGGGCTTGCTCACCTACGGCCTGCAGAAGCAGACCGAAGACCTGCCCCTGACCGGTAACAGCAGCAGCAACAGCTATGGCGATGAACCGAAGGCTCCAGTGCTTGAACGCTTCAAGCGCTGGGTCCAGGGCAATTTCTAAGTTTCAAAGCAGTAGTGGTAGGCGCGACAACTAGAGAACTGTAAGGAGAGGGAAAATGTTCGAGCTCGTAGACAACGTCCCGCAAAGCCCGGTCATCAAAGTGATCGGTGTTGGCGGTGGTGGCGGCAACGCCGTCAACCACATGGTCAAGAGCAGCATCGAAGGCGTGGAATTCATCTGCGCCAACACCGATGCCCAGGCGCTGAAGAACATCGGCGCGCGCACCATCCTGCAATTGGGCACTGGCGTGACCAAGGGCCTGGGTGCCGGTGCCAATCCGGAAGTCGGCCGCCAGGCCGCGCTGGAAGACCGTGAGCGCATCGCTGAAGTGCTGCAGGGCACCAACATGGTGTTCATCACCACTGGCATGGGCGGCGGTACCGGTACCGGTGCAGCGCCGATCATCGCCGAAGTGGCCAAGGAAATGGGCATTCTCACCGTTGCCGTGGTGACCCGTCCGTTCCCGTTCGAAGGCCGCAAGCGCATGCAGATCGCCGATGAAGGCATCCGCATGCTGGCCGAAAGCGTCGACTCGTTGATCACCATCCCCAACGAGAAGCTGCTGACCATCCTGGGCAAGGATGCCAGCCTGCTGTCCGCCTTCGCCAAGGCCGACGACGTACTGGCCGGTGCCGTGCGCGGTATCTCCGATATCATCAAGCGCCCGGGCATGATCAACGTCGACTTCGCCGACGTGCGTACCGTGATGGGTGAAATGGGCATGGCCATGATGGGTACTGGCTGCGCCAGCGGCCCGAACCGTGCGCGTGAAGCCACCGAGGCAGCGATCCGCAACCCGCTGCTGGAAGACGTCAACCTGCAGGGCGCCCGCGGCATCCTGGTGAACATCACCGCAGGCCCTGACCTGTCGCTGGGTGAGTACTCCGACGTGGGTAGCATCATCGAAGCCTTCGCCTCCGACCACGCCATGGTCAAGGTCGGTACCGTGATCGACCCGGACATGCGTGACGAGCTGCACGTGACCGTAGTGGCCACCGGCCTGGGCGCGCGCATCGAGAAGCCTGTGAAGGTGGTCGACAATACCCTGCAGACTGCCCAGCAGGTGTACGAGGCTTCCAACCCGGCGCCGGTTCGCCAGGAGCAGCCTGCGGTCAACTACCGTGACCTGGAGCGCCCGACCGTAATGCGCAACCAGGCCCATGCAGGTGCTGCTGCAGCCGCTAAACTGAACCCTCAGGATGACCTGGACTACCTCGATATCCCGGCATTCCTGCGTCGTCAGGCTGATTAATGGAATTTATCAGGGGTATAAAGGTGATTGGTATTCATCAAAGGTTGGGTCTGTTATCATCCCCAGCCTTTGTTGATACCTGTTCGCAATTTGCGCTGAAGCGGCCAATGCCATGATTAAACAACGCACCCTGAAGAATACCATCCGTGCCACAGGTGTCGGTCTGCACTCCGGGGAGAAGGTTTACCTGACCCTCAAGCCTGCACCTGTTGACACCGGCATCGTCTTCCGCCGCGCCGACCTCGACCCTGTGGTCGAAATCCCGGCGCGCGCGGCCAACGTCGGCGAGACAACCATGTCGACGACGCTGGTCAACGGTGACGTCAAGGTCGATACGGTCGAGCACCTGCTCTCCGCCATGGCGGGCCTGGGCATCGATAACGCCTACGTCGAGCTCTCCGCCTCGGAAGTGCCGATCATGGATGGCAGCGCCGGACCCTTTGTATTTCTGATTCAGTCTGCCGGCCTGGAAGAACAGGACGCAGCCAAGAAGTTCATCCGCATCCTGCGTGAGGTAACCGTGGAAGAGGGCGACAAGCGCGCCACTTTCCTGCCTTTCGACGGTTTCAAGGTGAGCTTCGAGATCGACTTCGATCATCCGGTCCTCAAGGGCCAGACCCAGAGTGCGGTCGTCGACTTCTCCAGCACCTCGTTCGTGAAGGAAGTCAGCCGCGCCCGTACCTTCGGTTTCATGCGTGACATCGAGTACCTGCGCAAGCACAACCTTGCGCTGGGTGGCAGTGTCGAGAACGCCATCGTGGTCGACGAGACCGGTGTGCTCAACGAAGACGGCCTTCGTTCCGATGACGAATTCGTCAAGCACAAGATCCTCGACGCCATTGGCGACCTTTACCTGCTGGGCAACAGCCTGATCGGCGAGTTCAAGGGCTACAAGTCCGGCCACGCGCTGAACAACCAGCTGTTGCGCAAGCTGATTGCCGAAACCGATGCCTGGGAAGTGGTCACCTTCGAAGATGCCAGCACGGCACCGATCTCGTACATGCGCCCTGTTGCGGCCGTGTAAGTTCGAACACTCTCTAGTTCATTAAGGCCACCTTCGGGTGGCCTTTTTTATGGCTGACGCATGTTGCCGGGCAGGTCCGGCCATTCGCGGGCACGCCCGCTCCCACAGGTCCTGCGCCGCTCCAGAGGCAGTGGGCACCCTGTGGGAGCGGGCGTGCCCGCGAATGGACTGCGCAGCAGTCCTGAAGGTGTCAGCGCTTGTCCTGGGCGTGAGCTGCCAGCCTTTCCAGCGCTGCGCGCAGCTTGGGGTCAGTGATGCCCTCGGCGGTATCGCGCAGGCTCTCGGCTGCGTTATTGGACAGTTCCGCAGCATGGCCACCACGCTTGGCTGGCACCAGCGGGGGCTGGACCTTGTACAGGATGCGCCTGAGATTGGCGAATGCCTCCATGGCCTGTAATGCCGACATCAGGCGTTTCTGCTGATAGCGCAGGCGGGTTGCCCAGTGGCCGTCGGTTACCACCAGCAACAATGTGCCATCGCGCCACGACGCCACATGGCAGTGCTCGCGGGCGGCTGGTTGCAGCTGGCTTTCCAGCAGGCGCTGCAGGTGCTCCAGGCGTTCGGCCTGGTTCAGCAGCAGGCGCAGCGGGCGGACCTGGCGGAGCAGGGCCGAGGGCGGCTGGGCGGGGGAGGGTTTGTAGGCCATGGGTATGTGCATGAGGTTACAAGATCGGCAGTTTAACACCTCTTGTAGCCTGCACCGGCCTCTTCGCGGGCTTGCCCGCTCCCACAGGTATTTCGCAACACTTGAGACCTGTGGTGATCCTGTGGGAGCGGGCAAGCCCGCGAAGAGGCCCGTGCAGGCAACCAAAGACAAGACTCATTCTCGATACGTTTCATCTTCCCGAACCTTGAACTCAGGGAAAATGCCCCTATCTAAAACAAGCCCCCGCCAAAACGCTGTACAAGCATCGTGGAAATCCACCACTTTCCTCACCATCGTTTCCGGGTAGAATGCTCGTTCGCATGCGGCCTCAGGGCTGCACGGGCGACTCATGGGGCCGCCCTCCATCCCTACGTGTGGAAGATCCTGCCGATATGTTTGCGCCTTTGTTAAAGAAACTTTTTGGAAGCAAGAACGAGCGTGAAGTCAAACGCATGCTCAAGACGGTGAACATCGTCAATGCTCTCGAAGAGAAGATGGTGGCCCTCTCCGACGAGCAACTGCGGGGCAAGACCGCAGAGTTCAAGGAGCGCCTGGCCAAAGGCGAGACACTGGACCAGTTGCTGCCTGAAGCCTTCGCCGTGGCCCGTGAGGCCGGCAAGCGCGTGATGGGCATGCGCCACTTCGACGTGCAGCTGATCGGTGGCATGACCCTGCACGAGGGCATGATCGCAGAAATGCGTACCGGTGAAGGCAAGACCTTGGTCGGTACCCTGGCCGTGTACCTCAACGCATTGTCCGGCAAGGGCGTGCACGTGGTTACCGTCAACGACTACCTGGCCCGCCGCGACGCCAACTGGATGCGCCCGCTTTACGAGTTCCTCGGCCTGTCGGTCGGCATCGTCTCGGCCTTCCAGCCGCCGGAAGAAAAGCGCGCCGCCTACGCGTCCGACATCACCTACGGCACCAACAACGAATTCGGTTTCGACTACCTGCGCGACAACATGGCGTTCAGCCAGGACGAGAAGTTCCAGCGTGAACTGAACTTCGCCGTGATCGACGAAGTCGACTCCATCCTCATCGACGAAGCGCGTACCCCGCTGATCATCTCCGGTCAGGCCGAGGACAGCTCCAAGCTGTACATCGAGATCAACCGTCTGATCCCGCGCCTTACCCAGCACATCGAAGAGGTCGAAGGCCAGGTCACCCAGGAAGGCCACTTCACCATCGACGAGAAGAGCCGTCAGGTCGAGCTGAACGAAGCCGGTCACCAATTCATCGAAGAGATGCTCACCCAGTCCGGCCTGCTGGCCGAGGGCGAGAGCCTGTACTCGGCGCATAACCTGAGCCTGCTGACCCACGTCTACGCCGGCCTGCGCGCGCACAAGCTGTTCCACCGCAACATCGAATACATCGTCCAGGACGGCCAGGTCCTGCTGATCGACGAGCACACCGGCCGTACCATGCCGGGCCGTCGTCTGTCCGAAGGCCTGCACCAGGCCATCGAAGCCAAAGAGAACCTGAACATTCAGGCCGAGAGCCAGACCCTGGCTTCGACCACCTTCCAGAACTACTTCCGCCTGTACACCAAGCTGTCCGGCATGACCGGTACCGCCGACACCGAAGCGTTCGAGTTCCAGTCGATCTACGGGCTCAACGTGATGGTCATTCCGCCGAACAAGCCGTTGGCGCGTAAAGACTTCAACGACCTGGTGTACCTGACCGCCGACGAGAAATACGCCGCGATCATCGCCGACATCAAGGAAAGCATGAAGCAGGGCCGCCCGGTGCTGGTGGGTACTGCGACCATCGAAACCTCCGAGCACATGTCCAACCTCCTGAAGAAGGAAGGTATCGACCACAAGGTGCTCAACGCCAAGTACCACGAGAAGGAAGCCGAGATCATCGCGCAAGCCGGTGCGCCAGGTGCCCTGACCATCGCCACCAACATGGCCGGCCGTGGTACCGACATCCTGCTGGGCGGTAACTGGGAAGCCGAAGTGGCTGCCCTGGAAAACCCGACCGCCGAGCAGATCGCCCAGATCAAGGCCGACTGGCAGAAGCGTCACCAGCAGGTGATCGAGACGGGTGGCCTGCACGTGATCGCTTCCGAGCGCCACGAATCGCGCCGTATCGACAACCAGCTGCGTGGCCGTTCCGGCCGTCAGGGCGACCCGGGCTCCAGCCGCTTCTACCTGTCGCTGGAAGACAGCCTGATGCGTATCTTCGCCTCTGACCGGGTGAAGAACTTCATGAAGGCGCTGGGCATGCAGTCCGGCGAGGCCATCGAGCACCGCATGGTCACCAACGCCATCGAGAAGGCCCAGCGCAAGGTCGAAGGCCGCAACTTCGACATCCGCAAGCAGTTGCTGGAATACGACGACGTGGCCAACGAGCAGCGCAAGGTGATCTACCACATGCGCAACAGCCTGCTGGCCGCCGAGAACATTGGCGACACCATCGTCGAATTCCGCAAGGAAGTACTGGACGCTACCATCAGCCAGCACATTCCGCCGCAGTCGCTGCCAGAGCAGTGGGACGTGGCCGGTCTGGAAGCTTCGCTTGCAAGCGATTTCGCCATGAAGCTGCCGATCCAGCAGTGGCTCGACGAGGACGATCACCTCTACGAAGAGACCCTGCGCGAGAAGCTGCTGAACGAAATCACCACCGCGTACACCGAGAAGGAAGACCAGGCCGGTATCGAAGCCCTGCGTACCTTCGAGAAGCAGATCCTGCTGCGCGTGCTGGATGACCTGTGGAAAGACCACCTGTCGACCATGGACCACCTGCGTCACGGTATCCACCTGCGTGGTTATGCGCAGAAGAACCCGAAGCAGGAGTACAAGCGCGAATCCTTCAGCCTGTTCCAGGAGCTGCTCGAGTCGATCAAGCGCGACACCATCCGTGTGCTGTCGCACGTTCAGGTACGCCGCGAAGACCCGGTCGAAGAGGAGGCCCGCCTGCGCCGCGAGGCCGAGGAACTGGCCAGCCGCATGCAGTTCCAGCATGCCGCTGCCCCGGGCTTGGAAAGCGAGCAACTGAACGAGGAGGGCGCCGAAGTGGCCGTTGCCTCGGCACCGGTGCGCAACGAGCAGAAGCTGGGCCGCAACGAGCCGTGCTGGTGTGGTTCGGGCAAGAAGTTCAAGCATTGCCACGGGCAGATCGAGTGATCTGACCTGAATTGGGGCCGCGGTGCGGCCCTATCGCGACACAAGGCCGCTCCCACAGGGATAGCGCACAGCCGCAACGCTGCGCCGTCCTATGTGGGAGCGGCCTTGTGTCGCGATGGGGCGCGAAGCGGCCCCGTTTTTCGATATCAACCGTATTTTCTAGGAGCGCTCTAATGGCTGTTGGTCTTGGTCCTTTGCCCACCCTGCACCCGGTTCCGGGTTTTGAACTCGGCATCGCTTCTGCCGGCATCAAGCGCCCGGGGCGCAAGGATGTGGTGGTCATGCGCTGCGCCGAAGGCTCCAGCGTGGCTGGCGTGTTCACCCTCAACGCCTTCTGCGCAGCGCCGGTGATCCTGTCCAAGCAGCGTGTGCAGGGCACCGTGCGCTACCTGCTGACCAACACCGGTAACGCCAACGCCGGCACCGGCGCGCCAGGCCTGGCCGCCGCCGAACGCACCTGCGCCAAGCTGGCCGAGCTGGCCGGCGTACCGGCCGAGTCGGTACTGCCGTTCTCCACCGGCGTAATCGGCGAGCCGCTGCCGGTCGAGAAGATCGAAGGCGCGCTGCAGGCCGCCCTCGACAACCTGTCGGAAAACCACTGGGCCGAAGCCGCCACCGGCATCATGACCACCGACACCCTGCCCAAGGGTGCCAGCCGCCAGTTCCAGCACGATGGCGTGACCGTTACCGTCACCGGCATCAGCAAGGGTGCAGGCATGATTCGCCCGAACATGGCTACCATGCTCGGCTACATCGCCACCGACGCCAAGGTTGCCCCGGCGGTACTCAAGGACCTGATGCTGGACGGTGCCAACAAGTCGTTCAACCGCATCACCATCGATGGCGACACCTCGACCAACGACTGCTGCATGCTGATCGCCACCGGCAAGGCCAACCTGCCGGAAGTCACCGAAGCCAGCGGCGCATTGTTCGAAGCGCTGAAGAAGGCGGTGTTCGAAGTGTGCATGGAAGTGGCTCAGGCCATCGTCCGTGACGGCGAAGGCGCCACCAAGTTCGTTACCGTGCAGGTCAACGGCGGTGGCAACCACCAGGAGTGCCTGGACGTCGGCTACGCCGTGGCCCACTCGCCGCTGATCAAGACTGCGCTGTTCGCTTCCGACCCCAACTGGGGCCGTATCCTCGCCGCCGTTGGCCGTGCCGGTGTACCGGAGCTGGATGTGAGCCTGATCGATGTGTACCTGGACAGCGTGTGCATTGCCAGCAAAGGCGGCCGCAGCCCGAGCTACACCGAAGACCAGGGCGCCAAGGTAATGGCCCAGGAAGAGATCACCATCCGTATCGAGCTGGGCCGTGGCCAGTGCAGCGAAACCATCTGGACCACCGACCTGTCCCACGAGTACGTGAAGATCAACGCCGAGTACCGTACCTGATGTAATTGGGGCCGCGTTGCGGCCCATCGCGACACAAGGCCGCTCCCACAAGGACCTGCGTACATCGCCCCATGTGGGAGCGGCCTTGTGTCGCGAAAGGGCTGCAGAGCAGCCCCAAAATTCCCAAACGATGGAGCCGAACCATGAGCTATCACCTGATCATCGGCGACAAGCTGTATTCCTCCTGGTCGCTGCGTGGCGCCCTGGCCCTCGAGCTGGCTGGCGTGCCTTACGAAGAAACACTGATCAAACTCAACCAGCCTGACACCCGTCAGCGCATCCTCGCCTTCTCTGCTACCGGCAAGGTACCGCTGCTCAAGACCGAGCACGGTGTGATCGCCGATTCGCTGGCCATTGCCGAATACCTCAACGAACGCCACCCCGACGCCCAGCTGTGGCCTGCCGACGTGGCGGCCCGGGCCCAGGCCCGTTCGGCCTGTGCGCAGATGCACAGCGGCTTCTTCGCACTGCGCGGTGCCATGCCGTTCGACCTGTCGCGCGACCAGGCGCTGGACAGCGTGCCGCTGGAGGTTCAAATCGATATCGACCGTATCGTTGCACTGTGGTCCGAATGCCGCCTGGTGGCCAAGGACAGCGGCCCGTTCCTGTTCGGCAAGCCAAGCCTGGCCGATGCCTTCTTTGCCCCGGTGGCCGTACGCCTGCGCACCTACCGCGTGGAAGTGCCTGCGGAGGCGGCGGCCTATATCGAAACCATTTACCATTGGCCGGCCTTCCAGGCCTGGCAGCAGGCTGGCCTGGCGGAGCGTGAAGGGTGAAACGGATTCATGTTGTAGCCGCTGTCATTCGTGGTACTGACGGCCGCATTCTGATCGCACGGCGTGCCGATACCCAGCACCAGGGCGGCCTGTGGGAATTCCCGGGCGGCAAGGTGGAAGAGGGTGAGGGCGTCGAGGCGGCGCTGACCCGCGAGCTGCGCGAGGAGCTGGGCATCGAGGTAAGCCGTTCGCGCGCGCTGATCAAGGTCAGCCACGACTACCCGGACAAGCAGGTGCTGCTGGATGTGCGCGAAGTCGAGGCGTTCACCGGCGAGCCGCATGGCGCCGAGGGTCAGCCGCTGGAATGGGTTGCCCCACGTGATTTGCCCCAGTACGAATTCCCCGAGGCCAATAAACCGATCGTTGCAGCCGCGCGCCTGCCGGACCAGTACCTGATCACCCCCGATGGCCTGGAAGTGCCGCAGATGCTCAAGGGCATCCAGAAGGCGGTGGCCAGCGGCATTCGCCTGATCCAGTTGCGTGCCCCGGACATGTACGACCCCAAGTACCGCGATGTGGCGGTGGATGCGGTCGGCCTGTGCGCGGGCAAGGCGCAGCTGATGCTCAAGGGGCCGCTGGAGTGGCTGGGTGACTTCCCAGCCGCGGGTTGGCACCTGACGGCTGCACAACTGCGCAAGTATGCCGCCAACGGCCGGCCGTTCCCCAAGGAGCGCTGGCTGGCGGCGTCCTGCCACAGTGCCGAAGAGCTGGCGCTGGCGGAGCAGATGGGCGTGGACTTCGTCACCTTGTCGCCGGTGCAGGCGACCCGGACTCACCCTGAGGCGGTGCCGCTGGGGTGGGACGAGGCACAGCGGTTGATTGCCGGGTTCAACAAGCCGGTCTACCTGCTGGGTGGGGTAGGGCCGGGTGAGCGTGAGCAGGCCTGGGAAGCGGGGGCACAGGGTGTGGCCGGGATCCGGGCGTTCTGGCCCGAGGTCTGAGTCGCCTGTAATTGGGGCCGCTTTGCGGCCCATTCGCGGGCTTGCCCGCTCCCACAGGGAACTCCCAAACCCTGAAACCTGTACCGTACCTGTGGGAGCGGGCANNGGGCAAGCCCGCGAAGGGCTGCGCAGCAGCCCCGGCAATCTCAAACCTCCGGCTTTGGTGCTGGCTGCCACAAAACCTCAGCCACCCCCTGCCGCCGCCCAATGATCCGCGCCGCCACGAACAGCAGATCCGAAAGCCGGTTGATATACGCCAACCCAACCCCCGCCAACGGCTCCAGCGCATTCAGCTGCTGGCACCGCCGCTCCGCACTGCGCGCCAGGCTCCGGCACACATGCGCCTGCGCCACCAGCGCCGAGCCACTGGGCAAGATGAAGTTCTTCAACGGCCCCAGCTCTTCATTCCACACATCGATCGCTGCTTCCAGGCGTTCCACTTCCGCCAGGTTCAACGCCTGATAACTGGGCATCGCCAGCTCACCGCCCAGGTCGAACAGGCGGTGCTGACACGGCGCCAATACTGCGCTCACTTCATCCAACCCTTGTTCGGCCAGCCCCGCCAGCAGCAAACCCAGTTGGCTGTTCAGGCTGTCCACCTCGCCAATCGCTTCGATCCGTGGGTGGTCCTTGGGCACCCGACGCCCGTCGCCCAGGCCGGTTTCGCCTTTGTCGCCGGTGCGGGTGTAGATCTTCGACAGGCGGTAACCCATGTCATTTCTCCGTTTTGGCCGGCGCCACCGCTGCCGGCTGGCCGAGGGGCAGGCGCAGGGTGAAGCAGGTACCCTGGCCGGGCGTGGATTGCACTTCCATCTGCCCCTTGTGGTTGTTGGTGATGATGAAGTACGAGACCGACAGGCCCAGCCCGGTGCCCTGGCCGATTTCCTTGGTGGTGAAGAACGGCTCGAAGGTGCGTTTGCGCACCCCCTCGGGCATGCCGACGCCGTTGTCCTCGACCTGGATTTCCGCCCATGGCGGGCTCAAGCGGGTGCGCAGGGTGATGCGCCCGGGCTCGCTCGGCTGCGGCCGCTGGTGGATGGCCTGGGCGGCGTTTTTCAGCAGGTTCAGCAGCACCTGTTCCAATTCGTTGGCCGTGCACGGCACCTGCCCCAGTTCGGGGTCGAACTGGCGCACGATGGCCTGGCCCTTGAAGTCGAAGCCGATGGCCAGGTCGAAGTCGTTGCCGGCAATCTCCACCGCCTGATCGATCAGCGCCGGCAGGTCGCACGGCGCCAACTGGCGGTTGCTGCGGCGGCTGAAACTGAGCATGTGGGTGACGATCTTCGCCGCCCGCGCACCGGCCTGCTGGATGCCGTCGAGCAATAGCGGCACTTCGCGGCTCTCCAGATAGCGGTTGACCGTGGGCAGGTCGATGCCCAGTTCCTCGGCCTGCTCCTGGTTGCGCGGCAGCTCGGGTGACAGGCGCCGGCGGATGTTCTGCACGTTATGCAGGATCGCGCCTAGCGGGTTGTTGATCTCGTGGGCCATGCCGGCGGCCAGGCCGCCGACCGAAAGCATCTTCTCCGATTGCACCATCATTTCCTCCAGCGACAGGCGCTGGGTGATGTCGTCGATACGGATGACCACGCCACGGCCGCCGCCACCGGTCAGCGGGTAGAAGGTCAGGGCGTAGTGGCGCAGGTCGTCGCCCTTGGGCCAGGTGACCCGCTCGATCTTCGCCACCCGGTGCTTTTCCACGGTTTCCTTCAGCTGTGGCAGGAACGGTTTGAGCGGTTCGAAGGCGATGAAGATCGGCTGGTTCAGCGCCTCGTCCAGTGGCGTGCCGGAAAGCACCGTGGCTTCGTGATTCCACTGGGTCACGTAGAGCTGTTCGTCGAGAGCGATCAGCGCCGAAGGCATCGAGTCGATGATGCTGTTGAGGTAATTCTGGAAGCCGGTGAGTTTCTTCTCGATCTTGCTGCGCACCTGGACTTCCAGCTCCAGCTTGCGGTTGGTATGGCGGGTTTCCTCAGCCAGGCCCTGGGCCTGGTCATAGGCCTCCTGGAACTCGTCGCGGGTGCGCTTGAGCTGCTGTTCGCGGGCCTCGATGCGCGAAAGCATGGTGTTGAACGCTTCGGCCAGGCTGCCGATTTCGTCGTCGTTGCCGCGATGCGCACGCAGGGCATAGCTTTCTTCGCGGGTGACCTGGCGGCTGAGTTCTTCGAGCTGGTTGATCGGCTGGGTGATCAGGCGCTTGATCTGCCGGGCGATGACGATCCACAGCAGGATGCTGAACACCAGGATGCCAAGGCTGGCGCTGAGGGTGCCGGTATAGAAAGCCGTGGGCAGTTCGCTGCTGGCCACCAGCAGCAGGTGCGCGGGCGGGTTGGCGTCGCGTGGCATGCGGATCAGCTGGGTGCTGCGAAACTCCATCAGGCGCCAGCCGTCGATGTCGCGAAAACGCCTGGGCAACGCCAGCGGCTCGCCGTGCTGCAGTTGCGCCAGTATGCGGCCATCGCCACCGTAGACGGCGGCGGCGCGCAGCGGCGTGTAGCTGTCCAGTTCCTTGAGCAGGGCGCTGGCGGTGTCCGGGCTGTCGCCGGCGCGGGCCGCCAGCTGCGGGTTGGCCACCAGCCGGCCGATGGTGTGCAGCGCCTGTGGCGCCATGCTTTCCTGGGTGATCCAGTAGGCGGCGCTGATGAAGGTGAGGTTGGCCACCAGCAGGATGGTCACCAGCAACACCAGCAGGGCCGCCAGCAGCTTCTGCCCGACCGGGAGGTTTTCCAGGCGTTGGCGCAAGGTCATGGGCTAGGCAATGTCCATATCCGGTTGAAAGGGCCGCGTCAGTCGCAGGGCAAACCACGCACGCGCAGGTTATCGACCAGGTGCTGCAGCAGGCGTTCCAGCTCTGGCAGCTGCAGGCCATGACGGCCAGCGGCGCGGCAGGCGTGGCCAAGCAGGTAGTGCACCTCGGTGCGCCGGCCAGCGCGTACATCCTGGTACATGGAAGAGTAGTTGGCTGCGGTGGCGAGGATCACCCGCTGTACTTCTTCGTCCAGCCCGTTTGCCGCTTCTGGCTGGCCACAGTGGCGCAGCAGCTGGGCCAGCTCGACGCACAGGGCGTCCACTTCGCCCAGGTGCCCCAGCAGCCCGCCGTTCTGGCAATCGTGCAGCACGGTCAGCGGGTTGATGGCGCAATTGAGCGCCAGCTTGCGCCACAGGCGGGTGAGGATATCCACCGTCCACTCGGCGGGGATGCCGGCCTCGTGCAGGTCATCGAACCAGGTCGGGATCGTCGGATTGCGTGGGTCGCCCAGCCAGTTGAAGCCGTGGCCGGCAAAGCGTACCTGCCAGTCACCCTCGCGGAACGCCCCTTCGGTACTGGAGGCGAAGATGCAGCGCGCGTGGGGCACCAGGTCGGCGACTTCGTCCTGGCTGCCCAGGCCGTTCTGCAGCAGCACCACTTCGGCGCCCTCGGCCAGGCGCGCTGCCACGCCGGCAATGGCCGGGGCAGCGTCGTAGGCCTTGCAGGCCACCAGCAGACGATGGATCGGGCCGTGTGCCTGCGCGGTTTCGGCGGGGATGGCGTAGTGGCGGGGCTGGTCCTGTTCGACCAGGGTAAGGCCGCCGGCCTGCTGGTAGGCCTGCAGCCGTTGCCCGTCACGCAGGATCAGGCGTACTGCCTTGCCTGCGCGCGCCAGGCGGCAAGCCCACAGGCTGCCCAGGCTACCGGCGCCGAGAATATGCCAGGTGCTGCTCATATGCGTTTCGCAACCCGTTATAATGAGCCCGCATTTTAACCGTCAAACCCAGCGCGCTCCATCTTCAGCCTGAGCGCGCTTTTATTTTGGGAGAACAACCATGCCTTCGTTCGACGTGGTATCGGAACTGGACAAGCACGAAGTGCAGAACGCGGTCGACAACGCCATCAAGGACCTGGACCGCCGCTACGACCTCAAGGGCAAGGGTACCTTCGAGTTCAAGGACAAAGAGCAGACCGTGATGCTCACCGCCGAGGAAGAGTTCCAGCTCGAAGCGATGCTGGAAATCCTGCGCCTGGCGCTGGTCAAGCGCAAGATCGACGTGAAGTGCCTGGAAACCAAGGACCCGTACGCCTCGGGCAAGGAAAAGAAACAGGAAGCCAAGTTCCGCGAAGGCATCGACAAGGACCTGGCGAAGAAGATCGTCGCCACCATCAAGGATGCCAAGCTGAAAGTGCAGGCCGCCATCCAGGGCGAACAGGTACGCGTTACCGGTAAAAAGCGTGACGACCTGCAGGAAGCCATTGCCCTGCTGCGTACCAAGGAATTCGACATGCCGTTGCAGTTCAACAACTTCCGCGACTGATGTGGGCACCACCCGGAACCCCGATGGCGAGATGATGTCCATGGGGGCCGGGGCTGCGCAATCGCGCGCGGCCTGTTCTACCGTGTACTTGCCGCTCGGCATCAGGAGATGAATATGGATTTGAACGCTGAAGTCGATCAGCTGGTCCGCCAATCCCAGACCTGGATTCCCTTGATCATGGAATACGGCAGCCGTGTGCTGCTGGCGCTGCTGACCCTGGCGGTCGGCTGGTGGATCATCAACAAGGTCAGCGCCCGCCTGGGCAAGCTGGTTGGCCTGCGCAACGCCGACCTGGCGCTGCAGGGGTTCATCAGCACCCTGTCGAATATCGTGCTGAAGGTGCTGCTGTTCGTCAGCGTGGCGTCGATGATCGGTATCGAGACCACCTCGTTCGTTGCCGCCATCGGTGCCGCGGGCCTGGCCATCGGCCTGGCCTTGCAGGGCAGCCTGGCGAACTTCGCCGGCGGTGTGCTGATCCTGATGTTCCGCCCGTTCCGCATCGGTGACTGGATCGAAGCGCAAGGCGTGGCCGGCACCGTCGACAGCATCCAGATCTTCCACACCGTGCTACGCACCGGTGACAACAAGACCGTGATCATGCCCAACGGCAGCCTGTCCAACGGCATCATCACCAACACCAACCGCCAGCCGACGCGCAAGGTGGTGTTCGATGTGGGCGTGGACTACGAGGCCGACCTGCAGAAGGCCCGCAACGTGTTGCTGGAGCTGGCGCAGGACCCGCGTGTGCTGCCCGACCCTGCGCCGCAGGCGGTGGTCGCGACCCTGGGCGACAGCTCGATCACCGTGTCGTTGCGCTTGTGGACCAAGACTGCCGATTACTGGGATGTGATGTTCATGCTCAACGAGCATGCGCGCGACCGGTTGAAGGCTGAAGGGATCGACATTCCGTTTCCGCAGCGGGTGATTCGCGTGGTGCAGGAGACTGCAGCGCAGTAATACCGCGTTGAAGCCGGGGCCGCTTCGCGCCCCTTCGCGGGCTTGCCCGCTCCCACAGGTCGAGCGCCGGGTTCGAGAGCGGCGCCGAACTTGTGGGAGCGGGCAAGCCCGCGAAGGGGCGCAAAGCGGCCCCAGCTTTTTCTGCCCTGATTACACTTGTTCACAGCAATACCCCGCCATTTCTGGCATATAGCCTGACCCCACCTGCCACACCCGATACGCCATCATGAAACCACTGCTGTACATCACCCCCCTGCGCGCCTTGCTGTTCGGCCTGACCCTGGCTCTGTTCGAGCTGCTCACCTACCTGGCCAGCGACGCCGTCATGCCGGCCATGCCGGTGGTGGTCGGCGACCTGAACGCCAGCCCCGAATACATTCCCCACGCCCTCAACCTGTACCTGCTGGGTGGCGTGGTGCTGCAATGGCTGATCGGCCCGCTGGCCGACCGTTATGGCCGGCGCCCGTTGCTGCTGATCGGCTGCGGGTTCTTCGGCCTGGCCTGCCTGGCCACCTTCTGGGTCCACGACATCGGCCTGTTCAACTTGCTGCGCCTGCTGCAGGGCATCGGCCTGGGTTTTGTGGTCACGGTCAGTTACCCGGCCCTGAATGAAGCCTTCAGCGAAGCGGACGCCGTGCGCATGATGGCCCTGCTGGCCAACATCGCCTTGCTCTCGCCACTGCTTGGGCCGCTGGTGGGCACCTTGCTGCTGCAGTGGCTGGACTGGCGCTGGCTGTTCGTGGCCTTTGCCATCGGCGCGGTTCTGGCCTGGCTGCTGCTTCACCGGCTGATGCCGGAAACCCTGGGCGTGGAACGCCGTGATGGCTCGCGCCTGGAATTCACGCCCATCCACCTGCTGCCGCTGCTGGCCGGCTACGGCCAGTTGCTGGCCAACCGCCGCTTTGTCGCTGGTAGCGCGGCTCTGGGCCTGGTCGGTCTGCCGCTGATTGGCTGGATCGGCCTGTCGCCGGTGCTGCTGATCCACGACGAGGGGCTGAGCACCATGGAGTACGCCTTGTGGCAGTTGCCGGTGTTTGGCGGGCTGATCCTGGGCAACCTGATCATCAACCGCATCGCCGACCGCTATCCGCTGCCGGCGCTGGTGCGGGGTGCGTTGTGGCCATACCTGGCCGGCCTGTGCCTGATGGTGCTGGCGACCTGGTACTGGCCGAGCGTGACCAGCGTGGTGGCGGGCATGTCGCTGTACGCATTGGGGTTGGGCGTGGCCAACGCGGTGCTGTATCGCATGACGCTGTTCGCCAGCGAGCAGAGCAAGGGCCTGGTCTCGGCCATGCTGGGAATGATCACCATCGCCTTGCTGGGGTTGGGTGGGGCGGTGCTGGCGATGATTGGCGCCGGGGCCAGCTTGCTGCACTTTGCCCTGGCGGCAGGCGTGGCGGGGGCCTTGGCGCTGTGGCCGCTGTGGTTTGTGGTGGGTGGAAGGCCTGGGGAAGGGGCTGTCACTCAATAATCTTTGATTACCTGTACCGGCCTCTTCGCGGGCTTGCCCGCTCCCACAGGGACTGCACAGCTCTCAAGGGCAGTGCTTTACCTGTGGGAGCGGGCAAGCCCGCGAAGAGGCCAGTACAGGCAATACAAATCTGTCAGGGCCGCTCAGCCGCCGAACCTTCCTCTGCCACCGGTTTGCCCGGCCCGGCCTCCTGGCGCCACTGCAGGGCAATCAGGATCAAGGTCGGCACGCCCAGCAGGGCAGTGATCAGGAAGAAGTCGTGGTAACCGAACTTCTCCACCATCACCCCCGAATAACCCCCGATCAGCCTTGGCAACAGCAGCATGATCGAACTGAGCAACGCGTACTGGGTAGCCGAGAACTTCAGGTTGGTCAGGCTCGACAGGTAGGCGACGAAGGCCGAGGTGGCCATGCCGGAGCTGAAGTTGTCCAGCGAGATGGTCACCACCAGCATCTGCAGGTTCGGGCCCATGTCGGCCAGCATCAGGAACAGGATGTTGGTGCCCGCCGAGGCCACACCGCCGATGAACAGGATCGGCATGATGCCGAAGCGCACGATCAGCAGGCCACCAACCCCGGCGCCGACCAGGGTCATGATCAGGCCGAAGATCTTGCTGACGCTGGCGATCTGGTCCTTGGTGAAGCCCATGTCGATGTAGAACACGTTGGCCATCACGCCCATCACCGTGTCCGACATGCGATAGGTGGCGATCAGGCCGAGCAGCAGCAGGGCCTGCCAGCGGTAGCGGGCGATGAAGTCGTTGACCGGGGTCAGCACCGGGGCCAGGCCGCGACGGCCCAGGCTCGACAGGCACGCCCAGGTCAGCAGCACGTAGAGGATCAGGCGCAGGAAGGCGCGGTCTTCCAGCAGCAGGTCCAGTGGCGTGGCATCACCGGAGATGACGCTGGACCAGCCGGTATTGAACATCTGGGTGAAGCTGGCCGGTACCGAAACCAGCAGGATGATCAGCACGAACACCGAGGCCAGCTGGTGCACCAGCCCATAGCGCGCTGCCGACAGCTGGGTACGCATGGGTACGGGCGGTTCGCGCATGATCAGGGTGGTGAACACGGCGGGCAGCATCATCACCGCGAACATGACGTAGGTGCCGGCCCAGGCCTTGTGCAGGTAGCTGAAACCGGTGGAGCCGAACCACTCGGCGAAGAACAGTGCACCAGCCGTGGCCAGCAGGGCCGCCACGCGGTAACCGGCCATGTAGCTGGCAGCGAGCGCAGCCTGGCGCTGGTCGTCGGCGATTTC
This sequence comes from Pseudomonas sp. UBA6753, assembly GCF_002453565.1. Taxonomy (NCBI): domain Bacteria; kingdom Pseudomonadati; phylum Pseudomonadota; class Gammaproteobacteria; order Pseudomonadales; family Pseudomonadaceae; genus Pseudomonas; species Pseudomonas sp. UBA6753. The sequence goes on along the minus strand of NZ_DKHD01000032.1, from coordinate 277,260 downwards.
CAGGCGGTAGGCATCGACGGCGATGTCCTGGGTAGCGGAGGCGAAGGCCACCAGCACCGCCAGGGCGATCAGCCATGACAGGTGCTGCTGCGGATCGCACAGGCTCATGCCGACCAGCCCGACCACCACCAGCGCCTGCGACAGCAGCAGCCACGAACGCCGACGCCCCAGGCTGCCGAGCAGCGGCAGGCGCCATTGGTCGAGCAGCGGCGACCACACCCACTTGAAGGCGTAGGCCAGGCCGATCAGGCTGGCGTAACCAATGGTCTCGCGGGCCACGCCAGCTTCGCGCAACCACACCGAAAGGGTGGAGAACACCAGCATGTAAGGCAGACCGGCAGCGAAGCCGAGCAGCAAAAGTACCAAGGTTGACGGGCTGGCATAGGCAGCAAGCGCAGCGCGCCAGGTTTTACGGGGCATGGGCCAACATCTGCCTCAAGTTTGCGAAAACAAAGCGCGCACTCTAACCGCTGTGCTCCATCGGGCGCCAGCCATGGCGCGTCATATCCACACGATTGTTGGTTACATTCACACCCTCCGCACGCAGTCGCGCCCGTTGTTCATCCCCGGACGGGGTACCCAGTGCCAGGCTCAGCCGGCCGCCTGCGCCAAGCACCCGGTGCCAGGGCAGGCGAGTGTCCGCGGGCAGTTGCCCGAGGGTACGCCCGACCCAGCGTGCCGCCCGCCCAAGCCCCGCCAGCTCGGCCAACTGGCCATAGCTGACCACCTTGCCGGCCGGCACTTGGCCGAGTACCGAATACAGCGCCGTTCGTCGGCCCTCGGCGGACTCGAGGGCGTGCTCATATCCGTCAGACATCAGGCCCCCTCTGGGCTGCAGATGAAACCGGACCGGCGGTCTGGCAAATGAGAGTTGAACTCAACGGCATGCTCCCGGTCTTTCCTTGCTCTGGTCGTGGTTATCTGGATAATGCCCGGCTTTTTTCGCCAAATCGAACCCGTAGTCCGCAAAACATAGCCCGCTTATGAATTCTAGATCCTTGTTGTGCCTGCTTGCTGTTTCCCTGTGCGCCTCCCCGGTGTTCGCCGACACCGTGTGGATGAAGAACGGTGACCGGCTCAGCGGCAAGATCAAAGTCTTCGATGGCGGCAAGCTGCTGCTGGAAACCCCCTATGGCGGTTCCATCGCCCTGGACTGGAAAGAAGTCCAGACCTTGGAGAGCGACCAGGAGATGCTGGTCAAGCAGGACGCCTACAGCGGTGAGCGCGCCAAGTCGCTGAAGGCCGCCGAGCCCGGCAAGGTGACCTTGGCCAATGGCGAGGCGCCGAAGACCGTGGAGCTGGCCAGCATCGAGCAGATCATGAAGCCCAAGCCGCTGGTCGAGGACTTCGTGTGGAAGGGCAACGTCGATGTGGCGCTGGACTACAAGCGCGCAGAGAACGACACCGACGACTACGACGTCGGCTTCAAGACCAGCGCCCGCCATGGCCGTTGGCGGCACAACGCCGAAGGCGAATACAACCGCGAGACCAAGGACGACGTCACCACCACCGACAACTGGAGTGCCGAGTACGCCCTGGACCGCTTCCTCACCGAGAAGTGGTTCTGGCAGGGGCGCGTGGAGTACAAGCGCGACCGCATCGAAGACCTCGCCCGCCAGCGCACCGTGGGTACCGGCCCGGGTTACCAGTTCTGGGACGACGAACTGGGCGCGTTCTCGCTGGGTTCGCTGATCAACCGTACCGACTTCGAATACCAGGATGGCGCCAAGGACAACTTCTATTCCGCGGCGGTGAAGTGGGACTACACCCGCTACCTGATTGGCAAGAACGTGCAGCTGTTCACCAACGGCGAGTTCGCCAAGCCGCTGGGTGGCGTGGCCGATTACGCGCTGGATGCCGAGATTGGCCTGCGCTACAAAGTCACCGAGTGGGCCTCGCTCAACCTCAAGGCGGAGAAGGACATCATCACCGGTACGCGTGACAGTGACCTGGACAAGACCCGCTATACCGCAGGCTTTGGCGTTACCTGGTAAACCGCCGGGGGCGCGTTGCGCCCCTATCGCCGGCAAGCCAGCTCCCACAGGTACTGCACAGGCCTTGGCATTGCGCGGTCAGTGTGGGAGCTGGCTTGCCGGCGATAGGGCTGCGTAGCAGCCCCATTGGCACTGGATCTGATAATGCTTATCTTGTCCCATCCAGCCCGATATCAGGAGCCGCCCCCAAGTGAGTACCAATGCCATCCGCCCCGCCCGGGAGCTGCTGCTCAAGGAATACCGCGGCGTGCTCTCGACCCATTCCAAGTCGATGCCCGGCTACCCGTTCGGCTCGGTCGTGCCGTACTGCCTGGACGCCCAGGGCAACCCGCTGATCCTCATCAGCCGCATCGCCCAGCACACCCACAACCTGCAGAAAGACCCCAAGTGCTCGCTGCTGGTGGGCGAACGCGAAGCCGAGGACGTACAGGCCGTGGGGCGCCTGACGGTGATGGCCGAGGCGCACAAGCTGGTGGAGGAGGCCGCCATCGAGGCCGCCGCCGAGCGCTACTACCGCTATTTCCCGGACGCGGCCAACTACCACAAGGCCCACGACTTCGACTTCTGGGTGCTGCAGCCGGTGCGCCACCGCTACATCGGCGGCTTCGGCGCGATCCACTGGCTTGACCAGGTAACCCTGGCCAACCCGTTCGCCGGTAAAGCCGAGGCAAGCATGGTCGAACACATGAACAACGACCACGCCAACGCCATCGCCCACTATGTGCAACTGACCGAGCTGCCAAACCATGCGCCAGCACAGATGGTCGGGGTAGACAGCGAAGGCATGCACCTGCGTATCGGCCAGGCGGTGTACTGGTTGCCTTTCCCAAGTACTTGCAACACGCCGACACAAGTCCGCGAAGCCCTGGTTTTGCTGGCTCGCGCCGACCAGTGGCCGGTTGCGACAGAAGTCGAGGGTTGAAAAGCCGAGCGCCCGCATCCATTTGTTGGTCTTACAGGAAGGGTCTCTTCCGACGAGGAATGCTTTGATGCGTGCTTTTCTACTGTTGTTTCTACTGTTTCCCGTGCTGGAGCTGTTCGTCTTCGTGAAGGTCAGTGCCGCCATCGGTTTCTTCCCGGCGCTGCTGCTGATCATCGCCGGCTCCGCCCTGGGTGTGCTGGTGATGCGCGTGGCCGGGCTGGCCACCGCACTGCGCGCCCGTGAAAGCCTGCAGCGTGGCGAACTGCCCGCCGAGGACATGTTCCAGGGCATGATGCTGGCCGTTGGTGGTGGCCTGCTGTTGCTGCCAGGTTTCATCAGCGACGTGCTGGGCTTGCTCTGCCTGCTGCCATTCACCCGTCAGCTGGCCGCGCGCAAGATGCGCGAGCGTGCCGAGGCCCAGGCCATGCGCCAGCGCGCCTTCCAGGACGACCCGTTCCAGGCCCGGCCGCAGGATGGCGGGCATCGGCCGAATGTGATCGAAGGCGAGTACGAGCGCCGCGACAAGTAATAGCCGGGGGCCGCTTCGCGCCCCTTTCGCGACACAAGGCCGCTCCCACAGGGAATGCACACCTCCTGTGGGAGCGGCCTTGTGTCGCAAAAGGGGCGCGCAGCGGCCCCAGCTTTTTGCGGGGCCAAGGCGCTAATGAAAAATTTTCTGAAACAAGCCTTGTAATTGAATATGGCGGCCTCATGTATGTGGTCACCGCAAGGTTTCTGGTGGTGACACCAGACATTACACAGGTGCTTCGCCCATTGCGGATCACCCCCGGCAACGCCGGACTGCATCAAACCGCCGGTGTCGACACCGGCCGATGAAAACCACTATTTGGGAGAGATCGACAATGAAGCTTCGTCCTCTGCATGACCGCGTCGTTATCCGTCGCAGCGAAGAAGAATCGAAAACCGCTGGCGGTATCGTCCTGCCGGGTTCGGCCGCTGAAAAACCAAACCGCGGCGAAGTCGTCGCCGTCGGCACCGGTCGCATCCTGGACAACGGCGAAGTTCGCGCGCTGGCCGTGAAAGTGGGTGACAAAGTGGTTTTCGGCCCTTACTCGGGCAGCAACACCGTGAAAGTCGATGGCGAAGACCTGCTGGTCATGGCCGAAAACGAAATCCTCGCCGTTATCGAAGGCTGATTTCCCCGACTTCCCGTTACTCCAAAGAATTCCAAGGATTAAACGATCATGGCTGCTAAAGACGTAAAATTCGGCGACTCCGCTCGTAAGAAAATGCTGGTTGGTGTCAACGTTCTGGCTGACGCGGTAAAAGCGACCCTGGGCCCGAAAGGCCGTAACGTGGTGCTGGCCAAGAGCTTCGGCGCGCCGACCATCACCAAGGACGGCGTTTCCGTCGCCAAGGAAATCGAGCTGAAAGACGCCTTCGAGAACATGGGCGCCCAGCTGGTCAAGGAAGTTGCTTCCAAGGCCAACGACGCTGCCGGTGACGGCACCACCACCGCTACCGTCCTGGCTCAGGCCATCGTCAACGAAGGCCTGAAAGCCGTCGCTGCCGGCATGAACCCGATGGACCTGAAGCGCGGCATCGACAAGGCCACCGCTGCCGTCGTCGCCGAGCTGAAGAACCTGTCCAAGCCATGCGCCGACTCCAAGGCCATCGCCCAGGTAGGTACCATCTCCGCCAACTCCGACAACTCCATCGGTGAAATCATCGCCGAAGCCATGGAAAAAGTCGGTAAAGAAGGCGTGATCACCGTTGAAGAAGGCTCGGGCCTGGAAAACGAACTGTCGGTCGTGGAAGGCATGCAGTTCGACCGTGGCTACCTGTCGCCGTACTTCGTCAACAAGCCGGACACCATGGTTGCCGAGCTGGAAGGCCCGCTGCTGCTGCTGGTCGACAAGAAGATCTCCAACATCCGTGAGCTGCTGCCAGTTCTGGAAGCCGTTGCCAAGGCCGGCCGCCCACTGCTGATCGTTGCCGAAGACGTTGAAGGCGAAGCCCTGGCTACCCTGGTAGTCAACAACATGCGCGGCATCGTCAAGGTTGCTGCGGTCAAGGCTCCGGGCTTCGGCGACCGCCGCAAGGCCATGCTGCAGGACATCGCCGTCCTGACTGGCGGCCAGGTCATCTCCGAAGAAATCGGCCTGTCCCTGGAAACCGCTACCCTGGAGCACCTGGGTAACGCCAAGCGCGTCATCCTGTCCAAGGAAAACACCACCATCATCGACGGCGCTGGCGCCGACACCGAGATCGAAGCACGCGTCAAGCAGATCCGTGCCCAGATCGAAGAGACTTCCTCGGACTACGACCGTGAGAAGCTGCAAGAGCGTCTGGCCAAGCTGGCTGGCGGTGTTGCCGTGATCAAGGTCGGTGCCGGCACCGAAGTTGAAATGAAAGAGAAGAAAGCCCGCGTTGAAGACGCCCTGCACGCTACCCGTGCAGCCGTTGAAGAAGGCGTGGTGCCTGGCGGTGGTGTAGCCCTGGTTCGCTCCCTGGCTGCCATTGCCAACCTCAAAGGCGACAACGAAGACCAGAACGTCGGTATCGCCCTGCTGCGTCGCGCTGTTGAAGCGCCGCTGCGCCAGATCACTGCCAACGCCGGCGACGAGCCAAGCGTTGTCGCTGACAAGGTCAAGCAAGGTTCGGGTAACTTCGGTTACAACGCTGCTACCGGCGAATACGGCGACATGATCGAGATGGGCATCCTGGACCCAGCCAAGGTCACCCGTTCGGCGCTGCAAGCTGCTGCTTCGATCGGCGGTCTGATGATCACCACCGAAGCCATGGTTGCCGACCTGCCGGAAGACAAGCCAGCTGCTGGCATGCCTGACATGGGCGGCATGGGTGGCATGGGCGGCATGATGTAAGCCAGCCTTACCCCCTGCACCATGAAAAGCCCCGGTTCGTGAGAACCGGGGCTTTTTTGTTTTCCTGTTGGGGCCATTGGGGCTGCTTTGCAGCCCATCGCTGTCAAGCCAGCTCCCACAGGGATCGCACATGGCTTGAGGTCAATGCGGTCGAGGTGGGAGCTGGCTTGCCGGCGAAAGGGCCGCAAAGCGGCCCCGGGTTCAAGCGACGCTACGCTCAGCGGCGGGTACCTCAGCCATTCCCCGACGATACAGAACCAAGTAATACGACCCCAAGCCGATCAACCAGCAGAACACCGCCGTCCACACGTTGTGCGAAAGGAAGTGCGCCCCTTGCATCATCCGCCCCAGCGAAAGCACCGACCCGGCCACTAAGGCCACCGCCAACGCCACCCGCGCCAGCCTCGGCTTGCGATCACGCAACATGAAGAACAGCCCGAACAGGCAGAACCCGGTGGCGGCATGCCCGCCCGGCCAGCACAGCCCGGGCTTGTCGGTCGCCGGCCGCGGTTCCAGCAGCTTGCTGTAGGTTTCCTTGCCGCCAAACTGGGTCAGGCTCCACGGGCATTGCACCTGGGTCACTTTCTTCAGCGGTGTGACAAACGCCGTGGACAGGCCCAGTGCCAGTACCAGGCAGCCCAGCTCACGGCGCCAGCCGAACAGGCGCTTCCAGAAGAAGCTGGCAGCAAAGGTCACCAGCGACATCACGCCCAGCAGGATCACCCCCTGCTTGACCCGGTCATGCAGGATGTTCTCCAGCAAATAGCTGTGGCGGCCGATGAATTGCCCGGCAGCAGGGTCGAAGAACAGGTTGGCAATGTCCATGTCGACCGAGGTCAGTTCCAGCAGGATCAGGCCAAGCGCGGTCGCCAGGGGTAGCCCCAGGTACAGCCAGAAATTGATCGGGCGAGGGCGGGTTGGTTGCTGCATGACGGCTCCAGGGCGCGAAAAAGATCGGGCATTGTCGGCCGCCCGCTATCCTGTGTCCGTGAAGGATCAGTGAAAAAACCGTCAAGTGCGCTGAATTTTCCCTGGGGCTGGCACCCTGCAGGCATAGGCCTTAAGCTGCGCCTGCCGCGCACCACAGCGAGAAGCGCCGCACAGGAGAAACCGATGCGCATTCTTTTGGTTGAAGACAACCGCGATATCCTGGCCAACCTGGCCGATTACCTGGGCATGAAGGGCTACACCGTCGACTGCGCCCAGGATGGCCTGTCCGGCCTGCACCTGGCTGCCACCGAGCACTACGACCTGATCGTGCTCGACATCATGTTGCCGGGCATCGACGGCTACACCCTGTGCAAGCGCCTGCGCGAAGACGCCCGCCGCGATACGCCGGTGATCATGCTCACCGCCCGCGACCAACTGGACGACCGCCTGCAAGGCTTCCGCTCCGGTGCCGACGATTACCTGCTCAAGCCCTTCGCCCTGTCGGAGCTGGCCGCCCGCATCGAAGCGGTGCTGCGCCGGGCCCAGGGCGGCGGGCGCCGCACGTTGCAGGTGGCCGACCTCAGCTATGACCTCGACACCCTCGAAGTCACCCGCCAGGGCCGCTTGCTCAAGCTCAACCCGGTCGGCCTCAAGCTGCTGGCGGTGCTGATGCAGAAGAGCCCGCACGTATTGCGTCGCGAAGTGCTGGAAGAAGCCCTGTGGGGCGATGACTGCCCTGACAGCGACAGCCTGCGCAGCCACGTGCACCAGCTGCGCCAGGTGATCGACAAGCCGTTTGAAAAACCGCTGCTGCATACCGTCCATGGCGTCGGCTATCGCCTCGCCGAGGGCCGTGATGGAGTTTAAGCAAAGCCTTGCCCAGCGCATCATCATCGCCTTTGCCCTGATGAGCGCGCTGGTGGCTGGGGCCTTCGCCTTCGGCATCGTCGGCACCGTGCACCTGGTCGAAGAGCGGCTGATTTCCTCGGTGCTGGGCGGTGACCTGCAACGCCTGCTGCGCATGGACAGCGTCAGCGACTGGAGCCACCGGCCACGCCCCGACCAGCTGTTCTACTTCAGCGGCGGGCGTGACGACTTCGAGCTGCCCAAGGACCTGCGCCACCTCGACCGCGGCTTCCACGAGGTATTCCGCGATCAGCTGTCGTACCACGCCATGGTCGAGATCGTCGATGGCCGCCGCTATGTGCTGCTGCAGGACCAGAGCGACTTCGAGGAGCGCGAGCGCGTGCTGTTCGCGGTGGTGGTGGTGGGCTTCCTGCTCAGCCTGGTGCTGGCGGTCATCCTCGGCTGGCTGGTGGCGCGCCGAGTGATGGCGCCGGTGATCCGCCTGGCGCGCCAGGTACGCCACCGTGACCAGTTGCTGGGCCTGGCCCCGCCGCTGGCGCCGGACTATGCCGCGGACGAAGTCGGCCAGCTGGCGGTAGCCTTCGACGATACCCTGGGCCGCCTGCGCGATGCGCTGACCCGCGAACGGTTGTTCACCAGCGACGTCAGCCATGAACTGCGTACGCCCTTGATGGTGCTGGCCACCTCGTGCGAACTGCTGATGGAAAACCCGACGCTGGACGCCCGTTCGCGCAGCCAGGTGGAGCGCGTGGCGCGGGCCACGGAAGAAATGCGCGAACTGGTCAAGACCTTCCTGATGCTGGCCCGGGCACAGCGCGACGAGGGCGCCGTGGCTTCGCGGGCCACCCTGCGGGAAGTGGCGGACGAACTGGTCGGGGTCTGGCGCGACACCATCGAACAGAAGGGCCTGGCCCTGTATTTCGATGGTCGCGTCAGTGCCAGCCCGGTGCTGTACAACGCCACCTTCCTGCAGTCGGTGATGGGCAACCTGCTGCGCAATGCCGCGCACTACACCGACAGTGGCTACATCCGCCTGAGCCTGGAAGCCAACGGCTTCAGCGTGGAGGACAGCGGCGTAGGTATCCCGGAGGAGCAGCGCGAGGCGATGTTCCGGCCGTTCGTGCGCGGCGACGAGCGGCGCGGCGAGGGCCTGGGCCTGGGCCTGTCGTTGGTACAGCGGATCTGCGACGACCAGGGCTGGCATGTCACCCTGACCTCGACCTTGCCGCACGGCTGCCGTTTCATGGTGGACCTAAGCAATACCGCGGCCAAGGGCGACCCGGAGGCTTTGGTCGAGTAATCTGTTGTAACAGGTCATTCGGCGCTCAACATATTTTTCACATCAGCATGACCTGATTCCTACGCTTGCTTACCTAATGTGGGTGGAATGGAGTCAGGAGATGCCCAATGCGTAGCCCCATCAAGCTTGAATTTTCCGAGAAGTACGACAAAGAACATGCGCGCGAGTACTTTCTCAAGCACCAGGATGGCCTGGCGCGACGCCTTTCCCACAAGCGTGATGAGCAACTGGCGCGTCGCGCCTTGGCATTGGCTGGTGAGCCTGGGCTAGTCCTCGACCTGCCATGCGGTGCCGGCCGCTTCTGGCCATTGCTGGCAGAAAAGCCCAACCGGGTGATCATCGGCGCCGACAACTCCGAAGCGATGATTGAGACAGCCTGTACCGCGCAAGCGCCAGAGGTGGTTGCACGGGTACGCCCTTTGCAGACTTCGGCGTTTGCCATCGACTTGCCGGACAACTCGGTGGACAGCATTTTCTGCATGCGCTTGTTCCACCACATTGGCGAAGCGGCGCACAGAAAGACCATTCTGTCGGAATTTCAACGGGTTAGCCGTGATAGTGTGATCCTGTCCTTGTGGGTGGATGGCAACTTCAAGGCCTGGCGCCGGAAAAAGCTGGAACAGCGTCGCAGCGCCAGAAAGGGCGACCAGGACAATTACCAGAACCGTTTTGTGTTACCGGCCGACACGGTCGAAGAAGAATTCCGAGCCGCCGGCTTCAGAATCCAGGAACGCCTCGACTTCCTGCCGTTCTATGCCATGTGGCGGGTCTATGTATTGCGTAAGGGGTAGTGTTTGATGGCTGTAGCCCAGAGAGGGGAGTCGCGGTTCGATTTTTACTGGCGCCAGCAAGGCGAGTGGGTCGAGGAGCCTAACCAGCGCCGTGGTGGCGAGAGCGGTGTGCAACGCCTCGACGATGGCAATGGCAAGCTGCTGTATGCCAAGCGCCAGGTCGGGCATATCTACCGTAGCCTGCTGCACCCTTTCGGCCGGCCGACCGTATTGCGTGAACTCGATGCGTTGAACAGCTTCGAGCAACTGGGCGTGCGTGTACCGCGCATCGTCTTCTGTGGCGCCGAGCGTGGTGCCGACCAGCAGTGGCGTGCGCTGCTGGTGAGCGAAGCACTCGACGGCTTCGTCGAACTCGACACCTGGCATGCCGAAGGTGCCCGCGAGCGTTACCCGCAGGTGGTGCATGAGCGCATGCTCAAGGACCTGGCGGACAACCTGGCGCGCATGCACCTGGGGCACTGGCAGCACGGCTGCCTGTATGGCAAGCACGTGTTCATCAAGGTGATTGGCGAGGGCGAGCAGGCCAGGGTCGAAGTCGCCCTGCTGGACCTGGAAAAATGCCGGCGGCGCATCAGTTGCCAGCGCGCGGCGGGCAATGACCTGCGCCAGCTGCGCCGCCATTCGTCGATCAATGACGCGGAATGGCAAACACTGCTCTACTTTTACCAGATGGCGTTTGGCAGCGCTGTCAAAGGGTTAGGGCAATGAAACTAGAAATAGCTCGAGCTTTGTTCCTGGTAGCTGGCCTGGCGGTGACCACCGCGGCGGTGGCTGCGTGGGAAGAGCCGAGGCCGACAGTGTTCAGCAAGGCCGAACTGGCCGACCAGTGCGCGTTGCCGCGGGATGTGAAACCGCAGCAACAGACCGAGGCCGCGCCGGATCAGGACCTGTTGCTGTTCCTGTTCGGCATGCGCCAGGGGTTGCGGCCGTTCGGTTGAACCCGGTGTAGATGGAAATGCCAGAGGCCTCGCGATTGCGGGGCCTTTGGCATTTTTGCATCTGCCTTGCCGGCCTCTTCGCGGGCTTGCCCGCTCCCACAGGTATGGCACCGGTCCTGAAACTGGCGCCGCACCTGTGGAGATGGAAATGCCTTGCCGGCCTCTTCGCGGGCTTGCCCGCTCCCACAGCTATGGCACCGGTCCTGAAACTGGCGCCGCACCTGTGGAGATGGAAATGCCTTGCCGGCCTCTTCGCGGGCTTGCCCGCTCCCACAGGTATGGCACCGGTCCTGAAACTGATGCCGCACCTGTGGGAGCGGGCGAGCCCGCGAAGAGGCCGGTTCAGGCAACCGATGTCGCTCTGGCCACCTCTTTGTGCGCCAGCAGGGTGTAGATACAAGGCAACACGAACAGGGTAAACAGCGTGCCGATCGACATCCCGGTGGCAATCACCGTACCGATGTCGAAGCGGCTTACCGCCCCCGCCCCGGTCGCCAGGATCAGCGGCACCATGCCGAACACCATCGCCGCCGTGGTCATCAGCACCGGCCGCAGGCGAATCGCCGCGGCCTCCTCGATCGCCTCGCGCACGCTCAGGCCGCGCTCCTCACGCAACTGGTTGGCAAACTCGACAATGAGGATGCCGTGCTTGCTGATCAGCCCGATCAGCGTCACCAGCCCGACCTGGGTGTAGATGTTCATGCTCGATACGCCCAGGAACAGCGGCAGCAGCGCGCCACAGATCGACAACGGCACCGTCACCAGAATCACCAGCGGGTCGCGGAAGCTTTCGAACTGCGCCGCCAGCACCAGGAAAATGATCGCCAACGCCAGGCCGAAGGTCACCCACAGCGCGCTGCCTTCCTGTACGTACTGGCGGGCCACGCCGGCATAGTCGAAGGCGAAGCCTTCCGGAGCCTCTTCGCGGGCGATGCCCTGCACGGTCTGCAGCGCCTCGCCCAGGCTGACCATGGGCACGCCCTGGATGATCGCCGAGTTCAGCTGCTGGAACTGGTTGAGCTGGCGCGGGCGGGCGCGGTCGGTGAGGGTGATCAGGGTGGATAGTGGCAGCAGTTGGCCCTGGTCGTTCTTCACGTAGTAGTTGTTCAGCCAGCCGGGGTTGTCGCGGTACGGCCGCTCGACCTGGGCAATCACCTTGTAGCTGCGGCCTTCGAGGGTGAAGCGGTTGATTTCCGCCTCGCCCAGCAAGGTCGCCAGGGTACTGCCCAAGGTGTCCATCGACACCCCCATCTGCGCCGCCTTGGCCCGGTCGATATCCACCACCACCTCGGGCTTGTCGAAGGCCAGGTCGATGTCGAGGAAGGCGAACTTGCCGGATTCCTGGGCGCGGGCCTTGATGCGCTGGGCCACATCCAGCAGTGCCGGGTAGTCGCCAGCGCTGTTGATCACGAACTGGAATGGCAGGCCCTCGCCGGTGCCGGGCAGCGACGGCAGGTTGAAGCCGAAGATCTGCAGGCCACTGATTTCCTCGAGCTTGCTCTGCACCAGCGGCAGCAACTCCATCTGCGTGCGTTCGCGCTCGTTCCAGGGCTTGAGCAGGAAGCCGCCGATGCCGGTCTGCACGCCATTGAAACCGTTGATCTGGAACGACGAGTAATACTCGGGGAAAGCCTTGAACAGCGGGGTGAATTCGTCGGTATAGGCGTTGAGGTAATCAAGGTTGGCCGGCTGCGGCGAACTGCTCATCATGAAGATCACCCCCTGGTCCTCGTTGGGCGCCAGTTCGTTCTGGGTGAACTTCAGCAGTACCGGAATCAGGCACAGGATGATCACGGCAAACACCAGCACGACAGGCCGGCTGTCGAGGGTGGTGTGCAGCAGGCGCTGGTAGCGCACCTTCAGGCGTTCGAACAGCACGTCCAGGCGGTGGGCCAGGCCGCTGGGATTCTGTTCCTGGCGCAGCAGCAGGGCGCACATCATCGGTGACAGGGTGAGGGCAACGATGCCGGAGATGATCACCGCACCGGCCAGCGTCAGGGCAAACTCCTTGAACAGCGCGCCGGTGAGCCCGGTAAGGAAGCCGATCGGTGCATACACCGCCGCCAGGGTGATGGTCATCGACACCACCGGCATGGCGATTTCGCGGGCGCCCTCGAGGGCGGCGTCGAACGGTGACTTGCCTTCTTCCATGTGCCGGTGGATGTTCTCCACCACGACAATCGCGTCGTCCACCACCAGGCCGATGGCTAGCACCATGGCCAGCAGGGTCAGCAGGTTGAGCGAGTAGCCCATCATCTGCATGAAGAACAGCACGCCGATCATCGACAGCGGAATGGTTACCACCGGGATCAGCACCGAACGCAGGGCACCGAGGAACAGGAACACCACCACGATGACGATCAGTACCGCTTCGCCGAGGGTCTTGATCACTTCGTCGATGGAGGCCTGGATGAACAGCGTGGCGTCGTAGGCGATCGATACCTTCAGTGCCGAGGGCAGCTGGCTTTCCAGCTCGGGCATGATGCGCCGCACTTCCTTGATGACATCCAGCGGGTTGGCGGCCGGTGTGGCCTTGATGCCGATGTACACCGATGGGGTGCCGTCGAACGAGCTGACCGTGTCGTAGTTTTCCGCCCCCATCTCGACCCGTGCCACATCGCCCAGCAGCACGCGGCTGTCGCCACTGGTCTTGACCGGCAGGGCGGCGAACGCTTCGGCCGACTTCAGCTCGGTGCTGGCGTTGATGCTGGTGACCACGTATTCGCCCTTCACCTCGCCGGCCGCGGAAAGGAAGTTGTAGCGGCGCACGGCATTGGTCACGTCGGTGGCCGACAGGCCATAGCCTGCCAGTTTCACCGGGTCGATCCAGATGCGCATGGCGAACACCTGGTTGCCGAGGATTTCCGCTTCGGCCATGCCCGGCAGGGTCGCCAGCTTGGGCTGGATTACCCGTGACAGATAGTCGGTGATTTGCGGGTTGCTCATCTCCTTGCTGTAGAAACTGATGTACATCAGCGCCGAGGCATCGGCGGCTTCCTTGCTCAGTACCGGGTCTTCCGAGTCCTGGGGCAGCTTGTTGCGCACTTCGTTGGCCTTGGCCAGCAGTTCGGTGAACAACCGGTCGCTGTCGGCGCCGATGCGGGCGTAGATGGAAATGATCGAGAAGTTCTGCCGGCTCACCGAGGTCATGTAGTCGATGCCTTCGGCGCTGGCCAGGCTTTGCTGCAGCGGCTGGGTGATATAGCCCTGGATGGTCTCGGCGTTGGCGCCGGGGTAGGCGGTGGTCACCGTGATCAGGGCGTTTTCCATTTGCGGGTACTGGCGGATCTGCAGCTTGTTCCAGGCCTGGAAGCCCAGCAGCAGGATCAGCAGGCTGACCACGCTGGCCAGCACCGGGCGGCGGATGAACGGGTCGGTGAACGCCATGCCAGCCTCCTGTCAGTCCTTGCCCTGCGCGCCCTGTGCGGGCTTGAGGGCTTTGTCCTGGCCGATGCGGATCGCGGCGCCGGGGGTGAGCTTCAGCTGGCCGGCGGTGACCACCTGTTCCCCGGCCTGCAGGCCCTTGCTGACCACCACCACGCCGTCACGGCGCTCGCCGGTCTGCACCGTGCGCTGCTCGGCGGTGAGCTGCGGCTGGCCCTTGTCGTCGTTTTCCGGCTTGCCATCCTTGTCCTTTTTCGGCGTGGCGACGTACACCGAGTTGCCATACAGGGTGTAGGTGATGGCGCTTTCCGGCACTACCACTTGTGGCTGCGGGTTGGGTAGCAGGATCAGCAGACTGGCGAACATGCCCGGCAGCAGCTTGCCATCCGGGTTGGCCATGGTCGCGCGCACCAGCAGGTTGCGCGTGGCTTCCTCGACCTTGGGGTTGATGGCGCTGAGGCTGGCGGGGAAGGTCTGGCCCGGGTAGGCGGCCACCTGCACCAGCACCTGCTGGCCCAGGCTGAGGTGCGGCAGGGCCTGTTCCGGTACGTTGAAGTCGACGTAGAGGCTGGATGTGTCCTGCAGGGTGGCGATCACCGTGCCGGCGGCCAGGTAGTCGCCGACGTCCACCTGGCGAATGCCGATGGTGCCGCTGAACGGGGCGCTGATGCTCTTCTTGGTCTTCGATGCCTTGAGCTGGTCGACCACCGCCTGGTTGCGCCGGTACTGGGCGGTGAGGCGGTCGAACTCGCCGCGGGAGATGGCCGAGTCGCCGACCAGCTGGCTGCCACGGCCGAAATCTACCTTGGCCAGGCCCAGGTCGGCCTGGGCGGTGCCGAGCAGGGCGGTTTCCTGGTCGTCGTTGAGTTGCAGCAACAGTTGCCCGGCCTTGACCTGCTGGCCCGAGTCGAAATGCAGGGCCTTGACGATGCCTTCCACCTCAAGGCTCAGCTCCACGCCCTGTAGCGCCTTGAGGCTGCCGACGGCGGGCAGGCGCTCTTGCCACGGGCGCTGTTCGGCCAAGGCGGCCGCCACGGTGATGGGCGGCTTGGGGGCAGTGAACATCTGGATCTGCTGGTAGATCGAAAAGGCTTTGTAGCCCCCCAGGGCCAGCACGATCAGCAGAACCACGGCCAACATGATGAGCATGCGGCGGCGCAGCATAGGTCCGGTTCCTTGGATGCGGTTGTTATTCGCTTAGACACGACAACGGGCGATCCTGCCCACGTGAATGGGGGAATTATTGACTGTTTTTTGGGGGAAGGGGAGTGGAATGCCTGTGCCGGCCTCTTCGCGGGCACGCCCGCTCCCACAGGAACCGCGCAGTCAGTGGGTTGCGCGGTCCCCGTGGGAGCGGGCGTGCCCGCGAAGAGGCCGGTAAATGCAGCAGAAAAATCAGACCAGATGCAGGTGGTTGTCCCAGAAACCGGACGGCAGGTTCATCGGTTGCCCGACCAGCTCGGCCTTGCGGCAATCATAGAACCGGCAACGGCCCTGCCCGGAGGTGACGACAAAGCCGTCCTGTACCGCGCCCACCCCCGCGCAATCGGGCATTGGCGCATCCAGCCGCACCGCGCCGCTGTCCAGGTCCCAGACGAACAGGCGGTTGGCCCGTGGCGCGGTCAGCGCGACCAGCCGCAGCTCGCTGTGGATAGCCACGCTGGCGGTGTACTGGGCCATGGCCTGCAACTGCCGCTCCGGCACCGGGAAGGCCTTGAACGGCTCGCCCGGGCGCTTGATCGCCAGCAGCTCTGCGGTTTCATCGGCATCACCCATGAACTGTTGGCAGGCGGCGATGGTGCCATCGCTGCCTACCGCCAGGTGTCGCACGCTGTTCATCTGCTGGGCCAGGGTTTCCTTGCTCAGCAGGGTACCGTCGCGCTGCATCAGCACCAGGCTCGGTTCCATGGCGTCGAGGTTCATCTCCACCCGGCTTTCGGCTTCGGTGCGGATACCGCCGTTGGCCACGATCAGCGTTTCGCCGTCCGGCAGCCAGGCCACTTCGTGCGGGCCGATGCCGTGGGTCGGGATCTCCCCGCTGTGCACCAGGCGCTCGCCTTCGAAGCGGTACACACCGAGTACGCCACGCCCCGGGTCGGTGGTGTCGTTCTCGGTGGCATACAGCCATTCGCCACTTTTGTGAATGACCGCGTGGCCGTAGAAGTGCCGGTTCGGCTGCGAGGTGACGGTCTGCAGCAGGCGCCCGTCGCGCAGGTCGACCAGGTAGCTTTCGGTGCCGGGACGGCGGGCGACGAACAGGGCGATCGGCAGGTCCGGGTGATGGATGATGGCATGGCAACGTTGGGCGACCTGGGTGCTGAACACCTGGGTGCCGTCCAGGCGGAACCCGACCGCATAGTGCTTGCCGTCGCCGTCGTCACGCGCCGACAGTAGCAGGGGCTCGCTGCCTTTGTTGCGGAACAGGCTCCAGCCGCCCAGGGTTAGGGCGCTGAGCAATACGCTACCGAGTTTGAGGGCCTGGCGTCGCAGCATGATCAGTCACCGTCGTTGGCATTGAAGCCCAGCTGGATGTTCAACGCCTTGGCCAGCTCGCCTTCGTGCAGGCGGTGGACGGCGTTGAGGCTGTCGTAGATCTGGTTCAGGGTTTGCTGGCCGGCGTCGTCGGCCAGCAGCTCGCCCAGGGTCTTCTGGTTGGCGGCCAGCAGTTTGAGCGAGGCAGCGTAGGCGGCATCGATCTTGTCCGCCAGGGCTTTCTGATCGCTGGACAGCAAGCCGCGCAGGCCTTGGTTGTCGACCCCGACCCAGACCGCTTCGGCGGCCTTGAGGCTGGCCTCCAGGCTCTTGAGCGAGCTGTGGCTGCGCCAGGCTTCGGCCTGCAGTGGCTGCGGGATACCCTTGCTCTGGCGGCCCATCGGCGCACCGAGCTTTTTCTTCAGGCTGTCCAGGGCGGTGACCTGGGCGCGCAGCAGGTCGGCAATGGCCTCGTGGGAGTCGGCGTAGCGCTGGTTGGGGAACTTGGTCATCTGCGAGAGCATGCCGTCGGTGCTGTTCCAGCCCTTGAGGATCTCTTCGGCCAGGGCCTTCTGGTGTTCACCAATGGCCACCAGCAACGGGCAGTAGCGGGCTTTCTGCTCGGCTGTGGCGATGTCCGGCTTGCTGTCGAACAGAATGTACTCGTAGGCCGACAGGCCACGTACCACCACGCTGGCCTTGCCCAGGGCCGCGGCATCGACCGGTTGGTCGGCGTTGACCAGTTGCTCGACCTGGCGGCCGACCAGGTTCTTCTTGTCGGGCCAGAACTGTACCTGCCAGGCGCGGTTGCCTTCGGCCAGCGGGCCGACCAGCAGCGGTTGCAGCTCGGCCCAGGCCTTTTGCGCGTTGAGGAAGTCGGCACGGGCCTTGTCCAGGGTTTCCTTGCCTTCGCAGTAGGCCAGGGCGCTGGCGGCCAGCGTGCGGTCGGCTTCGACCCAGCGGCTGTAGGTGGGCAGGATCACCTGCTTGGCGATGGCAGCGGAGGTCACGGCTTGCGGGTCCTGCGGCGAGCAGGCGCCGAGGGCGAGTGCGGCGAGGCTGGTGAACAACAGTTTGGGTCGGAACATGCCCGGCTCCTTTGCGCTTTTTAAAGTGAGTTCAGGAAAGCCAGCAACGCGGCACGCTGCTCGGCATTGAAAGTGAGTACGAAATTGCGTGCCGCCTCGGCCTCGCCACCGTGCCAGAGCACGGCTTCGAGCAGGTTGCGGGCGCGGCCGTCGTGCAGGAACTGGCTGTGGCCACTGACCGTTTCGCTCAGACCGATGCCCCACAGTGGCGGGGTGCGCCAGTCCTGGCCGTTGGCGGCAAATTCGGTGCGCTCGTCGGCCAGGCCCGGGCCCATGTCATGCAGCAGCAGGTCGCTGTAGGGACGGATCAGCTGGTTTGCCAGCTCCGGCTCGGCGGCATTGGCGGCGGTGGTGAACTGCGGTGTATGGCAGCCCTGGCAGCCAGCCTGATAGAACAGGTTCTTGCCCGCCAGCACCTGCGGCGAGCCCACGTCGCGGCGGGCCGGCACGGCCAGGTTGCGGGTGTAGAAGGTGACCAGGCGCAGGATGTTGTCGCTGACTTCCTTCTCGCCATTGGCACCGTCGCCGTTGGGCGCGGCCAGGCAGTCGGCCTGCGCCGGGGTACAGTCGTCGTTGGGCTGCAGGGTGGTGGTCAGGCCCATGTCGCCGGCAAAGGCGTGCACGTTCTGCTGGTTGACGTTGGGCTGCCCGGCCTTCCAGCCGAAGCGGCCGACCACGGTCTTGCCCAGGGCATCGTCCCACACCCGGTTGGCCCGGCCGCGGATGCCGTCGCGGTTGTGGTCATCCGGGTCTTCGTTGGCCAGCAGGTCGGCTTCGGGGATGGCTTCGAGCAGGCCCAGGCCGATCATCGGCGGCGCCACCCGCGCCGAAAAGCGCGTGTCGGGGTGCATCACGCCATAGCCGAGCTGGGTGATCTGCAGGGCCGGCTTGCGCAGCTCGACCTGGTGGCCGTCCTCGAACGACACCGTTTCGCTGGTGTAGCTCACCCGCACCTTGCCTTCCGGCGTCACGCCGGGGATGGCCATGTCCTGCAGCTGGGTGCCATAGACCGGCTCCGGCACCACGCCGAGGCGTTCGACCACCTTGGCCAGGTAAGGCTGGTCGGGGATCGACAGGCGTACCAGCATCGATACGGCGTTGCTGTCGCCCGGCTCTGGCGGGTGGCCGCGGCCGTCGCGCACGTGGCAGTTCTGGCAGGCATTGGTGTTGAACAGCGGGCCCAGGCCGTCACGGGCGGTGGTGGTGGACGGGGCGATCACCCAGGGGTTGCGGAAGAAGCTGTTGCCTACGGCGAAGTCCAGGCGCCGCTCGGGCGAGAGGTTGGCCGAGGGCAGGGAATAGGCATTGCGGTCAGTGCGCTGCACGGTGGCTTTGCCGCCCGACAATGCTTCGCCGGGCTCGGCCTGGGTGAAACGCGGGGCGTCGTCACAGGCGGCGAGGGCAAAGGCCAGCAGCAGGGGGGAGAGTCGGGACAGCGACAAGGACATCGAGAATCCTGGGCGTGAGCGAAAAACCGGCGTGCAAGCTTAGCAGGGTGAGGGAGTTTGAATAAGAGCAATTTGCAATTGCTGGATGAAATCGGTGTCAGTTGGCCATGGTCTGTGGTTGCCTGGTCGGGCCCTATCGCCGGCAAGCCAGCTCCCACAGGTACTTCACAGCCCTTGAGCCCTGTGGGGTACCTGTGGGAGCTGGCTTGCCGGCGATAGGGCCGGAAGCAAAAAAGGCGACCCGAAGGCCGCCTCTTTCAGAACCGCTACAGCAGGATCAGAACTCGTGATCCGCGGTATCCGGGTTCAGGTTGGCAATGCCCAGCTTGCCCGCGGCCTGCTCGATCGCACCGGTCTGCTTGACCAGGGAGGCGATGGCGTCACGCACGATCTGGTTGCCGGCTGCGTTGTCGGCAGCGATCAGCTGGTCGTAGTGCTCGCCCTTGAGGGCGTGGTCGACGATCACCTGGATCTTGGCTTCGGTGGCTTCCAGGTCGGCCTTGAGGGTGGCGTCGGCGGCCGGGTCTACCTTGGCCACCAGCGACGACAGGCTCGGGCCGGTCACCTTGCTGCCGTCCGGGCGGGTGTACTCGCCCAGGTAGACGTTGCGGATGCCCTTGGCGTCGTAGAAGTGCGAGTAGTGGGTGTTGTCGCTGAAGCAGTCGTGCTCGTCTTCCGGCGAGTTGGCTTCCAGCGAAACCTTCATGCGTTCGCCAGCCAGTTCGCCCAGCGACAGGCTGCCCATGCCGAACAGCATCTTGCGCAGGCCGTCGTTGACCGACTCGGCTTCCAGCTTGGCGCGGTAGTTGTCGGCGACGTTCGGTGCCCAGTTGCCGACCATCTCTTCGAGGTCCTTGACCAGCAGGTCGGTGACCGCTTTCAGGTAGGCACGGCGGCGGTCGTTGTGGCCACCGGTGGCGCCCTTGCCTTCCAGGTAGTCCGACGCCGGACGGTTGCCCGCGCCCGGGCCGGTGCCGTTCAGGTCCTGGCCCCAGAGCAGGAACTCGATGGCGTGGTAGCCGGTGGCGACGTTGGCCTCGGAGCCGCCCAGCTCGTTCAGGCTGGCCAGCTTCTCGGGGGTGATGTCCTTGACGTCGATCTTCTCTTCGCCCACCTGAATCTCGGTGTTGGCGATGATGTTGGCGTTGGCCGCCGGGTTGCCCAGGGCGTGCTCATAGCTCTTGTCGACGTAGTCGATCAGGCCTTCGTCCAGCGGCCAGGCGTTCACCTGGCCTTCCCAGTCGTCGATGATGGTGTTGCCGAAGCGGAAGGCTTCGCTCTGCAGGTACGGTACGCGCGAGGCGAACCAGGCTTCTTTGGCTGCCTTCAGGGTTTCGTCGTTGGGCTTGGCCAGGAACGCGTCGACTGCGGTCTGCAGGGTCTTGGCGGTGCTCAGCGAGTCGCTGTACACGGCGTAGACCAGCTCGGCGTAATGTTTGACCACGGCTTTGCCGGCGGCTTCGTCGACAGCCCCGGGCGCCGCAGCGGTGGTGCTGGCGGCAGCAGGTGCCTGGGCTTGCGGCGCGGCGGCCTTGTCGTCCTTGCCTTCACCGCAACCGGCGAGAGCGATGGCAATGGCCAGCAGACTGGCGGAGGCCAGAGGCATTCGAATCATTATTGGTTTTCCTGCGTCGTGTGGTTGGACCAAGGGGTGGACCGTGCGCCGTGGCACGCGAAACCGCAACATCATGCGAAAGATTTGCATTTGCTGTAAAGGGGGCGGGCATGCAATTCGTGTAAATGCCGGTCACGGCCTGTAACGGGGCAGGCGGCTCAGAGCATCGAAACCTGGTTTCGCTGTGCCTGCTTGAGGAAGTTGGTCAGCTCACGGGCCGACAGCGGCTTGCTGTAGTGGTAGCCCTGGCCCTCGTGGCAGCCCTGGGCGACGATGTAGGTTTCCTGTTCGGCGGTTTACACGCCCTCGGCGATCACCTGCATCCCCAGGCTCTTGCCCAGCTGGATGATGGCGCGAACGATGGTGGCGTCGTCATCGTCGTCCAGCAGGTCCTGGACGAAGCTCTTGTCGATCTTGATCTTGTCCAGCGGCAGCGATTTCAGGTAGCTGAGCGACGAGTAGCCGGTGCCGAAGTCGTCGATGGCAATCAATGCTCCGGAGCGGCGCAGGCTCAGCAGGTGCTGGGCGGCGGTGCTGATGTCTTCCATCAGGCCGGTCTCGGTGACTTCCAGTTCCAGGCTGCGCGGCGGCAGGCGATAGGCCTGCAGCAGGTTGTTGACCACCCGCGGCAGTTCGCTGTGGTGCAGCTGCACGGTGGACAGGTTGACCGCCATGCGCAGCTCGCTGAAGCCCATGTCGTGCCATTCGCGCAATTGCCGGCAGGCCTGGTCGAGCACCCATTCGCCGATGCTGATGATGCTGCCGTTCTGTTCGGCCAGGGGGATGAACTGGTCTGGCGGCACCATGCCCAGCTCCGGGTGCTGCCAGCGCAGCAATGCCTCGACACCGACCACGCGGTGGTCGCGGTAACTGATCTGTGGCTGGTAAACCAGGTACAGCTGGTTGCGCGGCAGGGCTTCGCGCAGGTCCTTTTCCAGCTCGCGACGGCGGCGCATCTCGCTGTCGACGCTGGCGATGTAGAACTGGTAGCGGTTGCGCGAACGGGCCTTGGCCAGGGTCATGGTCTGTTCGGCTTTTTGCAGCAGCTTCTCGGTGCTGTCGCCGTCTTCCGGGAACAGGGTGATGCCGATGGTGGCGCGCAGGCGGATCTGCTGGTGGTGGTCGAGGTCGAACGGTACTTCCAGGTCGTCGAGGATACTCTGCGCCAGTTCGGCCGCCTCGTAGGGCTGCTCGATATTGGCCTGCACCAGGGCGAACTGGTCACCACCCAGGCGTGCCAGGGCGCCCAGGCGGCCACTGTGGGCGCGCAGGCGGTCGGCCAGGGCCAGCAGCAGCTGGTCGCCGACCTGGTAGCTGAACTGCTCGTTGATGCCCTTGAAGTCGTCCAGGCCTACGCACAGTACCGCCACGCGGTGTTGCAGGCGGCCGCCGTCGACGAGGATCTTGTCCAGTTGCTGCTGCAGCTGCTGACGGTTGGGCAGGCCGGTGAGGAAGTCGTACTGGGCCATGCGTTGCAGGCTGTTTTCCGCCTCGTGGCGCAGATGGGTGTTGCGCTCGATCGAGGCCAGCAGCTGGTTGGCGGTATTTACCCACAGGCCCAGCTCGTTCTTCTCGTGGCCCTTGAGCAGCGGCAGCTGGTGCTGGCTTGGGCGGTCGGGGTTGATCTGGGTGAGGTGCTCGATGATCTTCGACAGCGGTTTGGTCAGCAGCCAGTGGTAGACCAGGTACAGTACAAGGCCCATGGCCAGGGCCCGCAGCACTCCAGAGATGAAGATGATCACGGCGTTAATCAGGAAGTCTTCGCCGTAGGACGAGGTGTCCAGGGTGATGCTCAGGTCGCCGTAGTATTCGCTGTAGGGGCCGCGGCCGACCAGTTGCGTGGTGTAGGTACGTTCCTGGCCGAGGATCAGGTCGGTCAGCCAGCGCATGGACATGTCCTGCAGCGGGCGGGACTTTTCCGCCAGCATGGTTTCGTTGGGGTGGCCGATGGAGGCCATGCGTACCGATTCGTCCTGGAACAGGCCTTCCATCACCTGCATGCCCATTTCGCGGTCGAGGCTGTATACCGCCTGGGTCGAGGGGTCGCGGAACATGTCGAGGATGCGCTGGGCATCGTTGTTCACGGCCTGGCGGGTCTTGTAGGTGTCGTAGACGATTTGCGCACAGCTGAGCACGACACCGACCGCTAGCGCCGACAGCAGCACGACCCTGAGCAACTTGACCGACAAGCTGTTCCGCAATTCCAGCTTCAATGGGGTTTCCTTAATCCATGCGCATGGCATCATTTTGCCATCAACGATGACGATACACTATCGGCCGACCATCAGAAGTGTATCGGTTGCCTGACCCCGCAACTTGAATGCGCTGTAACAATCTTCCAGAGGTTTGATGTTAGCGTGCTATGCGGGCTGAGCAAGCCTTTGCTGGTGGGTTGAAGGTGAAATCTGTGGTGACCCCTTCGCGGGCACGCCCGCTCCCACAGGTAGGGCGCCGCCTGTGGACCTGATGCTATCCCTGTGGGAGCGGGCGTGCCCGCGAAGAGGCCGGTACAGGCATAAAAAAACCCGGCACCGGGCCGGGTTTTTCGTTCAGGGCTGAATGACTCAGGCCTTGAAGGTCTTGCCTTCGAACTGCTCGGCAACGAAGGCCCAGTTGACCAGGTTCCAGAACGCCTCGACGTACTTCGGACGCAGGTTGCGGTAGTCGATGTAGTAGGCGTGTTCCCAGACGTCGCAGGTCAGCAGCGGGGTGTCGCCGCTGGTCAGCGGGCAGCCGGCGCCGATGGTGCTGGCCAGGGCCAGGGAACCGTCAGCCTTCTTCACCAGCCAGCCCCAGCCGGAACCGAAGGTGCCAACCGAAGTCTTGGTGAACTCTTCCTTGAACTTGTCGAAGGAACCGAAAGCGGCGTTGATGGCGTCAGCCAGGGCAC
The DNA here is from genome assembly GCF_002453565.1 of Pseudomonas sp. UBA6753. NCBI lineage: Bacteria > Pseudomonadati > Pseudomonadota > Gammaproteobacteria > Pseudomonadales > Pseudomonadaceae > Pseudomonas > Pseudomonas sp. UBA6753. Next base: position 253,775 of record NZ_DKHD01000032.1, on the reverse strand, counting down.
CGGTCGGCTGGCCACCGGCGTTTGGTGCCAGGCAGTTCCAGTAGAAGGTGTGGTTCCAGACTTGAGCGGCGTTGTTGAAGATGCCGCCCGAAGAGCTCTTGACGATCTCTTCCAGGGTCTTGCCTTCGAATTCGGTGCCTGGGACCAGGTTGTTCAGGTTCACGACATAGGTGTTGTGGTGCTTGTCGTGGTGATACTCCAGGGTTTCCTTGGAGATGTGCGGCTGCAGGGCATCGTGGGCGTACGGCAGCGGCGGCAATTCAAAAGCCATGGTGGATCTCCTGATTCAGGTCTGTTTGCGGTTTGCGCAAGGCCGATCACGGGCGGCCCGATGAGCGTCGGCGAGTTTGTACTCTTTGCGACGCAAGGGCTGGATCATAGCACCGGGCCCGGCGCATAACCACGCAACAAAGATAGGGAATAGAGGTTCCAGAGCGGTCGGGGCGTGCCGACCAGTGGCGTCAGCTATTGCCTGCAAGGGCCTCATCGCCGGCAAGCCAGCTCCCACAGGGATATCACCGACCTCAGGCCTGGTGATGTCCCTGTGGGAGCTGGCTTGCCGGCGATAGGGCCCTGGTTGTCAGTTGAAGATCAACTGCGCCGCCACCGCGAACATCATCACCGCCACCATCAGGTCGAGCATGCGCCAGGTCGCCGGCCGAGCCAGCCACGGTGCCAGCCAGGCGGCACCGATCGCCAGGGTCGAGAACCACAGCAGCGAGGCGCTGGCAGCGCCGGCCACGTAGGCGCCAGGCGCAGCCTGCTGGGCGCCCAGCGAGCCGATCAGCAGCACCGTGTCGAGGTACACGTGCGGGTTCAGCAGGGTCACCGCCAGGGCGCTGAGCAGTACCGCGCGGCGTGAGCGCGCACCCTGGCCTTGCTGGTGCTGCAGGCTCTGCCTGGAGCAGGCGCTGCGCAAAGCCTTGGCGCCGTACCAGATCAGGAACACCGCACCGCCCCAGCGGGCGACCGCCAGCAACGTCGGGTTGTGCGCCAGCACGGTGGCCAGGCCGAACACTCCGGCCGCCACCAGGATGGCGTCACAGACGATGCACAGTGCCGCCACCGGCAAATGATGCTCGCGACGCAAGCTCTGGGCGAGGACGAAGGCGTTCTGTGCACCGATGGCCATGATCAGGCCGAAGGCCACGAGCATGCCGTTGAGATAGCTTTGCCACATGGCGTGCTCTCCAAAGAGTCCAAAAGATGCTGGTCATTGTGATGAACCACGCTGTATAAGAAAAACAAATAGAGCTGATCCGTCATTAGGAAAATCGATGTTCGACTACAAGCTGCTGGCCGCCCTTGCCGCGGTGATCGAGCAGGGCGGTTTCGAACGCGCGGCGCAGGTGCTGGGCTTGTCGCAGTCGGCCATCTCCCAGCGCATCAAGCTGCTCGAGGCGCGGGTCGGCCAGCCGGTGCTGGTGCGTGCCACACCACCAAGCCCGACCGAAGTCGGCCGCCAGTTGCTCAACCATGTGCAGCAGGTGCGCCTGCTCGAGCGCGACCTGCAGCGCCAGGTACCGGCGCTGGACGAGGAGGGCATGCCGGAGCGCCTGCGCATCGCCCTCAACGCCGACAGCCTGGCTACCTGGTGGGCCGGCGCAGTGGGCAACTTCTGCGCACAGCAGAACGTGCTGACCGACTTGGTGGTGGAAGACCAGGAAGTGGGCCTGAAACGCATGCGTGCGGGCGAAGTGGCGGCTTGCCTGTGTGGCAGCGAGCGGCCGGTGGCCGGCGCGCGCAGCCTGCCGCTGGGCGCCATGCGCTACCGGGCGCTGGCCAGCCCCGGGTTCATGGCGCGGCATTTTCCGCAGGGCTTCGCTGCCAGCCGCCTGGCCCGTACCCCGGCGATCGTTTACGGCCCGGACGACTTCCTGCAACACCGCTACCTGGCATCGTTGGGCATCGAGGATGGCTTCCTGCACCACTTGTGCCCGTCGTCCGAAGGCTTCCTGCGCATGACCGAAGCCGGCCTGGGCTGGGGCCTGGTGCCGGAACTGCAGGCTCGCGAGCAACTGGCCAGCGGCCAGTTGGTGGAAATCTGCAGCGATACCCCCATCGATGTGCCGCTGTACTGGCATCATTGGCGCAATGGCGGGCAACTGCTCGCGCAACTGACCGACCACCTGCGGCACACCGCACGGCAATGGCTGGTGCCCTTGTAGCCACGGCTGGCGTCAGTTGCATCTGAAATCTGGCAAGACGGAGTCTTACATGCGAATTCTGGTCACCGGCGCGAGTGGCTTCATTGGCGGGCGCTTTGCGCGCTTTGCCCTGGAGCAGGGCCTGGACGTGCGGGTCAGCGGCCGTCGAGCCGAAGGGGTCGAGCACCTGGTCAAGCGCGGCGCCCAGTTCATCCCCGGCGACCTGGGTGATGCCGAGCTGGCCCGCCGCCTGTGCCAGGGCGTCGAGGCGGTGGTGCACTGCGCCGGCGCAGTGGGCAACTGGGGGCGCTACCAGGACTTCTATCAAGGCAATGTGGTGGTCACCGAAAACGTGGTCGAGGGCTGCTTGAAGGAGCACGTACGGCGGCTGGTACACCTGTCGTCGCCGTCGATCTACTTCAATGGCCGCTCGCGCCTGGACCTCCGGGAAGACCAGGTGCCGCGCCGCTTCCATGACCACTGCGGGCAGACCAAGCACATGGCCGAGCAGAAAGTGTTCGGTGCCCAGGAGTTCGGCCTCGAGGTGCTGGCGCTGCGCCCGCGCTTCGTCACCGGCGCCGGCGATGCCAGTATCTTCCCGCGGCTGATGCAGATGCAGCGCAAGGGGCGTGTGGCGATCATCGGCAACGGCCTGAACAAAGTCGATTTCACCAGCGTGCACAACCTCAACGAAGCGCTGCTCAGTGCCCTGTTCGCTGACGACCGGGCGCTGGGCCAGGCCTATAACATCAGCAACGGCCAGCCGCTGCCGCTGTGGGACGTGGTCAACTACGTGATGCGCCAGATGCAGTTGCCGCAGGTTACCCGGTACCGCTCCTACGGCCTGGCCTACAGCCTGGCCGCGCTGAACGAGGCGGCCTGCATGTTGTGGCCGGGGCGCCCGCAACCGACCCTTTCGCGTCTGGGGATGCAGGTGATGAGTCGCGATTTCACCCTGGATATCAGCCGCGCCCGGCAGTACCTGGACTACCAGCCCAAGGTCAGCCTGTGGACGGCGCTGGATGAATTCTGTGCCTGGTGGAAGCACCAGCCGCCGGGGCAGTGAAGCCGCTCGGCTGACAATGGTCATCAACGCGCCGCGCTGGCGGTTTATACTCGTGCCTCTTTGCGACTACCGCGGTTGAATGTATCCATGCGTAACCATGCTCACGATGACTACGATGATGTGCCTACCCTGAGGGCCGGCACCCATGACGATGACGAACTGATGCCGGCGCACGTGGTGCGCAGCCGCCAGAAAGCCGCTCGCGGTGCCAGCACCGCGCCGCTATGGGCATTGCTCGGGGCCTCGTTCATCGCCTTGGCGGGCCTTGGCTGGTGGAGCTTCCAGCAGATCTCGCTGATGGAGCAGCAACTGGTGGCGACCCAGGAAAGCTTCGCCCGCATCAGCGAAGAGGCTGCCGGGCGCCTGCAGGCGATCAGCGGCAAGGTGGCGGCCAGCGAATCCGGCGCCACTACCAACAGCGAGGCGTTGAAGCTGCAGCTGCGCCAGTTGCAGAAGGGTGTGGCCGGGCAGACCGGCGACCTGGGCAAGCGCCTGGAGCAGGTGCTGGCCGATACCCGTGAACAGCAGAAGGCCGTGACCGAGCTGCAGAGCCAGTTGCAGGCGCAACTGAAGGCAGTGAATGGCGAGCTGGCCGCGTTGCGCTCGGGGCAGGTCGATGGTGGCAAGCTGGATACGCAGTTCAAGGGCCTGAACGAACAGATTGCTGCGCTGAAGGCCGCGCAGGCTGATGGCGCCAAGCTGGACGGGCAGCTCAAGAGCCTGGGCAGCGAGGTGGCGGCGCTGAAGAAGCAGGGTAACCCGAGCGCTGCCATCCAGGACCTGGAGCAGGACATCCTGGTGCTCAAGAGCCAGATCGACAACCGCCCGGCCGCGGCGGCGTCCAGTGGTGCTTCGGTGCAGGAATTCGACGCCTTCCGGGCGCAGACGACCCGCAACCTGAATACCTTGCAGAGCCAGATCCAGAACCTGCAGCAGCAGATCAATGCCCGCCCGTGAGATCACCTGAGCCTTCTTCGCGGGCACGCCCGCTCCCACAGGGGCAGCACAATCTTCAAGCTTGTCGCTGTACCTGTGGGAGCGGGCGTGCCCGCGAATGGCCCTGAATCACAACCGCGGATAATCGATGTACCCCACCGGCCCCTTGCCATAGAAAGTCTCCGGCCGCGCCTCGTTCAACGGCGCATCCGCCGCCAACCGCGCCGGCAGGTCAGGGTTGGCGATGAACGGCACGCCAAACGCCACGGCGTCGGCCTTGCCATTGGCCAGGGCTGCATTGGCACTGGCCTTGTCAAACCGCTCATTGACGATGTACGGGCCACCGAACGCCTCTTTGATCAGCGGGCCGATACTGTCATCGGCTTCCTTTTCCCGTGAGCAGATGAAGGCAATACCCCGCTTGCCCAGCTCACGGGCCACGTAGGTAAAGGTTTCGGCACGGTCGGCATCGCCCATGTCATGGGCATCGGCACGCGGCGCCAGGTGCACGCCCACGCGGTTTGCGCCCCACACCTCGATGGCCGCATCGGTCACTTCCAGCAGCAGCCGCGCACGGTTTTCCAGCGAGCCGCCGTAGCGGTCGGTGCGCTGGTTGGTGCTGCTCTGCAGGAACTGGTCGAGCAGGTAGCCGTTGGCACCGTGGATCTCCACGCCATCGAAACCGGCAGCCTTGGCATTCTCGGCACCGCTGCGGTAGGCCTCGACGATGTCGATGATTTCTTCGGTTTCCAGCGCGCGTGGGGTGGGGTAGTCACTGAGCGGGCGCACCAGGCTTACATGGCCCTTGGGCTGGATCGCGCTGGGGGCCACCGGCAGCTCGCCGTTCAGGTAGCTGGGGTGGGAGATGCGGCCAACGTGCCACAGTTGCAGGAAGATGCGCCCGCCAGCGGCATGCACGGCCTTGGTCACATTGTTCCAGCCACGCACCTGCTCGTCGTTCCAGATACCAGGGGTATCCGGGTAGCCGACGCCCATGGCGCTGACCGAGGTCGCCTCGCTGAGGATCAGCCCGGCGCTGGCGCGCTGCACGTAGTACTCGGCCATCAGCGCATTGGGCACGCGGCCTTCGTCGGCCCGGCAGCGGGTGAGCGGGGCCATGATGATGCGGTTGGGCAGTTGCAGGTCGCCCAGGGTGATCGGATCGAAAAGCGTGGTCATGACGGTTACCTGCCTGTTCAGAGTGCTTGGCGCAGTTGTTCGAGAAACGCCTGGATAGTGGCTTCGTTTCGTTTGAAGAAGTGCCATTGGCCGATCTTCTGGCTGCTGATCAGCCCGGCGCGCTGCAGGGTGGCCAGGTGGGCGGAGACGGTCGACTGCGACAGGCCGCAGCGTTGGTCGATCTGCCCGGCACACACACCGTTCTCGGTGCTGTGGTACTGGTCGGGGAATTGCGTTGCCGGGTCCTTCAGCCAGCTGAGGATTTCTCGCCTGACCGGGTGGGCCAGCGCTTTTATGATTTCGTCGAGATCGAGAGGCATGGGTTGAGGCTCGTTGTAGCGGTATATCGCGATAGGGCGAAATGTAAATCGTGGATTCCCGATATACAAATATGAAGAGGTTCTGAGCTGAGCACGAATCGCTATATCGCGTTATAACGATATAGGGGGCGGCGGTGCTAGACTGCGCTCATGAACTACCTCGCACACCTGCACCTTGGCGGCCCGGCGCCGCAACAACTGCTTGGCAGCCTGTATGGCGACTTCGTCAAAGGCTCGCTGGAAGGGCGCTTCCCGCCTGCGCTGGAGGCGGCCATCCGGCTGCACCGGCATATCGACAGCTATACCGACCAGCATCCGTTGGTGCTGGCGGCACTGGCGCGCTTTCCGCGGGAGCGGCGGCGCTTTGCCGGCATTGTTCTGGATGTGTTTTTCGACCATTGCCTGGCCCGGCATTGGCGGGATTATGCCGAGCAGCCGCTGGCGCAGTTCACCGGGGACTTTTATCGGGTGTTGCTGGCGGAGCCCGAGTTGCCGGGGCGGCTGGCGCGGATTGCGCCGTTCATGGCGGCGGATGACTGGCTGGGGGCGTATGGCGACTTTGCCACGCTGGAGCAGGTGTTCAACGGCATTGCCCGGCGCTTGTCGCGGCCGGAGGGGATGGTTGGGGTGATGGGGGAGCTGGAGCGGCTGTACGAGCCATTGCTGGCGGACTTCAGGGAGTTTTATCCACAGTTGCAGGCGTTTGCAGCGGCTGGCCGGTTGTCTGGCAGTTAGTCCTGCGCTGGCTTCTTCGCGGGCTTGCCCGCTCCCACAGGTTGGCGCAGTTCTCAAGATATGCGCGGGCCCTGTGGGAGCGGGCAAGCCCGCGAAGAGGCCGGTACTGGCAGTGCAAGAATTCAGGCAGCCCGCGCCTGCCGCCGTGACGCCAGCTCAACTTCTTCAACCCCGAACAACGCCAGGTGAATCGCCTGCTGCGCCTGCAACGCCAGCACCGCTCGCTCCTTGCCCACGCTGCCGATCGGCTGCAGCAGGTGAATGCATACCTCGCCCCGCGGCAGGGCAAACAGGCGCATCAGGTGCGACACCAGGTCATCGTCACCAATGAACGGTGCAATCGGGTCGATCTGGCCATCGCGCAGGTACTGGATGGCGACCGGCTGCACCGCCACGCCACGGTCGATGGCGCCTGCCAGCAGGCGACCATGGAAGGTGCGCAGGGTACGGCCGCTGGTGGTGGTGCCTTCCGGGAAGATCAGCAGCGGCCGGGCAAGGCCCAGCTGCCCGGCGATCTGTTCACGCAGGCGCTGGCTGTCGCCCCCGCCACGGCGGATGAACAGGGTGCCGGCCTTTTCCGCCAGCCAGCCGGCCACCGGCCAGTGGCGCACTTCGGCCTTGGACAGGAACGACAGCGGCAGCAGCATGCCGAGCAGGGGGATATCGGTCCAGGACACGTGGTTGCTGACCCACAGCATCGGCCGCTGCGGCAGCTCGCCGACCACCCGCACATCGAAGGGCAGGGCCGCGACCAGGCGCTTCATGAACAGGCAGGTCCAGCGCTGGCGGCGCTCGATGGGCGCCTTGAACCCCAGGCGTTCGCCCAGGGCGATCACGCTGGCCATCAGCATGCCCAGCAGCAGTACCAGCAGCAGTCGAGTCAGGCGGGCCATTACCCGCAGCTTCGGCATCAGACCGCTGCCTTGAAGTGGCGGGCGTAGCGTGGGCACAGTTCGTCGCGCTTGAGCAGGATGAACACATCGGCCACCTGGAAGTCTTCGTCCCAGCACGGCTCGCCGCAGATCTTCGCGCCCAGGCGCATGTAAGCCTTGAGCAGCGGTGGCATTTCGGCGATGACGTTGTTCGGCAGGGCCAGGTTGGGCAACGGGTTCTTCGGCTCGGCGCGCAGGTGCTCGGTGCACAGGTAGCGGTCACGCAGGCGCTGCATCACCGCGTGGGCCTGCACCCCGCCATCCTGCATGGGGATGCTGGCGCAGCCCATCAGGTAGCTGTAGCGGCCTTCGTTGAGCACTTCGGCCAGTTCGCCCCAGAGCACGGCGATGGTGCCGCCGTTGCGGTAATCGGGGGCTACGCAGGTGCGGCCCAGCTCCAGGATCGGGCCCTGCAGCTGCAACAGGCCGTGCAGGCTGAATTCCTCTTCGCTATAGAAGCGGCCCAGGCTGCTGGCGGCCTGATGGTCGAGCAGGCGGGTGGTGGCAACCAGCTCGCCAGTGCTCAGGTCGCGTACGCCAATGTGGCGGCAGTGCACGTCGTAGTCGTCCATGTCCAGGCCTTGCTCGGCTCCTTTGAGCTTGGCCTTGAATTCGGCGCTGAACACTTTGTAGCGCAGGGCCTGGGCTTCCTGCAGGGCCGCGGCGCCAACCAGGCGTTCGGCTTGCAGACGGCGTTCGGTGCTGTTGTCGCCAGCGTGAGCGATCCGAGTCATTACGAGTCTCCATAAGCCAGCCATGAAGGGTTGCGGCCGGTCGGCTTTGTTGTGCAAAGTCAGCCTAGGTAGATGGGGTGTCACCCCTGTGAATCTTTGGTGATGCTTGCGTGACATCCCCTGAGCCTCAACTGAAAGCCCCTCAGCAAGGAGCCGACCGATGGCCTGGTTGCAACGACTCAACGACCCGCTTCGCCAAGCGCTGGCGGGCACCCTGGGCGAAACCTATGCCGCGCTGCTCGAGCGCCTTGGCCCGGTTGCCCCGTTCGAACTGGCGGTGCGCGGCGGGCGCGCGATGGCCACCCCGGGCCTGGCCTTCCTGGTCGGCTACCAGGCCGCCTTGCGCGTGCTGTGGCCCAGTGCTCCACCGAGCCTCGGTGCCCTGTGCGCCACCGAGCGGCGCAGCGTGCGGCCGGCGGACATGCGCACGCGCCTGGACGGCTTGCGGCTGACCGGCAGCAAGGACTTCGTCACTGCCGGCCTGGAGGCGGAATGGTTGCTGGTGGCGGCGCGCTGCGAGGCGACGGGCGCGGCGCCACAGTTGAACCTGGCGGTGGTCTACCCCGGGGAGCCAGGTGTGACGCTGGAAGCGCTGCCGACCCTGCCGCTGATGCCGGAGGTGGGCCATGGGCGACTGGTGCTGGAGCAGGCGGCGTGCGAGCTACTGGCCGGTGATGGTTGGGATGCCTATGTGAAGCCGTTCCGTTCGCTGGAGGACTTGTATGTGCTTACGGCGTTGACGGCCTGGCTGTATGGCGTGGGGCAGGAGTGCGCCTGGCCGCAGGCCCTGCGCCTGCAGTTGCTTGGGCTGCTGGCCGGGTGTGCCGAAGGTAGCCGGCAGTGCGCCGATAGCGTTGGCTGCCATTTGTTGCTGGGGGGATTGTTTGCACAGTTCCAGGCGCTGCGAGGGGAGATCGATGCTGCGTTGGCGGCGGGGCCGGCGCAGTGGGCGCAGATCTGGCAGCGTGACCAGGGGGTGATGGCGCTGGCGGCGGCGGCGCGGGAGAAGCGGCTGAACAAGGCTTGGGCTGCTGCGGGATTGTCATGAATGCCTGATAGGTTTGTGTGATCCGATGAATCCTGGGGCCGCTTTGCGGCCCTTCGCGGGCTTGCTCGCTCCCACAGGTATGTCGCCTACCCCATGAATGGTGCGATCCCTGTGGGAGCGGGCGGGCCCGCGAAGGGCTGCAAGGCAGCCCCAAAAACGCGAGCCTGTACTGGGATGCTGAAAGGTCTGCTGCTTTTTTTTTTGCATGGCCATGGCCCCTGCCAAGGCTGAGGTCTGGCCTGACCCTGACTGGCATGACGACCCTGCCCCCCTCGACTGGCAAGCCGTCGACGCCTACGCCTTCCCCACACACACCACCCCCGAACGCAGCGGCATCCGCACCGACGCCCTGCTGATCATCCGCGACGGCCGCATCCTCCACGAACGCTACGCCGCCCCCAGCACCGCCGTCACCGCCCACCTGACCTGGTCGATCAGCAAGAGCGTACTCGCCACGCTATTGGGCGTAGCCCAGGGCGAAGGCCGCTTCCAGCTGCAGGACCCGGTCACCCGCTTCTACCCGGCCATGCACGCCCATCCCGGCGTGCGCATGGCCGATCTGCTGCATTGGGCCAGCGGCCTGGACTGGCAGGAAGACTACGAGTACGCCCCGCTCAAGTCCTCGGAGGTGGCCATGCTGTATACCCGTGGCCGCGAGGACATGGCGGCCTATACGGCGGCGCGGGAAGCGGTGGCCAGCCCGGGCCAGCGGTTTCTCTATTCCAGTGGCGACAGCAACCTGCTGGCCGCCGCGTTGCGCGGCATGCTCGATGCCGGTCAGTACGCCGACTACCCCTGGCATGCACTGTTCACCCCGTTGGGGATCGACAGCGCGGTATGGGAGCGGGACCGCGCGGGTACCTACGTGGGTTCGTCCTACCTGTACCTCAGCGCTCGCGACCTGGCGCGCATCGGCCTGCTGATGCAGCGCGACGGGCGCTGGCAGGATCGGCAATTGCTGCCCAAGCCCTGGGTGGCTTTCAACCGCACGCCGTTTGCCGCGGCCCAAGCGCTGCCCGGCGAGGCCAACCCCGGTGGCCACTGGTGGCTCAACCAGCCGCTGGCCGGCGCTGCACGGCCTTGGCCGAGTGCGCCCGCAGACACCTATGCCGCCCTTGGCCACTGGGGCCAGGCGCTGTACGTGCTGCCCGCGCAAAAGCTGGTGATCGTGCGTTACGCCGATGACCGCGACGGCAGCTACCAGCACGACGAACTGCTCAAGCGGATACTCGCGGCGCTGGCCGGGGAGGGGGCATGAAGCGGGTGCTGCTGGTGGTGTTGCTGGGGCTGGTGTACTGGGCCTGGCACGAGCGCCAGGCCTTGGCGGACTTCCCCGGTATCCTTTCGGCCTACTCGGCCAAGGAATATTGCTCGTGCCGCTTCGTCATGGGGTTCGAGCCGGCGTATTGCCAAGGCTACGTGAAGCAATGGCTGCCGCTGAGCCTGCTGGAGGAAGATAGCCAACAGCGGCAGGTCACCGCCGAAGGCCTGGGCCGACGTAACCAGGCCGCCTGGCAAGGCCCGCGCGAGGGCTGCCGCTTGCTGCCGTGAAGGCGGGCGGGTAAGGTTGGCGGCCTGGTTTCACGAGATCTGTCATGTTCAAGCTGCCCCGCCTGCTGCCCGCCTTGTTGCTGGCTTTTTGCCTGCCCGCCCATGCCAACTGGCACCTCGATGGCGAGTCTTCGCGCCTTTCGTTCATTACCGGCAAGAACGGTAACACCGCCGAAGTGCACCGCTTCCTGGTGCTGCATGGCACGGTCGACCGCAAGGGTGTGGCCGGGTTGAGCATCGAGATGGACTCGGTGAGCAGCGGTATTCCGCTGCGTGATGAACGCATGCGCGAGGACCTGTTCGAGGTCGAGCGCTTTGCCGAAGCCAAGGTGCAGGCGCAACTGGACCTGCGGCCGATCAACGATCTGGCCAACGGTGCCCAGATCGAACTGCGCCTGCCATTGACCGTGACCCTGCATGGCCAGTCGCACAGCTACAACGCCCTGCTGCTGGCCACCCGCCTGGACGAGCGACGCTTCCAGGTGGTGACCCTTGAGCCCCTTGTGCTGCGCGCCGAGGATTTCGGCCTGCTGCCGGGGCTGCAACGCCTGCGCAAGCTCGCCGGGCTCAAGTCCATCAACCCGTCGGTGCCGGTTAGCGCGGTGCTGATCTTCACCGCCCGCTGACATGCCCGGGCCGGTCTTTCCCTGGCGGGATGGCAACCAGTTCGAACTGCTGATCGACGGCCCCGAGTTTTTTCCGCGCATGCTCCTGGCGATCATGCGCGCCGAGTTCCAGGTCGACCTGGAGCTGTACCTGGTCGAGGCCGGTGACTGCGCGGATGCGGTGGTCGAAGCGCTGGAGCAGGCTGCCCGACGTGGCGTGCGGGTGCGCTGCCTGTTCGACGATTATGGCTCGCTGGCTTTCAACAGCCAGTTGCGTCAGCGCCTGCTGGACGCAGGTGTGTACCTGCGCTGGTACAACCGCCTGCGCTGGAAACGTGGCCTGCGCAACCTGTACCGCGATCACCGCAAGTTGCTGCTGGTGGACGAGCGCTGGGCAGTGGTGGGCGGCACGGGCGTCACCGACGAGTTCTGGACACCGGGCGAGGCGACCAGTGAATGGCACGAGGTGATGGTGCAGATGCAGGGGCCGGTGGTAAGCGACTGGCAGTTGCTGTTCGACCGCCAGTGGCACGCCAACAACCGTCGCACCGCCTGGCGCCCCGCCGAGGGCTTTGGCCTGCCGCGCCTGCCCAAGGTGCCTGCGCAGGGGCAGGGCATGGGCCGGGTGGCCTATGCCGACGCCCGCCAGCACCAGGACATCCTGCATTCGCTGGTGCGGGCGATCAACAGCGGCAAGCAGCGAGTGTGGCTGGCCACGCCTTACTTCCTGCCGACCTGGAGCGTGCGCCGGTCGCTGCGCCGGGCTGCCGGCAAGGGGGTCGATGTGCGGCTGCTGCTGACCGGGCCGCGCACCGATCACCCCTCTGTACGTTACGCCGGGCACCGCTATTACCCGCGTCTGTTGCGCGCCGGGGTGCGCATCTATGAGTACCAGCCGTGTTTCCTGCACCTGAAGATGGTGCTGATCGACGACTGGGTCAGTATCGGCTCATGCAACTTCGATCACTGGAACCTGCGCTTCAACCTCGAGGCCAATATCGAGGCACTCGACCCGCCGCTGACGGCTGCCGTGCAGGCCAGTTTCGAGCGTGATTTCGCCTTGAGCGAGGTGGTCGACCTGGGCCACTGGAATGCCCGGCCGCTGTGGCGCCGGGTTAAGCAGCGGTTGTGGGGTTGGCTGGACCGGTTGGTGGTCAACTTGCTCGACCGTCGCGACTGAGACCGGCTATCGTGCAGTGACTGTCTCAAGGCAATCGAAGGAGTGGGTGCGATGACGGCGAAGAAAATTCTCATGTTGGTCGGCGACTACGTCGAAGATTACGAAGTCATGGTGCCGTTCCAGGCGCTGAGCATGGTCGGGCACACGGTGCATGCGGTATGCCCGGAAAAGGTCGCGGGGCAGACCGTGCGTACCGCGATTCATGATTTCGAGGGCGAACAGACCTACAGCGAAAAGCCGGGGCACAACTTTGCCCTGAACTACGATTTCGTGCGGGTGCGTGCCGAGGGTTACGACGCGTTGCTGATCCCGGGTGGACGTGCACCGGAGTACCTGCGCCTGGATGAAAAGGTCCTAGAGCTGGTGCGCGCATTCAACCAGGCCGGCAAGCCGATCGCGGCGGTATGCCATGGTGCCCAGTTGCTGGCGGCGGCCGGCGTGCTGGAAGGGCGCGAATGCAGTGCGTACCCGGCGTGCGCCCCGGAAGTGCGCTTGGCGGGCGGGACATTCATCGATATCGCGGTGGACCAGGCGCATGTGGACGGCAACCTGGTGACGGCACCGGCATGGCCTGCGCATCCGGCGTGGTTGGCGGCATTCCTCAAGGTGCTTGGTACCCGTATTGCCTGACAGGGCCTCTTCGCGGGCATGCCCGCTCCCACATGTACCTCACTGCTCTCAAGTCGTGTGGGATCCCTGTGGGAGCGGGCGTGCCCGCGAAGAGGCCAGTACAGGCAATACACTCTAATCAGGCCACCTGCTCGACCCAGTCATTGAGGTTGTAGTAGTTGGTCACCCGGGCAATCTTCCCGCAATGGATATAGAAGAACGCCCCCGCCGGCAGTACATAGGTCTGCCCGTTGGCCGCCGGCAACCCTTCGTCATCGGCCAGATATTCCCCATGCACGGTGAACTCCGCCGCCGCGCGGCTGCCGTCGGCGTTCTGCATCACCACGATATCGGCCAGGCGCTCGCGGTAGCAGCGGTTCATCTTGTCCATGAACGCTGCAAACCGGGCCTTGCCCATCTGCCGCTCGCCCTGGTTGATGTCGTGGATCACATCCTCGCTGAGCAGGGCGAGAAAGGCCGGCATGTCGCCAGCGTTGAAGGCGGCGTAGTAAGCATTTACCAGTTCGGTAGCGGTCATGGAACAATACCTGTCGTGGAGGGAAAAGGCGGGTCGTTGCTCCGGATGATAGGGTTTCCCCTCAAGCCCGGCTTAGCCGAGCGCGTCATCCACATCGACAAAACGACCGCCAAGCATGGAAATACGCCTGTTGCACGGCGCCGCTATCGCGCCTTACATCGATGACCTCGCTCGCCTGCGCCTTACCGTGTTCCGCGAGTTTCCCTACCTTTACGACGGCACCCCGGAGTACGAGGCCGACTACCTGGCCACCTATGCCCGCTCCGGGCGCAGCCTGGTGGTGCTGGCACTGGACGACGGCAAGGTCGTTGGTGCCTCCACCGGCCTGCCGCTGGTGGATGTCGCCCCCGAGTTCCAGCAGCCGTTCCTGGCCCAGGGGCGCGACCCGGCCAGCGTGTACTACTTCGGTGAATCGGTGGTACTGCCCGAGTACCGTGGCCAGGGCCTGGGGGTGCGCTTTTTCATCGAGCGCGAGTCCTACGCCCACAAGCTGGCCGAGTTCGACTACTGCGCGTTCTGTGCGGTCGAGCGGCCAGGCGTGCATCCACGGCGGCCAGCGGACTACAAGCCATTGCATGGCTTCTGGCGTAACCGCGGCTTCCTGCACGACCCGTCGCTGCGCACCAGCTACGCCTGGCGCGACCTGGACGAGCAGGAAAGCTCCGACAAGCTGATGTCGTTCTGGCTCAAGGAACTGCCGATATGATCCGTCTGGCGGCCTGCCAGTACGCCATCGAGCTGCATGAAACCTGGGATGCCTACGCCGACCACCTGCAAGGCCTGTGTGCCGAAGCGGTGGAGGCGGGGGCCCACCTGCTGCTGTTGCCGGAGTACGCCGGGCTGGTGCTCAGCGGGCAGCTGAGTGCCGAGCAGCGGGGTGACCTGAAGGCCTCCATCGCCGGTATCCAGCCGCTGATCGAGCCCTGGAGGGCCTTGTGCGAGAGCCTTGCCCGGCGCTGGGGAATCTACCTGCAACCGGGTAGCGTACCGGTGCTGGACAGCGATGGGCGCTACCGCAACCGTGCCTGGCTGTTCGGCCCCAAGGGCGTGCTGGGTTATCAGGACAAGCTGATGATGACCCGTTTCGAACGGGAGCAATGGGATATAGCCGCAGGCCAGGGGTTGCAGGTGTTCGACACCGAACTGGGGCGCCTGGGCATCCTGATCTGCTACGACAACGAATTCCCGATGCTGGCGCGGCGCCTGGCCGAGGGTGGTGCCGACCTGATCCTCGCCCCGAGCTGTACCGACACCGAGGCGGGTTACCACCGGGTGCGTATCGGTGCCCAGGCGCGGGCGCTGGAGAACCAGATTGCGGTGTTGCAGTGCCCCACGGTCGGGCTGGCGCCCTGGTCGCCGGCGCTGGACGAGAATATCGGCCGGGCAGGGCTGTTCGTGCCGCCGGATCATGGGATGCCGGGGGATGGGGTGGT
Organism: Pseudomonas sp. UBA6753; assembly: GCF_002453565.1. Taxonomy (NCBI): domain Bacteria; kingdom Pseudomonadati; phylum Pseudomonadota; class Gammaproteobacteria; order Pseudomonadales; family Pseudomonadaceae; genus Pseudomonas; species Pseudomonas sp. UBA6753. The sequence continues at coordinate 238,762 of NZ_DKHD01000032.1, read as the reverse complement.
GGCCTTGAGTGAAGAATCGAGCCCTGCAACCAGTCAGTGGCTGGTCTGTGAGGTGGACCTTGAGGAAGTACGGCGGGTGAGGCGGGAAGGGCAGGTATTTACCCGAAGGGATTGGCCGGAGCAGTTCGAAAGAATTGTGTAGAGCAGGGGCGGCCTCTTCGCGGGTGAACCCGCTCCCACAGGTAACGCGTAGCCCTCGGGCTTGCGCTGTACCTGTGGGAGCGGGCAAGCCCGCGAAGAGGCCGCCGCTGTTACATCAGGCTTACTTCACTTCGACTGCCAGGCTCTGGGCAATCTTGCTCTGCCACAGGGCAGGGCCAGTGATGTGTACCGACTCACCGTTGCTGTCCACGGCGACGGTCACCGGCATGTCCTTGACCTCGAACTCGTAGATCGCTTCCATGCCCAGCTCGGCGAAGGCCAGGACCTTCGACTTGCGGATGGCCTGGGCCACCAGGTAGGCAGCACCGCCGACGGCCATCAGGTACACGGCCTTGTTGTCCTTGATCGCTTCGATGGCGGCAGGGCCGCGCTCGGACTTGCCGATCATGCCCAGCAGGCCGGTCTGCTCGAGGATCTGGCGGGTGAACTTGTCCATGCGGGTGGCGGTGGTCGGGCCGGCAGGGCCTACCACTTCGTCACCGACCGGGTCGACCGGGCCAACGTAGTAGATGAAGCGGCCTTTCAGGTCCACCGGCAGCTCTTCGCCACGGTTGAGCATTTCGACCATGCGCTTGTGCGCGGCATCGCGGCCGGTCAGCATCTTGCCGTTGAGCAGGATGGTTTCGCCCGGCTTCCAGCTGGCGACCTCTTCCGGGGTGATGGCGTCGAGGTTGACGCGACGGGCGCTCGGGCCGGCTTCCCAGACGATTTCCGGGTAGGCGTCCAGCGACGGCGCTTCCAGCTCGGCCGGGCCGGAGCCATCGAGCACGAAGTGGGCGTGGCGGGTGGCGGCGCAGTTGGGGATCATGCACACCGGCAGCGAAGCGGCGTGAGTCGGGTAGTCCATGATCTTGACGTCGAGCACGGTGGTCAGGCCACCCAGGCCCTGGGCGCCAATGCCCAGCTGGTTGACCTTCTCGAACAGCTCCAGGCGGATTTCTTCCAGGCGGTTCTGCGGGCCACGGGCTTTCAGTTCGTGGATGTCGATGGACTCCATCAACACTTCCTTGGCCATCACGGCGGCCTTCTCGGCGGTACCGCCGATGCCGATGCCGAGCATGCCAGGCGGGCACCAGCCAGCGCCCATGGTCGGGACGGTCTTCAGTACCCAGTCGACGATCGAGTCGGACGGGTTGAGCATGGCCATCTTCGACTTGTTCTCCGAGCCGCCGCCCTTGGCTGCGACATCGACCTCGACCTTGTCGCCGGGGACGATGGAGTAGTGGATCACTGCCGGGGTGTTGTCCTTGGTGTTCTTGCGGGCACCGGCCGGGTCGGCCAGGATCGAAGCGCGCAGGACGTTTTCAGGCAGGTTGTAGGCGCGACGCACACCTTCGTTGATCATGTCGTCGACGCTCAGGGTGGCGCCGTCCCAGCGCACGTCCATGCCCACGCGCACGAACACGGTGACGATACCGGTGTCCTGGCAGATCGGGCGGTGGCCGGTGGCGCACATGCGCGAGTTGATCAGGATCTGGGCGATGGAATCGCGCGCAGCAGGCGACTCTTCACGCAGATAGGCCTCGTGCATGGCCTGGATGAAATCGACGGGGTGGTAGTACGAGATGAATTGCAGGGCGTCGGCGACGCTCTGAATCAGGTCGTCTTGCTTGATCACGGTCATGCAGCGCGCTCCTCTTAAAGACGGGAACATTCATTACGGCGCTCGACGGTGCCGACCAGCGTGTCGAAGCGCCTTGCAAGGCGCCGGCAGGTCAGGCCGACGGAAAAAGGCGCGGCAGTATAGCGCGCATCCGTGCCGGGCACACCTGCGGCCGGTCTGGGACCATGGTCGGCAGCTGGCAGGCATTGTTCTTGCTGACTTGTTGTAGAGATAGGATGCTTGGAGGGGGCTGCCCTGCAGCCCCTTCGCCGGCAAGCCAGCTCCCACAGGATTGCATCAGGCCTGAAGCCTGCACATTACCTGTGGGAGCTGGCTTGCCGGCGAAGGGCCGCAAAGCGGCCCCAGAAACTCAAGAGCTGGAAGAGATAGCTGAAAATGCCCGAACTTTGCGTGGGCGAGCGCCGCTGGGCGGTGCCGACCGGCAGCAACCTGCTCGATGCCCTGAACGAGGCCGGGCTGAATGTGCCCTACAGTTGCCGCGCCGGCAGTTGCCATGCCTGCCTGGTGCACTGCCTGGGCGGGCAACCGCTGGATGCCATGCCCGAGGCCCTGGCACAGGACAAGCATGCCCAGGGTTGGCGCCTGGCCTGCCAGTGCCGGGTAGTCGAGGACCTGCGCGTGGCGCTGTTCGACCCGCAGCAGGATGGCGTGCCTGCGCAGGTCTGTGCCCTGGACTGGTTCGGCGATGTGCTGCGCGTGCGGCTGCGGCCCGAACGGGCAATGCGTTACCAGGCGGGGCAGCATGTGGTGCTGTGGAATGGCGCGGTGGCACGGCCTTACTCCTTGGCCAGCCTGCCGGGCGAAGATGATTTTCTCGAGTTTCATATCGACTGCCAGCGCCCCGGCGCCTTCTGTGACCAGGCCCGTGGCTTGCAGCTGGGTGATGTGCTGCGCCTGGGCGAGCTAAGGGGTGGGGCCTTGCATTACGACCCGGACTGGCAGCAGCGGCCGCTGTGGTTGCTGGCGGCGGGGACCGGGCTGGCGCCGTTGTGGGGCATCTTGCGCGAGGCTCTGCGGCAGGGGCACCAAGGGGAAATCAGGGTCATGCATGTGGCGCGCGAGGGCGTTGGGCATTATCTGGCCGAGCCGTTGCGGGAGATGGCGGATGTGAATGTCGAGCTGGTACTGGCAGAGCAGCTGGATGAAGCGTTGGCCGGGTTGCGGCCGTCATCGCGGCAGACGATAGCGCTGGTGTGCGGGGCGCCGGGGAGTGTCGAGCGGTTTGCCCGGCGGCTGTTCATTGCCGGGGTGCCGCGGGGGCAGGTGTTTGCCGATGTGTTTGTCGAGCATGCCTGAGGCATTTGTGTTGATCGTGCCGGCCCATTCGCGGGCACGCCCGCTCCCACAGGTACAGCGCTAGCCTCAGGCTTGTTGCTAACCCTGTGGGAGCGGGCGTGCCCGCGAACGGGGCCATGGCGCGGCCCCTTGGCGGAATCAACCGACCAGCGGATCACCGACATGCAGGATCTTCATGCCATTGGTGCCACCGATGGTGTGGTAGCTGTCACCCTTGGTCAGGATTACCCAGTCACCTTGCTCCACCAGGCCACGCTTGAGCAGTTCGTCGACCGCTGCCTGGCTCACCTTGTCGGCCGGCAGCGAGGCCGGGTCGAAGGCGATCGGGTACACGCCGCGGAACATGTTGGCACGGGCCTGGGTGGCGCGGTGCGGCGACAGGGCGAAGATCGGCACATGCGAACGCAGGCGCGACATGATCAACGGGGTGTAGCCACTCTCGGTCAGGGCGATGATCGCCTTCACGCCCGGGAAGTGGTTGGCGGTGTACATGGCCGCCAGCGCGATGCTCTCGTCGCAGCGCTCGAAGGTGGTGTGCAGGCGGTGGCTGGACTTCTGGCTGGTCGGGTGCTTTTCGGCACCCAGGCAGATGCGGGCCATGGCCTGGACGGCTTCGATCGGGTAGGCACCGGCGGCACTCTCGGCCGACAGCATCACCGCGTCGGTGTTGTCCAGCACGGCGTTGGCCACGTCGGACACTTCGGCACGGGTCGGCATCGGGTTCTGGATCATCGACTCCATCATCTGGGTCGCCACGATCACCGCCTTGTTGTTGCGGCGGGCGTGCTGGATGATCTTCTTCTGGATGGCGATCAGCTCGGCGTCGCCGATTTCCACGCCCAGGTCGCCACGGGCGACCATGACGGCGTCGGAGGCGAGGATCAGCTTGTCGAGGGTTTCGTCGTCGGCCACCGCTTCGGCGCGTTCGATCTTGGCCACCAGCCAGGCGCTGCCGCCAGCTTCGTCACGCAGCTTGCGTGCGTATTCCATGTCGCTGGCGTCACGCGGGAAGGACACGGCCAGGTAGTCCAGGTCCATTTCCGCGGCCAGCTTGATGTCGGCCTTGTCTTTCTCGGTCAGGGCAGGTGCGGTCAGGCCGCCACCTTTACGGTTGATGCCTTTGTGGTCCGACAGCGGGCCACCGATGATCACCACGCAGTGCAGGGCATCTGCGGTGGCGGTCTCGACGCGCATCACCACGCGGCCATCGTCGAGCAGCAACTCGTCACCAACGCCGCAGTCCTTGACCAGGTCGGGGTAGTCGATACCGACGATGTCCTGGTTGCCTTCGGTCAGCGGGTGGGCGGTGGAGAAGGTGAACTTGTCACCGATCTTCAATTCGATGCGCTTGTTGGCGAACTTGGCGATGCGGATCTTCGGACCCTGCAGGTCGCCCAGCAGTGCAACATGGCGGCCGTTCTTGGCGGCGATGTCACGGATCAGGCGCGCGCGGGCCTTGTGCTCGTCCGGAGTGCCGTGGGAGAAGTTCAGGCGTGCCACGTCCAGGCCGGCGAGGATCAGCTGTTCGATCACTTCCGGCGAGTTGCTGGCGGGGCCAAGGGTGGCGACGATTTTGGTACGGCGGATGCTCATGCACAGACTCCTATAGTGAAGCGCAGCGAAAGGCTACTCCTGAATCTCGCTGTAGTCATTGTTCCGTTGCACTACCTGCGACCAAGGCAGGGTGGCATTTGAACGGGCAGGGTATCCTTGCAAAAGGGTGTGAAGATTTGCCGGCAAAGGCCGATACACTGGCATCAAAGGAGACCCCCATGCGAGCCCTGATCGTTTTAGCCCTGGCGGCCAGCGCCGTCGGCTGCACCCGCTGGTCCATGGACCACCACCTGAACAATGCCTACCGCGCCTACGACCGTGGCGATTGCGCACGGGTCATGCTCGAGCTGTCGCAGGTCGACCGCACCAGCCGTGCGCGACCGTTCATCCACCCCGAGGTGTCGCTGCTGCGCGGCCAGTGCCTGGAGCGCCAGGCCTTGTACGTGGATGCGGCGCAGACCTACCAGTACCTGATTCAGCAGTACCCGGGCAATGAATACGCCTATCGCGCCCAGGCACGCCTGCAGACCCTGGAGAAACTCGGCCATTTGCGCGGCGCCGAAGCCGCCGTGGCAAACCCGGTGACCGCCGCACCTTGGCGTTAACACCAAGGTGTGATTTATTTCACGGGATTTGCCGCGCGTGCTGCGCTAATCTGTAACTCAGCTGTTACAACAACCGCCAGTTCCACGTATTCCTGGCATCGGATACGGACTGCACTTGCGATCATGTTCAACAAGCGCCACATCGAACGCCATCAGCTGCCTTGTGTTCTCAAGGTGTTCAACCGCATTACCGGCCAGGCCATCGGCCAGCTGGGCAACGCCTCCGAAGACGGGCTGATGCTGATAAGCCAGCTACCTGTGCTGGTCGGGCCCGACTACGATCTGCAATTACGCCTGCCGCTGGTTGGTGGCGGGCATCAATTCGTCAACCTTACCGCCAGCTGCCTGTGGTGCCGCGAAGACCAGACGCCCGGGCACTACGATTCGGGCTTCATGCTGCTGCAGGCGCCCCGCGAGTACGACGAATTCGTCCGCTCGTTGCGCGACTATTTCAGTTTCCGCCCCGCCAACGCCTCTGCCTGAGCCTCGGGCCCAGGCTCGCTGGAGTCGCGCCAGAATCGCGCTAGAATCGGGTCGACCTCGATACAGGACGACCCCGTGACCTCCAGCATTTTCTGGCACGACTACGAAACCACCGGCATCAACCCGCGCTGCGACCGGCCGCTGCAGGTGGCCGGCGTGCGCACCGACTTCGACCTCAACGAAATCGACGAGCCGATCAGCCTTTATTGCCGGCCCTCCGACGATATCCTGCCGCACCCGGCCGCCTGCCTGGTGACCGGCATCACCCCGCAACTGCTGGCCGAGCAGGGCCTGTGCGAAGCCGAGTTCATGACCCGGGTGCATGCGCAGCTGGCGCACCCTGGTACCTGTGGCGCCGGCTACAACACCCTGCGCTTCGACGACGAAGTGACCCGCTACAGCCTGTACCGCAACTTTTTCGACCCTTATGCCCGAGAGTGGCAGGGTGGCAACAGCCGCTGGGACCTGATCGACATCGTACGCACGGCCTATGCATTGCGCCCGGACGGCATCGAGTGGCCGCAGCAGGACGGGCGCACCAGCCTGCGCCTGGAGCTGCTGAGCAAGGCCAATGGCATCGACCATGGGCATGCCCACGAAGCGCTTTCCGACGTGCGGGCAACCATCGCCCTGGCCCGCCTGATCCGGCAGAAACAGCCCAAGTTGTATGACTGGCTGTTCCAGTTGCGCAGCAAGCATAAAGTGATGGAGCAGATCCGTTTGTTGCAGCCACTGGTGCATATATCCGGGCGCTTCTCGGCGGCACGCAATTACCTTGGTGTCGTATTGCCACTGGCCTGGCACCCGCGTAATCGCAATGCACTGATTGTGTGCGACCTGCATCAGGAAACCCTACCGTTACTACGGGAAAGTGCTGAAGTTCTACGCCAGCGTTTGTATACCCGCCATGAAGAACTGGCCGAAGGCGAATTACCCGTGCCGCTCAAACTGGTGCAGATCAATCGCTGCCCGGTACTGGCGCCACTTTCGGTATTGCGTCCGGCCGATCAACAACGGTTGGGCCTGGACTTGACGTTGTTACAATTGCGCGGCGAAGAATTGGCCAAGCAACAGGCGCAATGGCAAGACAAGCTGGAACACATCTACGGCAAGGAAGACTTCACCCCGAGTGAAGACCCGGAACAACAGTTGTATGACGGTTTTCTGGGGGACCGTGACCGCCGCTTATGTGAGCAAGTTCGTGCACTGGAACCGGCGCAGTTGGGCCGTGGGCAGTGGATGTTCGATGACCCGCGCCTGCCTGAACTGTTGTTCCGCTATCGGGCGCGCAACTTCCCCGAGACCCTGACCGGCGAAGAGCGGCAACGCTGGTTCAGCTTCTGCCAGCAGCGCCTGAGCGACCCGCATTGGGGCGCGCCGAATACGCTGGGCGACTTCGAACAGGCGCGGCAGCAGGCCTGGGAGGGCGCCGACGAGGCGGGGCGGCGCGTGCTGGACGCGTGGCAGGTACATGTCCGGCAATTGCAGGCACAGTTTGCAATTGGCTGAGCGCTGACACAAAACGCGGACAAACAAAAACGCCGGCAATATGCCGGCGTTCTTGTTGCGATAAGCAGCAGGCGTGTGCGGACAATCAGTCCAGCAGGGTCGCCCAGCTTTCAACCACATCGCCACCCCACTTGGCTTTCCATTCTTTCAGGGTCTTGTGGTTGCCGCCTTTGGTTTCGATCACTTCATTGTTGTGCGGGTTCTTGTATTGCTTGACCTTGCGTGCACGCTTGGTGGCGGTAGTCTTGACCGCACCACGAGGTGCCTTGCTCAGTTTCGACTCTGGGTCGAGCAGGGCAATCACGTCGCGCAGCGACTTGGAGTACTCGCCCATCAGTGTGCGCAGTTTGCCTTCGAACTCCAGTTCTTTCTTCAGCTTGTCATCCTGCGACAGGTTGGCCAGGCGGGCCTGAAGTTCCTTGATGGCTTCTTCGGTAGCGCGGTACTCGTTGATCAGGGACATGGAGTGTTCCTTAATGCGTGTTCAGAAATGTGTGGGGCAATAATAGACAGGCAATACTCGCAAGTAAACATATTGTTGGGCAATTAACTGTTAACTAAGCTGTGACAACCATTTTCTACGTGAACAAAAATTTACAATTAACCCTGCATTTCGTCATGTCTGTCAGAGAATGCTGGCAGTGCATTTCGTCAGGAACACAGGCCACGGCCGCTGCGATCAATACTGCGTTTTTCCTGGCGGGCCGCTAGAATGAGCGCCTTTGCGAAGTTCTGGAGTCTCACTCATGCGCACCTATCGTCTGGTGATCGCCTGCCCCGACCGTGTTGGCATCGTGGCGAAAGTCAGTAATTTCCTGGCCTTGTACAATGGCTGGATCAACGAAGCCAGCCACCACTCCGATGAGCAGAGCGGTTGGTTCTTCATGCGCCATGAAATCCGCGCCGAATCGCTGCCATTCGGTATCGAAGCCTTCCGCGAGGCGTTTGCGCCGATCGCCGAAGAGTTCTCCATGACCTGGCGCATTACCGACTCGGCGCAGAAAAAGCGCGTGGTGCTGATGGCCAGCCGCGAGTCGCACTGCCTGGCCGACCTGCTGCACCGCTGGCACACCGATGAACTGGACTGCGAGATCCCTTGCGTGATCTCCAACCACAACGACCTGCGCAGCATGGTCGAGTGGCACGGTATTCCGTTCTTCCATGTACCGGTCGACCCCAAGGACAAGGCCCCGGCCTTTGCCGAAGTGTCGCGCCTGGTGCAGGAGCACGCCGCCGACGTGGTGGTGCTGGCCCGCTACATGCAGATCCTGCCGCCGCAACTGTGCCAGGACTATGCTGAAAAGGTGATCAACATCCACCACAGCTTCCTGCCGTCGTTCGTCGGCGCCAAGCCGTATCACCAGGCCGCCCTGCGTGGTGTGAAGCTGATCGGCGCGACTTGCCACTACGTCACCGAAGAGCTGGACGCCGGACCGATCATCGAGCAGGACGTGGTGCGTGTCAGCCATGCCGACAGCATCGACGACATGGTCCGCTTTGGCCGTGATGTGGAGAAGATGGTGCTGGCCCGTGGCCTGCGTTATCACCTGGAAGACCGGGTGCTGGTGCATGGCAACAAGACTGTAGTTTTTGATTGATGGCCTTGGGGCTGCTTTGCAGCCCATCGCCGGCAAGCCAGCTCCCACAGGTTTGCACATGGCTCGAGGTCGATGCGGTCGGTGTGGGAGCCGGCTTGCCGGCGAAGGGGGCGCAAGGCGCCCCCGACTATCTTGAGGCATACGCAATGGCCAAGACCCGCAACAACCCCACCGCCTCACCCCCACCCACACTCGGTGAAGGCTGCCTGGCCCGCTACGACCCCGAAGCCCTGGCCGACACCGATGGCACCGATTTCCCCGGCGCCGCCGAACTCTGGCAGCAGCTCAACCCGCCTGACGCCGCCAACGCTCCAGCAGCGGGCGCGCCAGCAGGCACACAAACACCGGCCCACCCGCCAGCAGATAAAAGTAGTAAGTGACAGCCCGCCATATCAGGATCGCCGCAGCTGCGGTCGAACTGCCCACCAGTGGCGTCAGCAAGCTGGCCGAAGTCAGCTCGGCGGCACCGGCACCGCCAGGCAGCAGGCTGAACTGGCCGGCACTGAGCGAGAGCATCTGTACCAAAAAGCTGGGAATCCACGCCAGGTCTACCCCCAACCCCCTCAATACCAGATACAACACGCTGTAGCGCAGGCCCCAGTGGGCGCAGGTCAGGGTGAACACCAGGGTCAGCGTGCGCTTGGGCAGGCGCCAGGTCTGCGCCAGTGCGTCGATGAAGCGCAGCAGCTTGCGCGCCCAGCGCCGCTTGCGCTGGCGGCTCATGCCCAGGCGGCGCAGCAGCCTGCCGTTCACGCGCATCACCGTGCGCCGGTAGCGCAGCAGGCCGATCACACCGGCCAGTGCCGTGCACAGCAGCAACGCGCTGCCCAGCAACATGCTTTCCTGGCTGCGGCCCAGGCTGTGGAACAGTGCATAGCCGGCAATCGCCAGCATCGCGCAGAAAAAGAACACCAAGTCGTTCAACTGATCCATGGCAAACACCGCGCCGCTGCGCGCCGGGCCGATCCGGTCACGTGCCAGCAGGGCCATCAGGGTCAAGGGGCCGCCGCTGCCGCCGGGGGTGGTACAGATGGCGAACTCGGTGGCCATCACCACACCCAGGCTGCGCAGGCGCCCAAGCCTTGCTCCTTGCTGGCCGAGCAACAGGCGCAAGCGGATGGCGTTGATGACCCAGCACAGCAGGATCATGCCCAGCAGGGTCAGCATCAGGCTGGGTGCGAAGCGCTGCAGCCTCGGTAGAAGCTCGCTGCCACCGAGCAGGGCTGGCACCAGCACGGCACCCAGCAGTGCCAGGGCCAGCCAGGCCAGGCGGTTCATGCGCTGGCCTGGCGGTCGAGCCAGGTGGACTTGGTCAGGGGCTCGCGGCCCTGTGCCAGTAGCGTGTGCAAGGTGTTCAGCCAATAGTCGCGGGACGCGCGATGGCGCATGTCCACCGGGTGCAGGCCCAGGCGCAGGGTCTGGGCGTCACGCCAGCGCCGGCATTGCCAGTCGCACAGCACCCGTGACAGGCCGCGACGCCAGGCGCTGCGGGCACTCCAGACCAGCCCAGGGGCCTTGATCGCGGTGAAGTCCGGTAAACGGTACAAGTGCTGTGGCGTGCTGGTGTAGCGCAGCGGCAGGAGGCGCAGTGCCTGGCGGGTGCCTTCGCTCATCAGCCAGGCAGGCGCGACAAAGCCGGCCACCGGCCAGCCCTGCTGGGCGAACAGGGCCAGGCCGTGCTCCAGGCGTTGCAGGGCCTGTTGCTGGTCCAGGGCGTAGAACTCGCCTTCATGGGTATAGATGCGGCGCATGAAGTATTCGCCGGGCGTGCGTGGTGGCGGGCCGTTGTCGGCATGGTAGAAGCCGTGCAGGGCAAGCTCGTCGCCCTGAGCCAGGCGCCGTTCGAGCAAGCGGCAGAAGGTGGGCGAGCGCTGCAGCGGGTTGCGGTGGTGAAAGTCCGGCACCACCAGCCAGGTCATGGGGATGCCGCCGATGGCGTCGACGGCCTGGACGAAGGGTTGATAGTCGGGCCAGGTTTCGGGCGCGACATCGTGCAGCACCAGCATCAGGCTGCGCGCTGGCGGCAGTGGCTCAGCCATGGGCACGGACCTGCGGTTGGTGGCCAAGCACGGCCTGGTAGTGCTGCAGCAGGCCGGCGACCACGTGGTCCCACGAATACTGCTGCTCGGCATGGCGACGGGCCTGAGCCCCGAGCTTGCGCACGCCGGCCTCGAACGCCTCCTGCACGGCCGTCGCCATGGCTTTGCTATCGTTGGGGCGGCACAGGCGCCCGCACTGTTCGTTGACGATTTCGCCGAAAGCACCGGCGCGCACGGCCACCACCGGCGTGGCGCTGGCCATCGCTTCGAGAATGACCAGGCCGAAGGTTTCCTGGTCGCCGGCGTGCACCAGCAGGTCGGCGCTGGCCATCAGCCGGGCGACTTCCGGAGCCGGGCAGAAGTGATCGATGACACTGACGTTCTGCGGCACGTTGGCCGGCATGTTCGAACCCACCAGCAGCAAGTGGTAGGGGTGGCCAAGGTGCTGCATGCACTCGAGCAGCACCGGCAGGTTCTTTTCCCGCGAGCCACGGCCGGCGTAGATCAGCAGGCGACTGGTGTCGGCAATGCCCAGTTCGGCACGCAGCTGCGGGTCGCGCTGGCTGGGGTGGAAGGTGGCCAGGTCGACGCCCAGGCGCTGCACGTGCACATCGCGCACCCCCAGGCGGCGCAACTTGTCGGCCATGACCTGGCTGGGGGCCAGGACCCGGTCGAAATTGCCGTACAGCTTGCTGACATAGGCCTCTACATTGGGGGTGAACCAGTTACCCATGCGGTTGCTGACCAGCAGCGGCAGGTCGGAATGGTAGAAGCCGATCACCGGCACATCGAGCTTGCGCCGCGCTTCCAGCGCAGCCCAGGCGGTCAGGTAGGGGTCGCCGACTTCGATCAGGTCGGGCTTGAGCCTGCGCAGTACATTGCACCAGGGGGCCAGGCGCACCGGGAAGCGGTAGCCATTGCCGAACGGCAGCGGCGGTGCGGGCACCTGGTAGATGCCATCGGCGTGCTGGGCGCTGGCACCGGGTATCAGCAAGCTGTGGCGGACGCCCTGGATGGCGTCGAGGCGGTGGTGTTTGGCATCAAGATAGGTACGTACGCCGCCACTGGCGGGGGCGTAGAACATGGTGATGTCGGCGATGTGCACGATCAGCATCCCTCCGGGATCGTCTTCGGGTCTGTCATCCGGCGCTAACGGGCCGGCGATGACGCGCCTAAAGGTTGACCTATCAGAAGGATAGTTTGTTCGATCGGGGTTGGGCGGGGCGGGGACGGCGGGGGAGCGGTGTGGGCTTCTTCGCGGGCTTGCCCGCTCCCACAGGAGTTACACAGGCCTCAGGGGGGTGTGCAGTTCCTGTGGGAGCGGGCGAGCCCGCGAAGCAGGCGACGCGGTTTGCGATCAGATGCGGAAGCTGCCCACCAGGTGCTTCAGGCGGCCGGCCTGCTGCTCCAGGTCGGAGCAGGCGCGCAGGGTGGCCTGCAGGTTTTCCACGCCTTCCTGGTTGAGCATGTTGATCTCGTTGATGTCCATGTTGATCGCCTCGACCACGGCGGTCTGCTCTTCGGTGGCGGTGGCCACCGACTGGTTCATGCCGTCGATCTCGCCGATGCGCACGGTAACGCTGTCCAGCCGCTCACCGGCCTGGTTGGCGATCTGCATGCTGTCCTGGCTGTGGCGCTGGCTCTGGTCCATGGTCTCGACCGATTCGCGCGCGCCGACCTGCAGTTCTTCGATCATGGTCTGCACCTGTTGCGCCGACTCCTGGGTGCGGTGCGCCAGGTTGCGTACTTCATCGGCGACAACCGCAAAACCACGCCCGGCTTCACCGGCGCGGGCCGCTTCGATGGCCGCGTTCAGCGCCAGCAGGTTGGTCTGCTGGGAAATGCTGGTGATCACCTCGAGGATCTGGCCGATGTTGACGGTCTTGCTGTTCAGCGTCTCGATGTGCGCGCTGGAAGTGACGATCAGGTCGGAGAGGCGGTTCATTGCCGCAATGTTGCGTTCCACCACCTGCTGCCCTTCTTCGGCCAGCAACCGCGCCGAACTGGCGTGCTGCGAAGCCTGGGCGGCGTTGCCGGCAATTTCCTGGGCAGCGGCGCCCAGTTCGTTGATGGCGGCGGCCACGCTGTTGGTGCGGTTGGACTGTTCGTCGGAGTTGGTCATCGACGAGTTCGAGGCACTGATGACCCGCAGGGCTACTTCGTTGACCTGCTCGGTGGCCGAGGACACTTCGCGGATCGAGCTGTGAATACGCTCGACGAAACGGTTGAAGGCGCTGCCCAGGATGCCGAATTCGTCATGGTTGTGGATACGCAGGCGCTTGGTCAGGTCGCCTTCACCTTCGGCGATGTCTTCCATGGCGCGGGTCATGGTGTGCAGCGGCTGCATCAGCACACGGATCAGCAGGCCGAGCAGGCCGATGATGATCACCACCGCCACCAGCGTGGCGATCACCGCCGAGGTGCGGAAGGTGCTGAGCATCGAGAATGCCTTGTCCTTGTCCACCGACAGGCCGATGTACCAGTTGGCCGAAGGCAGGCCGGTGATCGGGGTGAAGGTCAGCAGGCGGGCCTGGCCTTCGCTCTGCACTTCGGTCAGCTCACCGGTCAGTTTCGGCGTGTGCTGCGGGAACAGGTCCGACAGCGACTTCATCACCAGGTCTTTGTCCGGGTGCACCAGGATCTTGCCCTGGTCGTTGACCAGGAAGGCGTAGCCCATGCCGCCGAAGTTCAGCGAGTTGATGATCTGCACCAGGCCGTCCAGGGCCAGGTCGCCACCGACCACGCCGACACTGGCGGAAACCTTGCTGAGGATGCCGATGACCATCTTGTTGGTGGTCATGTCGATGTACGGCTCGGTCAGGGTCGCGCCGGCGGCATTCATGCCGTCCTTGTACCAGGGGCGGGTGCGCGGGTCGTAGCCGTCGGGCATTTTCGAATCAGGGCGCACGCTGAAGCCGCCGTCGACCTTGCCCAGGTAGACGGTGAGGAAGCTGGAAACCAGCGCATTCTGGCCCATCAGGGTTTCGGCGTTGGTCGGGTCCTGGGCTATGTTCTGTGCCAGGTTTTCCACCAGCTTGATACGGCCTTCGAACAGGTTGCGGATATTGGTCGAAGTGGAAGCGCCCATTTCAGCCAGATAGTTTTCGAGGTCCTCGCGGATCGCATTACGCTGGAGGTAATCGTTGTAGAGCGTGAAAAGGCTGAAGGCGAGTATCACGATCAGTGACGCTGCCAAAAGAATCTTGTGGCTGAAACGAAGGCTTTTGTTCATGGCGTAATCGGTTCCGCTAAGGTTTCATATCAGGCGTTTGCACGCGTGGAGTCGCAAAGCAGTGCAACATCCCGAAAAATTCCCTTTTCGGTTGTTCCTCTCTATTAAGGCGAATATCACCCACAGGTATCGGCCGAATTACGGTAAAGCTTGAGCAGAGGATTAAAGAGATGTCGGAAATTTCGACCATCGTTGTAGGCGCTGGCCCGGATGGCCAGCCAGTTGGGCAAGCGATGAGGCTGGCTAACCGCCATGGCCTGGTGGCGGGCGCGACGGGTACTGGCAAGACCGTCACCCTGCAGCATCTGGCGGAAGCGTTCAGTGACGCGGGGGTTGCGGTGTTCGCTGCCGATGTCAAAGGTGACCTGTGCGGCCTGGGCGCTGCTGGTGCACCGCAGGGCAAGGTGGCCGAGCGCATCGCCGGCATGCCCTGGCTGGGGCACAGGCCCCAGGCTTACCCGGTGAGCCTGTGGGACATTGCCGGGCAGTCCGGCCACCCGCTGCGCACCACCCTCAGTGAAATGGGGCCGCTACTGCTGGGCAACCTGCTGGAACTGACCGACAGCCAACAGGCGGCGCTGTACGCGGCGTTCAAGGTGGCCGACCGTGAAGGCCTGCTGCTGCTCGACCTCAAGGACCTCAAGGCGCTGCTCGCGCACCTGAAGGACAACCCGCAATTGCTGGGCGAAGACAGCGCGCTGATGACCACGGCCTCCACCCAGGCGCTGTTGCGCCGGTTGGCGACCCTGGAGCAGCAGGGCGCCGAAGCGTTGTTCGGTGAGCCGGGGCTGCAGCTCGAGGACCTCCTGCGGCCAGACCCGGATGGCCGTGGGCGTATCCACCTGCTGGACGCCAGCCGGTTGGTTCACGATGCCCCCAAGGTGTACGCGACCTTCCTGTTGTGGCTGCTGGCCGAGTTGTTCGAGCAGCTGCCCGAGCGCGGTGATGCCGACAAGCCGGTGCTGGCGTTGTTCTTCGATGAAGCACACTTGTTGTTCAACGATACGCCCAAGGCATTGCAAGATCGCCTGGAGCAGGTGGTGCGGCTGATTCGTTCCAAGGGTGTGGGGGTGTACTTCGTTACCCAGTCGCCGGGGGATTTGCCGGACGCGGTGCTGGCCCAGTTGGGCTTGCGCATTCAGCATGGCTTGCGGGCGTTTACCGCCAAGGAGCAGAAGTCGCTGCGGGCGGTGGCTGATGGCTTCCGCCCCAACCCGGCGTTCGACACCCTGGCGGTGCTGACTGAACTGGGCATTGGCGAGGCACTGGTGGGGACGTTGGAAGAGAAGGGCACGCCAGCGATGGTGCAACGGGTGCTGATTGCACCGCCGCAGTCGCGTATCGGGCCGTTGAGTGCGGCTGAGCGCAGTGCGCTGATTGCCGATTCGCCGCTGGCGGGGCGTTACGACAAGCCGGTGGACCGTGAGTCGGCGTATGAGATGCTGACCCAGCGCAAGGGTGAGCCGGTGGAGCCCGCGCCGCAACCCAAGGCAGATGAAGAGAGCTTTGCCGACAAGGCCGGTGAGTTCTTGCAGAGTGCGGCAGGGCAGGCCATCAAGTCGGCGGTGCGCCAGGCGGCCAACCAGTTGGGGCGGCAGTTGGTGCGTGGGTTGATGGGGTCGTTGCTGGGGGGCAAGAAAAGGTAGTTTGCCTGTACCGGCCCTATCGCCGGCAAGCCAGCTCCCACAGGTACTGCACAGGCCTTGCGGGCGGTGCAATACCTGTGGGAGCTGGCTTGCCGGCGATAGGGCCGGTACAGGAATGACACCTATGAAAAAGGCGCCCGTCAGGCGCCTTTTTCTATTGCGGTATCACTCAGCCAATGGCTTTGGACGCCAGCCAGAACAGGCCGGCCGCCAGCCCCATCGACGCAGGCAGGGTCAGTACCCAGGCCAGCAGGATGGTCTTAACGGTGCCGCCTTGCAGGCCGCTCTTGTTGGCGACCATGGTGCCGGCCACACCGGACGACAACACGTGGGTGGTCGATACCGGCAGGGCGAAGATGTTGGCCATGCCGATGGCGCAAGCCGCGGTGATCTGCGCCGACATGCCCTGGGCATAGGTCATGCCCTGCTTGCCGATCTTCTCGCCAACGGTCAGTACCACGCGCTTCCAGCCGACCATGGTACCCAGGCCCAGGGCCAGGGCGACGGCCACGATCACCCAGAACGGGGCGTACTCGGTGGTGGCGGTCAGGTCTTTGCGCAGTTTTTCCAGGTCGGCCTTTTCACGGGCTTCCAGGCCTGGCAGCTTGCCGACCTTCTTCGCCGTGTCGTCCAGGCACAGCAGGTAGCGGCGCACTTCGACACGCTTGTCGGCACTCAGGCTGTGGTAGTCGGTCACGCCCTGCAGCGAGGATTGCAGCGCGGCAATGGTCGGCTCGGTCTGCTGCGGGTTGCAGCTGAACTGCTCCGGCAGGTCGCTGGCCTTGGCCTTGCCCAGTGCCAGGAACTCGCCCAGGGTGGCGGCGTTGCGCTGGTAGAACTGGCTCATGTGCAGGGTGGCGTCGCGGGTACGCTCGATCTGATAGGTGGTGCTGTTCAGGTCGAGAACGAACTTGGCCGGAACGATACCGATCAGCACCAGCATGATCAGGCCGATGCCTTTCTGGCCGTCGTTGGAGCCGTGCACGAAGCTCACGCCCATGGCCGAAACCACCAGTACCAGGCGGTTCCAGAACGGCGGGTGCTTCTTGTCGTCGAGCTTGCGGCGCTGCTCGGGGGTCTTGTGCATCTTCGACAGCGGGCGCCACCACTTCAGGCCGATCAGTACCAGGGCGGCAACGGCGAAGCCGGCCATCGGCGAGACCACCAGCGACATGGCGATGTCGATCGCCTTCTGCCAGTTGACGCCGTCGCCCAGCGGGATGTCGTTGATCAGGGCGTTGGCCAGGCCGACGCCGAGGATGGAGCCGATCAGCGTGTGCGAGCTGGAGGCGGGGATACCGAAGTACCAGGTGCCCAGGTTCCAGGTGATGGCCGCAGCCAGCAGCGAGAAGACCATGGCCAGGCCGTGTCCGGTGTTCACATTGATCAGCAGCTCTACCGGCAGCAGGTGCACGATGGCATAGGCCACCCCGACACCGCCGAGCAGAACGCCAAGGAAGTTGAACACGCCGGAGAAGAACACGGCGAGGTGCGGCGGCATGGCTTTGGTATAGATGACGGTAGCTACCGCGTTGGCGGTGTCATGAAAGCCATTGATGAACTCGAAGGCGAGCACGAAGGTCAAGGCGAGCAGCAGGCTCACCAACACCCAGGCATCCAGTCCGCTGAATAATTCGATCATGAAGGTTGTCTGGCGGTCTTAGGGGGGCGGGATTATGCCAGAAAACCTTGGCAATCGATGCATCCGCGACAGACCGACGGCAATCTTCCTGTCGGGAGCGTAATGTGCACGGAGGGGCGTGCAGGAAGGGAAATGTCCGCTAAAACGCGCAAAACCTGGCGAAAACCGGCAAAAAGCTGGAGAAAAAGCCGCTTCGCTTCTGTTCAAACGGCCGTATGAAATTTGTGTAATTCCATTTCACCTTCGGCCAGACAGTAAAGATCGACCGCGCCCGGGCTGGCCGGGCGACGACGCGCTGGCGTGGTCCCGGGGTCAGGGAGTGTCGCTGCGCAGTTCCTTTTCCATGCGTTCCAGTTCCTGGCTGAAGGCCTGGTCGCGCACGCTTGCGCGCTTGCGCCAAGGTTTGCGTTCCGGATCCGGTTGTGCGGCGTAAGTGGTGACTTCGCCACCGTAAACATCCTTGTAACGTTCAGCCTGGCGCTCGAGTTCCGCGCGCAGTTCATCTTTCGTCACAGTAGTACCTGAATTAGTTTTGATGAGTGTTGTTATGCGCTGTGCAGCGTGCACATGCCTTGCTGGCCGCAACGGTTTGATACAGCGGAAGGTTCCATTGCCACGGCATCGTCGAGGCCTGCGCAATCGATTATAGCAACCGATATTTCGCCGAACATCGTTATTTACCCAACCCTGACATCACCAGACGCAAGTAACGCAATGCATCCGACAACAGTTTGGGCCTTTCGTACAAGTTTGAAAGGCAAGACGGACAAAAGTTCGTTGCAATGCAGCAGCGGGACCGTCGACCGGGAGGGTAATGAAAAACGGCCTCGCCAAAAGGCGAGGCCGTTGCCTGGGGACTTCTACGGTGGGTACCTGACCAGTCTCTCCAAAGAAGCCACAAGTGGCATGAGAAAGGTATAAGTAAAAGTGTCAGCGGTCAATTGCGATTATCGGCCGTTTGTTCGATAATCGCACGAGTGGGCGTTTTTTTTGAGGTGTGCGATGAGTGACGAAACCCTGGCCAACGATTCCGTCAATCCAGAGTCGGGCAACCCGGAGCAGGGGCGGTCTGCCTCGGCAGCCCTGGCACCGCCGATCGTGGCTTCCCCGGCAAAGCGCATCCAGGCCTTTACTGGCGACCCGGACTTCATGACCTCCCTGGCGCGAGGCCTGGCTGTGATCCAGGCTTTCCAGGAACGCAAGCGTCACCTGACCATCGCCCAGATCAGCCACCGCACCGAAATCCCCCGTGCGGCGGTACGCCGTTGCCTGCACACGTTGATCAAGCTGGGTTACGCCACCACCGACGGGCGCACCTATTCGCTGTTGCCCAAAGTGCTGACGCTGGGGCATGCGTACCTGTCGTCGACGCCGCTGGCGATTTCCGCCCAGCCTTACCTGGACCGCATCAGCGACCAGCTGCACGAGGCGGCCAACATGGCCACGCTCGAAGGTGACGACATTCTTTATATAGCCCGTTCGGCCACCGTGGAGCGGCTGATTTCGGTCGACCTGTCGGTGGGCGGGCGCCTGCCAGCCTATTGCACATCGATGGGGCGTATTCTGTTGGCGGCCATGGACGACACCAGCCTGCGTGAATACCTGGAGCGTGCCGACCTGAAGGCGCGAACCAGCCGTACCTTGCATGACCCCGAGTCGCTGTTCGCCTGTATCCAGCAGGTGCGCGCCCAGGGCTGGTGCGTGGTGGACCAGGAGCTGGAGCAGGGGCTGCGCTCGATTGCGGTGCCGGTGTATGACGCCTCGGGGCAGGTGTTGGCGGCGTTGAATGTGAGTACCCATGTCGGGCGGGTGACGCGCAGTGAACTGGAGCAGCGGTTCTTGCCGATCCTGCTGGCGGCCAGCCGGGACCTTTGCCATCAGTTGTTTGGCTGAGCCTGCCGGGGGCCGCTTTGCGGCCCAATCGCGACACAAGGCCGCTCCCACAAGGGCCTCGCATATATCAAATATTGTGCGATACCTGTGGGAGCGGCCTTGTGTCGCGATTGGGGCGCACAGCGCCCCCTTTCAAATTTAGAACAGGCAAAACCGTTTCCTGTGCGATAAACGCACAGTGTCGTTCGCGGTCAATTGCGCCACCACCGCCCGCTGATTAATGTCTCTCGCAACGGTCGGCTGTGCCGACCGAACAAGAAAAACATAATAAGAGGCACTTACATGAATACTGTCCCCTCGCTGCCGCGGCCGCACCCGCGCGCAGTACAGTTATATCCAGGCTGACGCCGGCCGCATTCCCTCAAACTATTGTCTTCTGTACCGGTTTATCGCGTGCAGTGGCCTGGCTGTGCCCCTCATTCTGGATAACAACAATGAACCAAGCGCAAACCAACGTCGGCAAAAGCCTCGACGTCCAGTCGTTCATCAATCAGCAGCCGCTGTCCCGCTACCAATGGCGGGTGGTGTTGCTGTGCTTCCTGATCGTCTTCCTCGATGGCCTGGACACCGCCGCCATGGGCTTCATCGCCCCGGCCCTGTCGCAGGAGTGGGGGATTGACCGCGCCAGCCTAGGCCCGGTCATGAGTGCTGCATTGATCGGCATGGTTTTCGGTGCCCTCGGCTCCGGCCCGCTGGCGGACCGGTTTGGTCGCAAGGGCGTGCTGGTGGGCGCGGTGCTGGTATTTGGCGGCTTCAGCCTGGCCTCGGCCTATGCCACCAACGTCGACCAGTTGCTGGTGTTGCGCTTCCTGACCGGCCTGGGCCTTGGCGCAGGCATGCCCAACGCCACCACGCTGTTGTCTGAATACACCCCCGAGCGCCTCAAGTCGCTGCTGGTGACCAGCATGTTCTGCGGCTTCAACCTGGGCATGGCCGGTGGTGGTTTCATTTCCGCCAAGATGATCCCGGCTTACGGCTGGCACAGCCTGCTGGTGATCGGTGGCGTGCTGCCGTTGCTGCTGGCGCTGGTGCTGATGGTATGGCTGCCGGAGTCGGCGCGGTTCCTGGTGGTGCGCAATCGGGGCACCGACAAGGTGCGCCAGACCTTGTCGCCCATCGCGCCGCAGGTGGTGGCCGAGGCGGGCAGCTTCAGCGTGCCGGAACAGAAGGCGGTGGCCGCGCGCAACGTGTTCGCGCTGATCTTCTCCGGTACCTACGGCATGGGCACCATGCTGTTGTGGCTGACCTACTTCATGGGCCTGGTGATCGTCTATCTGCTGACCAGCTGGCTGCCAACCTTGATGCGCGACAGCGGTGCGAGCATGGAGCAGGCTGCCTTCATCGGCGCGCTGTTCCAGTTCGGTGGCGTGCTGAGTGCCGTCGGCGTGGGCTGGGCCATGGACCGCTTCAATCCGCACAAGGTGATCGGCATTTTCTACCTGCTGGCCGGGGTGTTCGCCTACGCCGTGGGGCAGAGCCTGGGCAACATCACCGTATTGGCCACCCTGGTGCTGGTTGCCGGCATGTGCGTGAACGGCGCCCAGTCGGCGATGCCTTCGCTGGCGGCGCGCTTCTATCCGACACAGGGCCGCGCCACAGGGGTATCGTGGATGCTGGGTATCGGCCGCTTCGGGGCGATTCTCGGGGCCTGGAGTGGCGCGACGCTGCTGGGGCTGGGCTGGAACTTCGAACAGGTGCTGACGGCGTTGCTGGTGCCGGCGGGGCTGGCGACCGTGGGTGTGATCGTGAAAGGGCTGGTGAGCCACGCTGACGCGACCTGAAGCAATGGCCTCATCGCCGGCAAGCCAGCTCCCACAGGAGTGCATCAGGCCCCGAGCCGGTGCGGTAACTGTGGGAGCTGGCTTGCCGGCGATGAGGCCATTACAGGCAGTGAGGGGAGATAGGTAGGGATGCAATAATCGGTTCGATAATCGCACAAATAGTCGATTATCGGATTGTAAGCCACCCACCAGTCTCCTTAATCTGAGCTCACCGAAGCACCCTGACCAGGAGTCTCCAAATGGCTGCAATTCTCCCGCTTCACGAAGCCGTGAAGCAGTTCATCCAGGATGGCGATACCGTCGCCCTCGAAGGTTTCACCCACCTGATCCCGACTGCCGCCGGCCACGAGATCATCCGTCAGGGCAAGCGCGACCTGACCCTGGTGCGCATGACTCCGGACCTGATCTACGACCAGCTGATCGGCGCCGGTTGCGCCAGCAAGCTGATCTTCTCCTGGGGTGGTAACCCGGGTGTCGGTTCGCTGCACCGCCTGCGTGATGCCGTCGAGAAGCAGTGGCCACACGCCATCGAAATCGAAGAACACAGCCACGCCGACCTGGCCAACGCCTATGTCGCCGGTGCTTCTGGCCTGCCGTTCGCCGTGCTGCGTGCCTACGCCGGCTCCGACCTGCCAAAGGTCAACCCACTGATCAAGAGTGTCACCTGCCCGTTCACTGGTGAAGTGCTGGCAGCCGTGCCGTCGGTGCGCCCGGACGTGACCGTGATCCACGCGCAAAAGGCCGACCGCAAGGGCAACGTGCTGCTGTGGGGCATCCTCGGTGTGCAGAAGGAAGCCGCCCTGGCCGCCAAGCGCTGCATCGTCACCGTCGAGGAAATCGTCGACGACCTGCAGGCCCCGATGAACGCCTGCGTGCTGCCGACCTGGGCGCTGAGCGCGGTGTGCCTGGTGCCAGGTGGTGCGCACCCGTCCTATGCCCACGGCTACTACGAGCGTGACAACCGCTTCTACCAGGCCTGGGACCCGATCGCGCGTAGCCGCGAATTGTTCACCGCCTGGATCGACACCTACATCCGTGGCACTGCCGATTTCAACGAATTCAAGGCCAAGCTGGCCAGCACTGCGGAGGCCGCACAATGAGCTACTCCACTTCCGAAATGATGACCGTCGCCGCAGCCCGTCGCCTGCGCAACGGTGCTGTGTGCTTCGTCGGCATCGGCCTGCCATCCAAGGCTGCCAACCTGGCGCGCCTGACCTCGTCGCCAGATGTGGTGCTGATCTACGAATCCGGCCCGATCGGCGCCAAGCCCAGCGTGCTGCCGCTGTCGATCGGCGACGGCGAGCTGGCCGAAACCGCTGACACCGTGGTGCCGACCGGCGAGATCTTCCGCTACTGGCTGCAAGGTGGGCGCATCGACGTCGGCTTCCTCGGCGCCGCCCAGGTCGACCGCTTCGGCAACATCAACACGACTGTGGTCGGTGACTACCACGCCCCGAAAACCCGCCTGCCGGGTGCCGGTGGCGCACCGGAAATCGCCGGCTCTGCCAAGCAGGTGCTGATCATCCTCAAGCAGTCGCCGCGTGCCTTCGTCGACAAGCTGGACTTCATCACCTCTGTTGGCCACGGTGAAGGCGGCGACTCGCGCAAACGCCTTGGCCTGCCAGGCGACGGCCCGGTCGGCATCATCACCGACCTGTGCATCATGGAGCCGGAAGCCGGCACCCACGAATTCGTCGTCACCGCGATCCACCCGGGTGTGACCCGCGAGCAGATCATCGCCGCCACTGGCTGGGCGATCCGCTTTGCCGACGATGTGCAGACCACTGCCGAACCTACCGAAGTCGAGCTGTCCGCCCTGCGTGACCTCGAAGCCCGTACCGCCGCGGCCCATGGCCAGGTGGCAGGAGAAGCCTGATGCGCGACGTATTCATCTGTGACGCCATCCGTACCCCGATCGGCCGCTTCGGCGGCGCCCTGGCCGGTGTGCGGGCCGACGACCTGGCCGCCGTGCCGCTGAAGGCGCTGATCGAGCGCAACCCGAGCGTGCAGTGGGATCAGGTTGACGAAGTGTTCTTCGGCTGCGCCAACCAGGCCGGTGAAGACAACCGCAACGTGGCGCGCATGGCGCTGTTGCTGGCCGGCCTGCCGCAGAGCATCCCGGGCGTTACCCTGAACCGCCTGTGCGCGTCGGGCATGGATGCCATCGGCACTGCCTTCCGCGCCATTGCCAGCGGCGAAATGGAGCTGGCGATTGCCGGCGGCGTCGAGTCGATGTCGCGTGCCCCGTTCGTCATGGGCAAGGCCGAAAGCGGCTATTCGCGCAACATGAAGCTCGAAGACACGACCATCGGCTGGCGTTTCATCAACCCACTGATGAAGAGCCAGTACGGTGTGGATTCCATGCCGGAAACCGCCGACAACGTGGCCGACGATTACCAGGTTTCGCGTGCTGACCAGGACGCCTTCGCCCTGCGCAGCCAGCAGAAGGCGGCTGCCGCCCAGGCCGCCGGTTTCTTCGCCGAAGAAATCGTGCCGGTGCGTATCGCGCACAATAAGGGCGAGACCATCGTCGAGCATGACGAGCACCTGCGCCCGGAAACCACACTGGAAGCCCTGACCAAGCTCAAGCCGGTCAACGGCCCGGACAAGACCGTCACCGCAGGCAATGCCTCGGGCGTGAACGACGGTGCCGCGGCGTTGATCCTGGCCTCGGCCGAGGCGGTGAAGAAACACGGCCTGACCCCGCGTGCCCGGGTACTGGGCATGGCCAGTGCCGGTGTTGCACCGCGGGTGATGGGCATTGGCCCGGTGCCGGCAGTGCGCAAGCTGACCGAGCGCCTGGGTGTGGCGGTGAATGATTTCGATGTGATCGAGCTCAACGAAGCCTTTGCCAGCCAAGGTCTGGCGGTGCTGCGTGAGCTGGGTGTGGCCGACGATGCACCGCAGGTGAACCCCAACGGCGGTGCCATCGCCCTGGGCCACCCGCTGGGCATGAGCGGTGCGCGCCTGGTGCTGACTGCGCTTCACCAGCTGGAGAAGAGCGGTGGCCGTAAAGGCCTGGCGACCATGTGTGTGGGCGTTGGCCAAGGTTTGGCGCTGGCCATCGAGCGGGTTTGACCTGTACCGGCCTCTTCGCGGGCACGCCCGCTCCCACAGGGGAACCACGCCTCCCACTGTGGGAGCGGGCGTGCCCGCGAAGAGGCCGGTCCTGCCAGACTCAAGGCCAATAGCCAGCCAGATAGCGGAACGAGTGTGTTACCAGGTGTGTCTAGAATTACCTGCGACCCTCCAGGAGTAAACTCACCATGACCTCAGCCTATTACACCGGCGAAGAACGCAGTAAACGCATCTTCGCTATCGTTGGTGCCTCTTCAGGCAACCTGGTGGAATGGTTCGACTTCTACGTCTATGCCTTCTGCGCGATCTACTTTGCCCCGGCTTTCTTCCCCTCCGACGACCCCACCGTGCAGTTGTTGAACACGGCAGGCGTGTTCGCCGCGGGCTTTCTGATGCGCCCCATCGGTGGCTGGATCTTCGGCCGCCTCGCTGACCGCCATGGTCGCAAGAATTCCCTGATGATCTCGGTGCTGATGATGTGCTTCGGCTCCCTGATGATCGCCTGCCTGCCCACCTATGCCAGCATCGGCACCTGGGCCCCGGCGCTGCTGTTGCTGGCCCGGCTGATCCAGGGCCTGTCGGTAGGCGGCGAATACGGCACCACTGCCACCTACATGAGTGAAGTGGCCCTGCGCGGCCAGCGCGGCTTCTTCGCCTCGTTCCAGTACGTGACCCTGATCGGCGGCCAGTTGCTGGCGGTGCTGGTGGTGGTGATCCTGCAGCAGCTGCTCACTGAAGAAGAACTGCGCGCCTGGGGCTGGCGCATTCCGTTCGTGGTCGGCGCCATTGCCGCGCTGATCTCGCTGATGCTGCGCCGCTCGCTGCATGAGACCAGCGGCGCCGAAACCCGCCAGGACAAGGACGCCGGTACCATCAAGGGCCTGTTCCGCAACCACGCGGCGGCTTTCATCACCGTGCTCGGCTATACCGCGGGCGGTTCGCTGATCTTCTACACCTTCACCACCTACATGCAAAAGTACCTGGTCAACACCGCTGGCATGACTGCGAAAAACGCCAGCTACGTGATGACCGGCGCGCTGTTCCTGTTCATGGTGCTGCAGCCGTTCTTCGGCATGCTCTCCGAACGCATCGGCCGGCGTAATTCGATGATGCTGTTCGGCGCCCTGGGTACGCTGTTCACAGTGCCACTGCTGATGGCGCTGAAAACCGTGAGCAGCCCGTTCATGGCCTTCGTGCTGATTACCCTAGCGTTGTGTATCGTCAGTTTCTACACCTCGATCAGCGGGCTGGTGAAGGCCGAGATGTTCCCGCCGCAGGTGCGTGCGCTGGGCGTGGGCCTGGCCTATGCAGTGGCCAACGCGGCGTTCGGCGGTTCGGCCGAATACGTTGCCCTGGGCCTGAAGACCCTGGGCATGGAAAACACTTTCTACTGGTACGTGACAGCGATGATGGCGATTGCCTTCCTGTTCAGCCTGCGCTTGCCGAAGCAGGCCGCGTACCTGCACCACGATGATTAAGGACGTGGCATGACCAACCAACTGTTCGACGCCTACTTCACCGCACCGGCCATGCGCGAGATCTTCTCCGACCGGGGCCGCCTGCAGGGCATGCTCGATTTCGAAGCGGCGCTGGCGCGGGCCGAGGCGGCTGCCGGGCTGGTCCCGCATAGCGCGGTAGCGGCCATCGAGGCGGCGTGCCACGCCGAGCGCTATGACGTTGGCGCGCTGGCCAATGCCATCGCCACTGCTGGCAACTCGGCGATCCCTCTGGTGAAGGCGTTGGGCAAGGTGATTGCCAGTGGCGTGCCCGAGGCCGAGCGCTATGTGCACCTGGGCGCCACCAGCCAGGACGCGATGGATACCGGGCTGGTCCTGCAGCTGCGCGCTGCCCTCGACCTGATCGAAGCCGACCTCGGCAAGCTGGCCGATACCTTGTCGCGCCAGGCCTTGCAGCACGCCGACACGCCGCTGGTGGGGCGCACCTGGCTGCAGCATGCCACCCCGGTGACCCTGGGCATGAAACTGGCCGGTGTGCTGGGCGCCTTGACCCGTCACCGCCAGCGCCTGCAGGAGCTGCGCCCACGCTTGCTGGTGCTGCAGTTCGGCGGCGCCTCGGGCAGCCTGGCGGCTTTGGGCAGCAAGGCGATGCCGGTGGCCGAAGCCCTGGCCGAGCAGCTCAAGCTGAACCTGCCCGAGCAGCCCTGGCACACCCAGCGCGACCGCCTGGTGGAGTTTGCCTCGGTGCTGGGCCTGGTCGCAGGTAGCCTGGGCAAGTTCGGCCGTGATGTGAGCCTGCTGATGCAGACCGAGGCGGGGGAACTGTTCGAGCCTTCCGCGCCGGGCAAGGGTGGGTCTTCGACCATGCCGCACAAGCGCAACCCTGTCGGCGCTGCGGTGCTGATCGGTGCCGCGACCCGCGTGCCGGGGCTGGTTTCGACGCTGTTCGCCGCCATGCCCCAGGAGCATGAGCGCAGCCTTGGCCTGTGGCATGCCGAATGGGAAACCCTGCCGGACATCTGCTGCCTGGTATCTGGTGCGCTGCGCCAGGCCCAGGTGATTGCCGAGGGCATGGAAGTGGATGCCGCGCGCATGCGCCGTAACCTCGACCTGACCCAGGGCCTGGTGCTGGCCGAAGCGGTGAGCATCGTCCTTGCCCAGCGCCTGGGCCGCGACCACGCCCACCACCTGCTGGAGCAGTGCTGCCAGCGCGCCGTGGCCGAACAGCGCCACCTGCGCACCGTGCTGGGTGAAGAGCCGCAAGTCAGCGCCGAGCTGTCAGCCGAAGAACTCGATCGCTTGCTCGACCCTGCCCATTACCTGGGCCAGGCCCGCGTCTGGGTGGCGCGCGCCGTGTCCGAACATCAACGTTTCACTGCCTGAAGGAGACCGCTGTGGCGCATTTGCAACTGGCCGATGGCGTTTTGAATTACCAGATCGATGGCCCGGAAAACGCCCCGGTGCTGGTCCTGTCCAACTCGCTCGGTACCGACCTGGGCATGTGGGACACGCAGATTCCACTGTGGAGCCAGCACTTGCGCGTGCTGCGCTACGACACCCGTGGCCACGGTGGGTCGCTGGTCACTGAAGGCCCTTACAGCATCGAACAGCTGGGCCGTGACGTGCTGGCCCTGCTCGATGGCCTGGATATCGCCAAGGCGCACTTCGTCGGCCTGTCGATGGGCGGCCTGATCGGCCAGTGGCTGGGCATCAATGCCGGCGAGCGCCTGCACAGCCTGACCCTGTGCAATACCGCCGCCAAGATCGCCAACGACGAGGTGTGGAACACCCGTATCGACACCGTGCTCAAGGGCGGCCAGCAGGCCATGCTCGACCTGCGCGATGCCTCCATCGCCCGCTGGTTCACCCCAGGTTTCGCCCAGGCCCAGCCAGCGCAGGCCCAGCGCATCTGCCAGATGCTCGCGCAAACCAGCCCGCAAGGTTATGCCGGCAACTGCGCGGCGGTGCGTGATGCCGATTACCGCGAGCAACTGGGCCGTATCCTGGTGCCGGCGCTGATCGTTGCCGGTACCGAGGACGTGGTGACCACTCCGGAGCACGGCCGCTTCATGCAGGCCGGTATCGCGGGTGCCGAGTACGTCGACTTTCCGGCGGCGCACCTGTCCAACGTCGAGATCGGCGAGGCGTTCAGCCGCCGCGTGCTCGACTTCCTGCTGGCTCACTGAGGGATACCGCCATGGACGAGAAACAACGTTACGACGCCGGCATGCAGGTACGCCGCGCAGTGCTTGGCGATGCCCACGTGGACCGCAGCCTGGAGAAGCTCAACGACTTCAACGGCGAGTTCCAGGAGATGATCACCCGCCACGCCTGGGGTGACATCTGGACTCGCCCGGGCCTGCCGCGCCATACCCGTAGCCTGATCACCATCGCCATGCTGATTGGCATGAACCGCAACGACGAGCTGAAGCTGCACCTGCGCGCGGCGGCCAACAACGGCGTGACCCGCGACGAGATCAAGGAAGTGCTGATGCAGAGCGCGATCTATTGCGGCATTCCGGCGGCCAATGCCACCTTCCACATGGCTGAGTCGGTGTGGGATGAGCTGGGCGTGGAGTCGCGACAGCAGTAATGCCTGTACCGGCCCTATCGCCGGCAAGCCAGCTCCCACAGGGATAGCATCAGGCTTGAGGGCAGTGCAGTCCCTGTGGGAGCTGGCTTGCCGGCGATAGGGCCATGGAATGTTTACATGGCCGCATTCTTCTGCCGCATGGCCACTGGGCCGGCGTTGCTTTCCACGGCTTGCTTCAGGGCCGGGCACAGGCCGAGCATGAATGCCGCTTCTGCCACCACGAACAACGGCCCGATGATCAATCCGCTGACATCGTCGACAAACGCCGGCTTGCGGCCTTCGTAGTAATGGCCGACGAACTGGATGATCCAGCCCACCACGAACGCCCCCAGCCCGGCACCGAGCCACAGCGCTGTCGTCTGCATCGCCAGCACCTGGCCGACCCACAGGCATAGCCCAAGCAACAACCCCATCACCAGGCCGAAGCGCAGGTCCAGGCGCAGGTAGAACCAGACCGAGGCTGCCGCCGCCGGCAGGGCAGGGGACAGCCACATGCCGGCTACCTCCCAGCCAGGGCGCGACAGCAGGATGGTGACCGCCAGCACGATCATCGGGATGCCGACGAAGTGGGTGGCGATGTTGCGTGGGTCGCGGTGGTAGCTGGCGTATTGGCTCAGGTGGTCGACGAGGGTTTTCATTGTTGTGCCTCCCTGTTCAGCTTTGTTTTGCCTGAACCGGCCTCTTCGCGGGCTTGCCCGCTCCCACAGGATCACCACAGTTTTCAAGCCAGGTGGATTACCTGTGGGAGCGGGCGAGCCCGCGAAGAGGCCAGTACAGGCAACCTGTGACCGGATAGTGATCAGGATAGCCCGCAGCCACCACCATCATCAGCTCAGCGAATGGCAGCAGCCCGCACTGGCATATCCAGCCCCACTAGCGTCTCGATCATCGCTCGCGCCGCCGGCGACAGCCGGTAACCGCTGCGGCTGACCACGCCACAGCGCACGCTCAGCACTTCCAGCGCCGGTGGCAGGTTGCGCCAGTGCAGGCGCACCAGGCGGCCGCTGGCCAGGTCTTCGGCCACGGCTTCCTCGCTGGCGGTGCCGATGGCATCGCTGGCCTGCACCACGCTGCGCAGCACGGCCAGGTGCTCGGTTTGCAGGTGCGGGGTGAAATCGCTGCGCCCGCTCAGGTTGGCCAGGCGCTTGCGCACGCCGGGGGCGAGCAGGGCGCTGGCCAGGGGGTAGCTGAACAGGTCGTTGGTCGACAGGCTGTCCTTGGCCAGCAATGGGTGCCCTGGGCGGCAGAAGAACAGGCCGGGGCGCGGTGAAAGGGGCTCGGTGTGGAAGTTGGGGTCGGCTTCGAACGGGCGGATATCGTCGACGAAAAACTCGATCTGCTCGCGGCGCAGAGCCTGGCCGAGGCGTTCGGCGTTGTCCACCAGCAGCGAGGTGCGGATGCCCGGGTGGCGTTCGAGAAAGTGGCGCAGGGCGTCGGGCACCGGGCGCACAGCCAGCGCCGGGCCGCTGCCGAAATGCAGCTCGCCGGCGTCGAGCTTGGTCATCTGCAGCACTTCGTTGCTCAGCTGCGCGGCACCTTGTACCAGGCGTCGGCCATGTTGCAGCACCACCAAGCCTTCGGGGGTGGGCGGCAGGGCTTTGCTGGCGCGGTCGACCAGTGGGCAGCCGAAGCTGTGCTCCAGGCTCTGGATGGCACGGCTGAAGGCGGGTTGCGTGATGCCCATGGCCTCGGCGGCACGGACGAAGCTGCGGTATTCGGTGAGGGCGATGAAGTAGCGCAGCTGACGGAGGTCCATGTCACGGCTCTGGGGCGGGGATCAGGGGCCTATTCAAGCGGTTGCTGCATATGTCGTCAAAGAAGGTTTATTGATTTGTTTATAGCTTATCGTTATTTGCTGGGGCTTCTGGCCTCTTCGCGGGCATGCCCGCTCCCACAGGGACCGCACAGGTTTCAAGGCTGGTGCGGTCCCGCGAAGAACTCAGAGGAGATTCAGCGGGTAACTCACGATCAACCGGTTCTCATCGAACGAGTTGGTGCTGAAGTCCCGGCGCATGGTGGAGTTGCGCCACTTCACCGACAGGTCCTTGAAGCTGCCCGACTGCACCACATAGGCCAATTCGGTTTCTCGCGCCCATTCCTTGCCATCGTCCACGCCGCCTGCGGTGACGTTGTCACCCTTGATGTAGCGGTTCATCAGGGTCAGGCCTGGTACGCCGACGGTGGCGAAGTTGAAGTCATGACGCACCTGCCAGGAGCGCTCCTTGGCGTTGTCGAAGCTGGAGTTGTAGCTGTCGTTTGCCAGGGTGCCGCCGCTGGTGCCGTTGACCCGCATCCAGGCGTCGTCGCCGCTGACTTTCTGCAGGCCGACGTAGAAGGTGTGGCCCTGATAGCGCGCCGAGAGCATGGCCGAGGCGGTGCGGTTGTCCAGTTCGCCAGCGCGTTCGGCGCCGTCTTCCTTGCCGATGAAGTAGCCCAGGTTGGCGCCCAGGGTCCAGTCGCCCAGGGGCTGGCTGTGCACCAGGTTGAAGTACTGCTGGCGGTAGATGTCCTTGAGCTGGGCATCCCACAGGCCGATCATGGTGCGCTTGTCGTTGAAGGTGTACTCGCCGCCGCCAAAGTTGAAACGGTCGGAGGTGAATGCGGCCTTACCGTTCAGCGACATGTCTTCCATGCTGGCGTCGTTGCGCGGGCTGTTGCCGCGGAACTGGCCGGCGTACAGGGTCAGGCCGGCGATTTCCTTCGAGGTCAGCTGGCCACCGCGGAAGGTCTGCGGCAGCGAGCGGCCATCGTCCGAGCGCAGGATCGGCAGTACCGGCATCCATTCACCCACTTTCAGCTCGGTTTCGGACAGCTTGGCTTTCAGTGCCACTCCCAGGCGGCCGAAGTCATCGGCCGGGCGGCCGTCGTCGTGCACCGGCAGCAGGTGGGTGTTGGTGGTGCCTTTGCCGCCGTCGAGCTTGACCGAGTACAGGCCCAGTACGTCCACGCCGAAACCGACGGTGCCTTGGGTGAAGCCGGAGCGGGCGTCGAGGATGAAGCTCTGCGTCCACTCCTCGGCCTTGGCCTGCGGGTGGGCCGGGTCGACGAAGTTGCGGTTGATGTAGAAGTTGCGCAGGTTGAGGGTGGCCTTGGCGTCCTCCAGGAAACCACCTTGGTCGGCGGCGAACACGGGGAGTGCGCAGGACATGGCCAACAGGCCGGGCAGCAGCTGGCGTGCGGGTTGCAAAGTGCTCATCTGTCGTGGATCTCTTGTTTTTATGGGCGAGCCGGTACGCTGCAGGGTGCGGCCTGCAGGTGCGGGTCTTTTGGGATGAACCGGGGCAACGTTGCGTGGGGAGGATGGTGCGGCGTAGGGCTGGGGTGAGGCAATTCGCCACAAACGGAAGCGGGCGATAATCGAACGGAATGTTCTGGTTGGTTAATTGTTTTTCCTGTGCTGGCCTCTTCGCGGGCTTGCCCGCTCCCACAGGATCACCACAGCCTTGGAAACTGTGGTGGCCCTGTGGGAGCGGGCAAGCCCGCGAAGAGGCCAGCACAGGCAACACAAAACAAAAAGCCCACCGCGAGGGTGGGCTTGATGCTTTGACAGGTCAATCAGCTCTTCGGTGCTTCCACCGCTGCCTGCTGGTTGTTGGCCTGCCCGGTCTGCTCGTACCAGCCACCGCCAAGCGCCTTGTACAGGTTGACCTCGCTGGTCAGCTGCGACAAGCGGTCGCCGATCAGTGCCTGCTGGGCGCTGAACAGGTTGCGCTGGGCGTCGAGGAAGGTCAGGTTGCTGTCGATACCGATGCGATAGCGGCGTTCGGCCAGGCGGTAGTAGTCCTGGTTCGCCTGCACCAGGTCGCGTTGCGCCTGCAGCTGCTCTTCGAAGGTCTTGCGCGCCGCCAGGCCATCGGAGACTTCCTGGAAGGCGGTCTGGATGGTCTTTTCGTATTTGGCGACGTTGATGTCCTTCTGGATCTTCGAGTAGTCCAGGCTGGCCTTCAGGCTGCCGGCGTTGAAGATCGGCAGGTTGATCTGCGGCTGGAACAGCCAGGTGCCCTGGCCGCCCGAGAACAGGTGGCCCATGTCGGGGCTCAGGCTGCCGGCATTGGCGGTCAGGCTGATGCTCGGGAAGAACGCTGCGCGGGCCGCGCCAATGTTGGCGTTGGCGGCCTTGAGCAGGTGCTCGGCTTCCTGGATGTCCGGGCGACGCTGGAGAATGTCCGACGGCAGGCCGGCCGGTACTTCGGCCAGCTGGTCGGCATTGAGCTCCAGAGGCTTGGCCAGGTCGGCGGGAATGCCGGTGCCCAGCAGCACGGTCAGGCTGTTGACGTCCTGGGCGACCAGGCGCTGGTACTGCGAGTACTTGACCCGGGCGCCTTCCACGGCGGTACGCGCCTGGCTGACGTCGAGTGCCGAGGCTACGCCGACTTCGTTGCTGCGACGGGTGAGGTTGTAGCTTTCCTCGTAGGTCTTCAGCGTTTCTTCGGTCAGCTTGAACAGCGCCTGGTCGGCCTGCCAGGTGTAGTAGGCGTTGGCCACGCTGGCCACCAGGCTGATCTGCGTGGAGCGACGCGCCTGCTCGCTGGACAGGTAGGTTTCCAGGGCCTGCTCGGTCAGGCTGCGCACGCGGCCGAACAGGTCCAGCTCATAGGCGCTGACGCCCAGGGTGGCCGAGTACTGGCTGGTGATGCCCGCTTCGCCCGTCTGCGACATGTTCGCCGGTACGCGCTGGCGGCTGCCGCTGCCGGTGGCCGAAACCGCCGGGAACAGGTCGGCACGCTGGATGCGGTACTGCGCACGGTAGGCGTCGATGTTCAACGCGGCAACGCGCAGGTCGCGGTTGTTGACCAGCGATGTCTGGATCAGCTGCTGCAGTGCCGGGTCGTGGAAGAACTGGCGCCAGCCCTGCTCGGCGGCGGCAACTTCCGCCGATTGCGTCGGCGAGTACGCAGGGCCTTGCGGCCACTGCGCAGCCACCGGCGATTCCGGGGTCTGGTAGTCAGGGATCAGTGAGCAGCCGCCAAGAATGAAAGCGGTTACTGCCAGGGACAACAAAGACTTGGTCATTGCCCAGCCTCATAACGTGGAGTTTCAGGGGTGACGTCTTTTTCCGGCTCTTTGCTGCCGAACAGTGACGACACTGCGACGAAGAACAGTGGTACCCAGAAGATAGCCAGCACGGTCGCACTGATCATGCCGCCGATCACGCCAGTACCGATGGCGTGCTGGCTGCCGGCGCCGGCGCCGCTGGCGATAGTCAACGGTACCACGCCGAGGATGAACGCCAGCGAGGTCATGATGATCGGGCGCAGACGCATGCGGCACGCCTCGATCGCCGCGTCGTACAGGCTGCGGCCTTGTTCGTGCAGTTCCTTGGCGAATTCGACGATCAGGATGGCGTTTTTCGCCGCCAGGCCGATGGTGGTCAACAGGCCGACCAGGAAGTACACGTCGTTGGACAACCCGCGCAGGCTGGTGGCGATCAGGGCACCGATGATACCCAGCGGTACTACCAGTACCACGGCGATCGGGATCGACCAGCTTTCGTACAGGGCTGCCAGGCACAGGAACACGAACAGTACCGAGAGGGCGAACAGTGCCGGCATCTGCGAACCGGAGAGTTTTTCCTCGTAGGACATGCCGGTCCAGGAGAAGCCGATGCCGCTTGGCAGTTCGCCAGCAATGCGCTCGACCTCGGCCATGGCTTCACCGGTACTGTAGCCCGGGGCCGGAGCACCGAGGATTTCCATTGCCTCGACACCGTTGTAACGCGACAGCTTCGGCGAACCGTAGGTCCATTCGCCCTTGGCGAAGGAGGAGAACGGCACCATTTCGCCGGCGCCATTGCGCACGTACCACTTCTGCAGGTCTTCCGGGCTCATCCGCGCGTTCGGCTCGCCCTGGATGTACACCTTCTTGACCCGGCCACGGTCGATGAAGTCGTTGACGTAGCTGGCACCCAGGGCAATCGACAGGGTGTTGTTGATGTCGGCGATGGTCACGCCCAGGGCGCTGGCACGCTCGTCATCGATGGTCAGCTGGTACTGCGGCTCGTCGTTCAGGCCGTTCGGGCGCACGGCGCTGAGGATCTTGCTCTGCGCGGCCTTGGCCAGGAACTGGTTGCGCGCTTCCATCAGCTTGGCATGGCCGACACCGCCGCGGTCCTGCAGGAACACGTCGAAGCCGGTGGCGTTACCCAGTTCGAGCACCGCAGGCGGGGCAAAGGCGAACACCATCGCATCGCGGAAGGTGAAGAAGTGCTGCTGGGCGCGCTGGGCAAGGGCGAACACGCTGTTTTCCTTGGAGCGCTCATCCCACGGCTTGAGCATGATGAACGCCATACCCGAGCTCTGGCCACGGCCGGCGAAGTTGAAGCCGTTGACGGTGAACACCGAAGCCACGGTGTCGGCCTCTTCGCTGAGCAGGTACTCACGCATCTGGTCGACCACCACCTGGGTGCGCTCGGCACTGGAGCCGGCCGGGGTCTGTACCTGGGCGAACAATACGCCTTGGTCTTCTTCCGGCAGGAACGCGGTAGGGATGCGGGCGAACAGCCAGATCATGCCGACCACGATCAGTGCGTAGGCCAGCAGGAACGGTACCTTGTTGCGCAGGATGGCGCCCACGCTGCGCTCGTAGCCGGTTACGCTGCGGTCGAAGTTGCGGTTGAACCAGCCAAAGAAGCCGCGCTTGGCCACATGGTGCTCGCCCTTCTTCAGCGGCTTGAGCATGGTGGCGCACAGGGCCGGGGTGAAGATGAGCGCCACCAGCACCGACAGGCCCATGGCCGAGACGATGGTGATGGAGAACTGCCGGTAGATCACACCCGTGGAGCCGCCGAAGAACGCCATGGGCAGCAGTACCGCCGACAGCACCAGGGCGATACCCACCAGGGCACCCTGGATCTGTTCCATCGAGCGCTTGGTCGCTTCCTTGGGCGGCAAGCCTTCCTCGGACATCACCCGCTCGACGTTCTCCACCACGACGATGGCGTCGTCCACCAGCAAGCCGATGGCCAGGACCATGGCGAACATGGTCAGGGTGTTGATGCTGAAGCCGGCAGCGGCAAGGATGCCGAAGGTACCCAGCAACACAACCGGTACGGTCATGGTGGTGATGATGGTGGCGCGGAAGTTCTGCAGGAACAGGTACATCACCAGGAACACCAGGACCACGGCTTCGATCAGGGTGTGGATAACGCCACTGATCGATTCGGTGACCACCGGGGTGGTGTCATACGGGAATACCGCTTTCACCCCAGGCGGGAAGAACGGTTCCAGGTCGGCGATGGTCTTGCGCAGGGCCTTGGCGGTGTCCAGGGCGTTGGCACCGGTGGCCAGTTTAACTGCCAGGCCGGAGGCCGGCTTGCCGTTGAACTGGGCGCTGACGGCATAGTTTTCACCACCCAGGCCAACCTGGGCGACATCACCCAGACGCACCTGCGAACCGTCGCTGTTGACCTTGAGCAGGATCTTCTCGAACTGCTCGGCAGTCTGCAGGCGGGTCTTGCCGATGATGGTGGCGTTCAGCTGGGTACCCGGCATGGCCGGCAGGCCGCCGAGCTGGCCGGAGGACACCTGCACGTTCTGCGCGGCCACGGCGGTCTTGACGTCGACCGGGGTCAGCTGGAACTTGTTCAGCTTGGCCGGATCGAGCCAGATACGCATGGCGTACTGCGCACCGAACACCTGGAAGTCACCCACACCCGCGGTACGCGAGATCGGGTCCTGCATGTTGGAGACGATGTAGTTGGCCAGGTCGTCCTTGGTCATGCTGCCGTCTTCGGACACCAGGCCGATCACCAGCAGGAAGTTCTTCACTGCCTTGGTGACGCGGATACCTTGCTGCTGCACTTCCTGCGGCAGCAGCGGGGTGGCCAGGTTCAGCTTGTTCTGCACCTGCACCTGTGCGGTGTCTGGGTTGGTGCCCTGCTCGAAGGTGGCGGTAATGGTCATGCTGCCGTCGGAGTTACTTTCCGACGACACATAACGCAGGTTGTCGATACCGTTGAGCTGCTGCTCGATCACCTGTACCACGGTGTCCTGCACGGTTTGCGCCGAGGCGCCCGGGTAGGTCACGGCGATGGCGATGGCCGGCGGCGCGATGCTGGGGTACTGGTTGATCGGCAGCTTCAGGATCGACAAGGCGCCGACCAGCATGATCACCAAGGCGATCACCCAGGCGAAGATCGGGCGATCGATAAAGAACTTCGACATGGTTTACTCCGCTTTGGCGTCTGCTTTCGCCGCGTTGGCCTGAACAGGGCTGGCCGGCTTCTTGACGTTGGTGGCTTCGCTGACCTTGACCTCGACGCCCGGGCGCACGTACTGCAGCCCTTCGGTGATCAGGCGGTCACCCGGGTTCAGGCCTTCCTCGATCAGCCAGTCGCTGCCCAGGGTACGGTTGGCCTTGAGCTGGCGCAGTTCGACCTTGTTCTCCTGGTTGACCACCAGCGCGGTCGGCGCGCCTTTCAGGTCGCGGGTCACGCCCTGTTGCGGGGCCAGGATGGCGTTGGCGTTGACCCCGGCCTTGAGCCGCGCATGCACGAACATGCCTGGCAGCAGGGTGTGATCGGGGTTGGGGAACAGGGCGCGCAGGGTGACCGAGCCGGTGGTCTCGTCGACCGAGACCTCGGAGAACTCCAGGCGGCCCTCCTGCTTGAACAGGCTGCCGTCTTCCAGCACCAGCTGCACCGAGGCGGCGTTGTCGCCGGCCTTTTGCAACTGGCCGCTTTCCAGGTCACGGCGCAGCTTGAGCAGCTCGGCGGTGGACTGGGTGACGTCGACGTAGATCGGGTCGAGTTGCTGGATGGTGGCCATGGCGTTGGCCTGGCCATTGCTCACCAGTGCACCTTCGGTGAACGAAGAACGGCCGATACGGCCGCTGATCGGTGCCAGGACCTTGGTGTAGCGCAGGTCGATCTGCGCGCTTTTGAGC
Source organism: Pseudomonas sp. UBA6753 (assembly GCF_002453565.1). NCBI lineage: Bacteria > Pseudomonadati > Pseudomonadota > Gammaproteobacteria > Pseudomonadales > Pseudomonadaceae > Pseudomonas > Pseudomonas sp. UBA6753. The sequence continues at coordinate 201,687 of NZ_DKHD01000032.1, read as the reverse complement.
GAAGCCTCGGCCTGCAATCGTTTGGCATTGGCGTCGTCGTATTCCTGCTTGGAGACAGCCTGTTCGTCGATCAGCTGCTTGTAGCGCTCGGCCAGCGAGCGGGTGGCCTGCAGGTTGGCCTGGGCATTGGCCAGGGTGGCTTCGTACACGGCAGGGTCGATCTGGTACAGCTGCTGGCCTTCCTTGACCTCACTGCCTTCCTTGAACAGGCGCTTGAGGATGATGCCGTTGACCTGCGGGCGCACTTCGGCGACGCGGTAGGCACTGGTACGCCCCGGCAATTCCGAGGTCAGGGTGAAGGCTTGGGGCTGGATGGTCACGACGCCGACCTGAGGAGCCTGCGCCGCTGGCGCTGCTTCTTCTTTCTTACAGCCACTGAGCAGGGTTGCCAGGGCGACGGCGGAAACCAGAGCGGTAACGGCTGGCTTGAATTGCATGAGGATCCTCGGGTCGCTGGAGCTGGGAGACGCTCAAGAGTAATGGAAGAGTCTTGATCTGGAAAAATTGCTATCCGGTGGATAAATAGCTTGCTAAGGAATATACTTACATTCATGGTTGTTTGTAAATACCGCTGGGTTGTACTCGGGTACTGCCACAGCCCTTGATTAGCTCCTCCGCGAGGCACCCTGCAGAGGTGCCCCCGGAGTGTTCCCCGCACGCGCCGCGCGTTCGGGGCAGATGAGGTTTGTACTGCCATGGTCCGTCGAACCAAAGAAGAAGCCCAGGAAACTCGCGCCCAGATCATCGAGGCGGCGGAAAAGGCCTTCTACAAGCGCGGGGTTGCGCGAACCACCCTGGCCGACATCGCCGAACTGGCGGGTGTGACGCGGGGGGCGATCTACTGGCACTTCAACAACAAGGCAGAGTTGGTGCAGGCGCTGCTCGACAGCCTGCATGAAACCCATGACCACCTGGCGCGGGCGAGCGAAAGCGAGGACGAAGTGGACCCGCTTGGCTGCATGCGCAAGCTGTTGCTGCAAGTGTTCAACGAGCTGGTGCTCGATGCCCGAACCCGGCGTATCAATGAAATCCTGCATCACAAGTGCGAGTTCACCGATGACATGTGTGAAATTCGCCAGCAGCGCCAGGGTGCGGTGCTGGATTGCCACAAGGGCATCACCCTGGCGTTGGCCAATGCCGTGCGCCGGGGCCAGTTGCCAGGCGAGCTGGATGTCGAGCGCGCGGCGGTAGCCATGTTTGCCTATGTCGATGGCCTGATCGGGCGCTGGCTGTTGCTGCCTGACAGTGTCGATCTGTTGAAGGATGTCGAAAAATGGGTCGACACCGGGCTGGATATGCTGCGCTTGAGCCCGGCTCTGCGCAAATGACACTTTGTTAAGGATTGTGAGGGAGTGTTACCCCTTTGTGTTAAGGGGGGATTAATGCTTTCGGGTGACCTTGAACAAATCACAGATCCTGTGGGAGCGGCCTTGTGTCGCGATAGGGCTGCGCAGCAGCCCCGGCAATTTGTGCATCACTGCTGAAATCCTGGGGCCGCTTCGCGGCCCTTTCGCGACACAAGGCCGCTCCCACAGAGATCGCGTAGCTTCTAGCGTCCGCGCAGTTGCCGGTCGGGCAATGCAAACGCTGCAAACATTCCCAGCACGGCTACCCCGGCACTCCCCATCAACAGTTGCTGGAACGTCTCCAGCAACCGCCCCTGTGTCACCAGGTCCACTTCTCCGGCCTTCAGGCTCCCCAGCAACGGATTACCCAGCGACTCGAACCCGCCCTGGTGCAGCAGCGCCAGCAGCAGGCTGGACATGCACGCCACCCCCATGGCCCCGCCCAGCGAGCGGAACAGGTTGGTGGTGCTGGTGGCCACGCCGATATCCTTGCTGTCCACCGCGCTTTGCGTGCCTACCAGCGAGGTCGGGAACTGCAGCCCGCACGCGATGCCGGTCAGCAGCATGAACAGTGCACTGAGCAAGGCCGACTGCGGCGGGGTCAGCGCCATGGCGAAAATGGCCAGCGGCATCAGCAGTGCGCCGGCCAGGATCTGCGGCTTGTAGCGCCCGGTCAGGCTGGTCATGCGCCCGCCGGTGAAGGCACCCATGGGCAGCCCCATCACCAGCGGCAGGAGGTGTAGGGCAGCGCTGTCGGCACCGGCGCCGGTGATGCCCTGGTAGCGCAACGGCATGAGCATGGTCAGGGAGATCGACTGGAAACTGGCGAAGAAGATCACGCCCCAGCACAGCACCGCCACGCGGTTGCCGAACAGGCCGAGTGGCAGCAGTGGCTCCGGGCAGCGGCGCTCATGGGCGATGAACAGCACCAGGCCCAGCGCGGCGCAGGCGAACAGCGCCAGCACGGCCGAGTCGGCCCAGGCGTGGCCCTGGCCGACCAGGGTAATGCCCAGCAACAGGCTACCCAGGCCGAGGATCAGCAGCACGGCGCCAAGGTAGTCCACCTGCGCCTCGCGGCGCTGCGCCGGCATGCCGCCGAGGGCGCGGCGGATCGCCCACAGTGCAACCAGCCCCAGCGGCAGGTTGATCCAGAACACCCAGCGCCATGACAGGTATTCGGTCAGCCAGCCGCCCAGCACCGGCCCGGCGACGCTGGCCACCGCATACATGCTGCTGAAATAGCCCTGGTAACGGCCGCGCTCTCGCGGGGGCACGAAGTCGCCGATGATCGCCTGGCTCACCGAGACCATGCCACCGGCGCCAATGCCCTGCAGTACCCGGGCCAGCACCAGTTGCTGCATGTCCTGGGCCAGGGCGCAGGCGATCGAGGCCAGGGTGAACAGGCTGATGCCGGTGAGGATCATCCTGCGCCGCCCGTACAGGTCGCCCAGCTTGCCGTAGATCGGCACGGCCACGGTCATCGCCACCATGTAGCCGGAGATGACCCAGGCCAGCAGGCCGACATCGTTGAACTGCGCCGAGATCGCCGGCAGCGAGACGGCAACGATGGTCTGGTCCAGGGCGCCGAGGAAGATCGCCAGCATCAGGGCGGTGAGCACGTTGCGCAGGGTGGTGGGGGGCAGGGCGGCGGTCACGGGGATACCTTGTTTATCGGTTGAGACCCCTTCGCGGGCACGCCCGCTCCCACAGGTACAACTCAGGGCTTGAAGGCCATGGTGTACCTGTGGGAGCGGGCGTGCCCGCGAAGGGGCCCCGAAATTGTAACCTGAGTTAGGTAGCTTCCTATGTACTATCTGCATCCCCTATGCAAGATCGGCATTGGCGCATTCATCCAGTGCTGCATGGCTGCGTGATATCGTTGGTATGCCACAGAGGCTGAAAACCGGGGGCTTGCACCAGCTTGGTGCAACATTATGCCGCAGGTTTTCGCGCCGCTGTCTCCCACACCTTTTATTCCTCTGCCTGCATGTCGAGCATGACCGCCCAGATGGCGACGGTTGGAACAGGTCAGGTAGACCCGATTACAGGGGTCGGTAGTTACCGTTCGAATTTCAACTTATTTTGCGGAGTGATCATGCCCAAGGCTTCCCATCAAGATCTGCGTTTTGCCTTCCGCGAGCTGCTCGCTTCAGGTTCCTGTTATCACACTGCATCGGTGTTCGACCCGATGTCGGCACGCATTGCCGCAGACCTGGGCTTCGAGGTCGGCATCCTCGGTGGTTCGGTCGCTTCGTTGCAGGTACTGGCTGCACCGGACTTCGCCCTGATCACCCTCAGCGAGTTCGTCGAGCAGGCCACCCGTATTGGTCGCGTGGCGCAACTGCCGGTGCTGGCTGACGCCGACCACGGCTATGGCAACGCGCTGAATGTCATGCGCACGGTCATCGAACTGGAGCGCGCCGGCGTGGCTGCGCTGACCATCGAGGACACCCTGCTGCCTGCCCAGTTCGGGCGCAAGTCCACCGACCTGATCCCGGTTGAAGAGGGCGTCGGCAAGATCCGTGCGGCGCTGGAGGCGCGGGTCGATTCGTCGTTGTCGATCATTGCCCGGACCAACGCTGGCGTGCTCACCACCGAAGAAATCATCGTGCGTACCCAGAGCTACCAGAAGGCCGGAGCCGACGGTATCTGCATGGTTGGGGTGAAGGACTTCGAGCAACTCGAGCAGATTGCCGAGCACCTGACGGTGCCGCTGATGCTGGTGACCTACGGCAACCCGAACCTGCGCGACGACGAGCGCCTGGCACGCCTGGGCGTGCGCATCGTGGTCGATGGTCACGCCGCCTACTTTGCCGCGATCAAGGCCACCTACGATTGCCTGCGGCTGCAGCGCGGCCAGCAGAACAAGTCGGAAAACCTCAGCGCCACCGAACTCTCGCATACCTACACCCAGCCCGAGGACTACATCCGCTGGGCCAAGGAATACATGAGCGTCGAGGAGTGACAACGCCGCTCCAACATGGGCCTTACAAGTCCTGATCCCACTCCGGTTCGTCCTTGAACCGCTGCACCAGAAAATCCAGCATGCTGCGCAAGGTCGCCGGCATGTGCTTGCGTGAGGTGTACACCGCATTCAGGTTCAGCTCGCGTGGGCTGGCTTCGGGCAGCAGGCGCACCAGTTCACCCCGGCGCAGGGCCTCCGCGGCCTGGTAGGTCGGCAGCATGGCGATACCTGCGCCGGCCAGCGCCGCCTTCTGCAGTGTCATCGCCTCGTTGGCACTGATGTTCCCCGCCACTGGCACGGCGACTTGCTGGCCGGCCACCTCGAAATGCCACAGGCTGTGGCCGAAGTAGGCATGGGTCAGGCAGTTGTGCCGGCTCAGCTCCTCGACCCGTTGCGGCGTGCCGTGCTCGCGCAGGTAGGCCGGTGCCGCACACACTGCCGAGCGGCACACGCTCAGGCGCCGGGCGATCAGGTTGGGGTCCAGGTCATTGCTGGTGCGGATGGCCAGGTCGATGCGCTCGTCCACCAGGTTGACCGTGCGATCGAGCATCTGCAGTTCCACCTTCACTCCGGGGTAGCGCCGGACGTAGGCGGCCACTGCATCCACCAGCTGGGCCTGGCCGAACGAGGTGCTGACGCTGATGCGCAGTGCGCCCTTGGGCGCGTCATCCGGCTGCTGCACCGCGGCCTGCAGGTCGCCGGCCAGTTCCAGCAGTTGCCGGCAGCGAGGCAGGGTTTCCTGGCCGGCGGCGGTGAGGCTGAGCTTGCGTGTGGTGCGCTGCATCAGCCGTGCGCCAACCCAGTCTTCCAGCTCTGCCAGGTAGCGCGACACCACCGGCCGCGACAGTTGCAGATGATCCGCCGCCGCCGACTGGCTGCCCAGGTCGACGACGGTGACGAAAACGCGCATGGCGTTGAGACGGTCCATGATTTGCCCGGTTTCAGAAACAAACTATGTTCGAGCATCGCATTTTTTGTCACGGATTGGGCAACTAAGCTGTTGGGCATTGTTCATCTGACGGGCGTTTGCGATGTCTCTTTTCACTCCTTTGCGTGGCCTGCTGCTGGCCTGTGTGACCCTGGCCGGCCCGGCGCTGGCTGCCGACCCCTTGCGGTTGGAGGTATACAACCCCGGGCATGAGGCGATCTTCCCGGTCAGTTCGGTGATCGTCAGCGGCGAGCACGACGCCATCCTCGTCGATGCCCAGTTCGGCAAGGCCCAGGCCGAGCAGTTGGTGCAGCGCCTGCGGGCGGGTGGCAAGCAGCTGACCAGCATCTACATCAGCCATGGCGACCCGGACTACTACTTCGGCCTGGATACCCTGACCCAGGCCTTCCCCGAGGCCAAGGTGCTGGCATCGGCCGCCACGGTTGCCCATATCCGCCAGACCATGGATGCCAAGCTGGCCTACTGGGGCCCGCAGATGGGCGCGGACAAGCCGGCGCGGCTGGTGCTGCCGCAGGTGCTCGAAGGCAACCGCCTGACGCTGGAAGGGCAGGCCCTCGAGGTGGTCGGCCTGGACGGCCCGCAACCTGACCGCAGTTTTGTGTGGATCCCGTCGATCAAGGCGGTGGTCGGTGGCGTGGTGGTGTCGGAGAACATTCATGTATGGATGGCCGACACGCAAACGGCCAAGTCCCACGCCGACTGGCTCGGCACCCTGGCGCACATCGAAGCGCTGGCGCCGCGCACGGTCATCCCCGGGCATTACCTGGGGGACAGCAGCCGATCGCTGCAGGCCGTGCGTTTCACGGCGAACTACATTCGTGATTTCGATGCCGAGACCGACAAGGCGAAAGACGCCGGTGCGTTGATCGCGGCGATGAAGCGACGTTACCCAGGGTTGGCCGATGAAAGCTCGCTGGAGCTGGGGGCCAAGGTCGCCAAGGGCGAGATGAAGTGGTAATTCCGTTCAACTGATGGAGAGTATCCCATGAGCAAGATTGCAATCATCGGTGCCACTGGCCGCGCTGGCAGCCAGTTGCTGGAAGAGGCCCTGCGCCGTGGCCACAGTGTGCTGGCCATCGCCCGCGAACCGTCGCGGTTGCAGGGGCGGGACGGGGTGACGATCAAGGCGCTGGATGCCAAGGACAGCGCGGCCCTGCAAGCGGCGGTCGCGGGTGCGGATGCGGTGCTGAGTGCGGCGCATTTCTCGACCATCGAGCCACACGCCATCATCGAGCCGGTCAAGCGGGCCGGGGTCAAGCGCCTGCTGGTGGTAGGTGGGGCCGGTAGCCTGTTGCTGCCGTCGGGGCATCGGGTGATCGACAGCCCGGACTTCCCCGAGGCATACAAGGCCGAGGCCACTGCCGGGGTGCGTTTTCTGGAAGCGTTGCAACGGGAGCCGAACCTGGACTGGACCTTCCTGTCGCCATCGGCGGAGTTCGTTGAAGGTGATCGCAGCGGGCATTACAAGCTGGGCAAGGATCATCTGTTGATCGGCGCGGATGGCAAGAGCTGGATCACCTTTGCCGATTACGCGATTGCCATGCTCGACGAACTGGAAAAGCCGCAGCACTCGCGGCAGCGGTTCACGGTCGGGTATTGAGTCGCCTGCTTCGCGGGCACGCCCGCTCCCACAGGTAAAGCACAGGTCTTGGAATCTGTGCTGTACCTGTGGGAGCGGGCGTGCCCGCGAAGAGGCCCTCAATGGCTGGCCTGGTGTTCCAGCCAATCCAGCAACTCCACCAGCCCCGGCGGCAAGCTCTTGGCCTGGCTCACCAGGTAATACCCCTTGCCGGTCATCACTTTCAGCGCAAACGGCATGCACAACCGCCCCCCGCGCAAGTCATCGCCGATCAGCGACCAGTCGCCGATGGCCACGCCGGTCCCCTGCGAGGCCATGGCCATCGCCATGTCCAGCGTCTCGAAATGCTGCTTCGGCCCTTGAGTGCCCAGCGTCACCCCGGCTGCCTGCAGCCATAACCGCCAGTCATGCTCATCCCGCGACGGGTGCAGCAGCATGTGTAGCGCCAGGTCCTCGACCTGCTGCAACGGTACCGGCCCTTGGCGCAATGACGGCGCGCACACCGGCGTCAGCTGCTCATCGAACAGCTTGCGCACGCGCAGCCCATGGTTCGGCGCATCGCCATACACCACCGCCGCATCGAAACCCTCGCGGCGAAAGTCCACTCCATGTTGCACCGTAGTGGTCAGCTCTACAGGTACATCCGGGCGTAGCGCCTGCCATTCCATCAGGCGTGGCAGCAGCCAGCGCATCACGCAGGTCGGTGCCTTGAGCTGCAAGGTAGTGTTGCGCCCACCCACCTCGCGCACCGCTTGTTCGATCAGCGCGAACACCTGCTGCACCCTTGGCAGCCAGTCCTGGCCTTCACGGGTCAGGCTCAGCCCACGGGCCTGGCGCTGGAACAAGGCATAACCCAGATGCTCTTCGAGGGCCGCGATCTGTCGGCTGACGGCGCCCTGGGTGATATGCAACTGCTGCCCGGCACGGGTGAAATTGCAGTGCTGGGCGGTGACCAGAAAGGTATGCAGGGCGGGCAGGGGCGGGAGGCGTTTCATTGTGCTGAGCCATGATTGCAGGACATGGCTAGTATGTGTTTTTTTGCATTGTGGCGATAGCCGTGGCTGGGTCCAATAAGGGCATAACCCAACCAAGATTCATGGTGAAACCCGATGGCAACCTGCGGCGAAGTACTGGTAAAACTCCTTGAAGGCTATGGCGTTGACCATGTCTTCGGCATTCCTGGTGTACATACCGTGGAGCTCTACCGCGGCCTGGCGGGCTCGTCCATCCGCCATGTCACCCCGCGCCACGAGCAGGGTGCCGGGTTCATGGCCGACGGCTATGCGCGGACCCGCGGCAAACCGGGGGTGTGCTTCATCATCACCGGCCCGGGCATGACCAACATCACCACCGCCATGGGCCAGGCCTATGCCGACTCGATCCCGATGCTGGTGATTTCCAGCGTGCAGGCCCGCGACCAGCTGGGCGGTGGCCGCGGCAAGTTGCACGAGTTGCCCAACCAGGCAGCGCTGGTGTCGGGTGTGGCGGCGTTTTCCCACACCCTGATGAGTGCCGATGACCTGCCGCAGGTGCTGGCCCGGGCATTCGCCGTGTTCGAAGGCGCCCGGCCGCGCCCGGTGCATATCGAGATCCCGCTCGACGTGCTGGTCGAACCGGCCGATCACCTGCTGCCGGGGCGCGTGGTGCGCAGCAGCCGGGCGGGGGCAGCGCCGCAGGCAGTGGCGCAGATGGCCGAGCGCCTGGCCAATGCACGGCGACCATTGATCCTGGCCGGGGGCGGCGCATTGGCCGCGGGCGCTGCGCTGGCGCGCCTGGCCGAACACCTGCAGGCGCCGGTGGCGCTGACCATCAATGCCAAGGGGCTGCTGCCGGCCAGCCACCCGCTGCAGATTGGCTCGACCCAGTCACTGCCAGCCACGCGGGCGCTGGTGGCCGAGGCCGATGTGGTGCTGGCGATCGGCACCGAACTGGCCGAAACCGACTATGACGTCACCTTCAAAGGTGGTTTCGAGATCCCGGGCAGCCTGTTGCGCATCGACATCGACCCGGACCAGACCGTGCGCAATTACCTGCCGACACTGTCGCTGGTGGCCGATGCCGAACTGGCCGCCGAGGCGCTGCTTGGCGCCTTGCAAGCATTGCCGCAACCCGTGCGTGAAAGTACGTGGGGGGCCGCCCGGGTGGCCAAGCTGCGGCAGGCACTGGCGGCGGGTTGGGACCAGCCGACCCTGAGCCAGACGCGTTTGCTGAATGCAATTATCGAGCGCCTGCCCAATGCCATTCTGGTGGGCGATTCGACCCAACCGGTGTACACCGGCAACCTGACCCTGGACATGGACCAGCCACGCCGTTGGTTCAATGCCTCGACCGGCTACGGCACCTTGGGTTATGCATTGCCGGCGGCCATGGGCGCCTGGCTGGGCAGCGCGGAGCAGATCGGTGAGCGTGCGCCTGCGGTGTGCCTGATTGGTGATGGCGGTTTGCAGTTCACCTTGCCGGAGCTGGCCAGCGCGGTGGAAGCGCAGGTGCCGCTGATCGTGCTGCTGTGGAATAACCAGGGGTACGAGGAAATCAAGAAGTACATGGTCAACCGGGCCATCGAGCCAGTCGGGGTGGATATCCATACGCCGGACTTCATCGGTGTGGCGCGGGCCCTGGGCGCGGCGGCGGAGCAGGTGGCAGATGTGGCGCAGCTGCAGGTGGCGTTGGGGCAGGCAGTTGAGCGCAAGGGGCCGACCTTGATCCAGGTTGACCAGAATCAGTGGCAGGGGGCTGTGTTGGGTTGAAGTGAAGCTATTGTCTGTACCGGCCCTTTCGCGGGCTTGCCCGCTCCTACAGGATTTTGCACAGGCTCTGAACATTGTGCTGTACCTGTGGGAGCGGGCAAGCCCGCGAAGAGGCCGGTACTGCCAGCCAAAATTTCAGCCAGCAGTTGCCCGCAACCTGGCCACATCACGAATAGGCGGCGCGCCATACAGCCGGCTGTATTCACGGCTGAACTGTGACGGGCTTTCATACCCCACCCGGTAGGCCGCCACCGCCGCCTCGAGCCCGTCATTCAGCATCAAGCGCCGCGCCTCCTGCAGGCGCAGTTGCTTCTGATACTGCAACGGGCTCATCGACGTCACGGCCTTGAACCGGTGGTGCAAGGTCGAGGTGCTGAGGTTGACCTCCCGCGCCAGGTCCTCGATGCGCAAAGGCAGTTGGTAGTTCTGGTTGAGCCAGGTAATGGCCTGGCAAACCCGGTGGGTCTGGCTGTTGGCCAAGGCGATTTCGTATAACCGATAGCCCTGCGGCCCGCGCAGCAGGCGGTACAGAATCTCCCGGCGGAACAGCGGCGCGAGCATCGCGATGTCGCGAGGGGTGTCCAGCAGGCGTATCAGCCGCAGCAAGGCGTCGAGCAATGCGGCATCGGTTCTTTCCACATACAAGCCACGACCGGAAGGCCGGTTGGGCACCAGCATTGGCCCGCTTTCGGCGATCAGCTGGCTGATTTCGGCCGGGTCCAGGTCCATGCGCAGGCCAAGGCTCGGGTGCTCGGGGCTGGCGTCGAGCTTTACGCCGCTAAGCGGCAAGGTTACCGAGACCACCATGTAGTGCAGCGGGTCGTAGGCGTACTGCTCGTCACCCAGGAACAGGCTTTTGCTGCCCTGGGCGAGGATGCACAGCGCGGGTTGCGCCAGGGTCGGTACCGAGCGCACGTTTTCGGTGTAGCGCACCAGGTACAGGTCATCGATGGCCGATGCCGGGCCGTGGGGCTCCCCGGCGTGGCGGCGGATCAGCTCGGCCAGCTCCTGGCGTTGCAGTTCCAGGCTAGGGTCGATGGACGTGGCGGTGGTCATGATGGCTTTCCTCTGCTGACCGACGCAGCATAGGTTTGGGCAATGGCGGGCGCTAGTCAAAAGCTGCACGCCGATTGCCTGATCCTGCCGCGCTGCAGGATCAGGCAATCGGCGAGCAGTAATGGCCTAACGCGTCGCGCGGGTGAGGCCCTAACCTTGGCAGCCTGGTTTTTCCGTCCGCCTGCTTCAAGGAGATTGTGCAATGACCCCGACACAACCGGTCACCCACCTTGCTTTCATCCGTGCCAGCAGCGGGCGCTCGGCGGAGCTGGGCGCGCGCCTGCGTGATCTGCTCGAGCCCTCGTTGCGGGCACCGGGCTGCCTGAGTTTCACGGTGCAGCGTTCGCAGGCTGATGCCGATTTATGGTTGCTCAGTGGCAGCTGGCAAGACCAGCAGGCGATGACTGGCTACTTTGCTTCGCCGACGCTGGAAGCGTTTGGTGAGTTGGTGCAGGAACAGGTGGTCAGCAGCCTGGATCTGCATACCTTTGATTGAGGTATTGCCTGTTCTGGCCTCATCGCCGGCAAGCCAGCTCCCACAGGGTCATCACAGGTCTTGAGGGCGGTGCAGTACCTGTGGGAGCTGGCTTGCCGGCGATAGGGCCGGTACAGGTGAATGGGGTAAGATGCTGCCCTTGATCAACCAGGTAGATAGCAACATGGCACGTAGAGAATTCCCGCATTTCGAAGCGGTTTCGGCGATGGTCCCGGTGGAAGGTGGCGGCTACAACGCGGCCATCGCGGTCAAGGCCCTGGGCATGGGCGGCGCGCCGCGCTTTCACAAGATTCTCGACGGCCAGGTGTTCAAGGGCGCCGTGGCCGCCGATGAAGCGGCCACGGCCGAGCTGCAACGCCTGCAGGGCGTCAGCGAAGAGGGTGAGCTGATCTGGTGATCAGGCCGGCGGGCGGGCCATCTTGAACAGGTTGCCCAGCTCGAAATAGTCTGCCGGGCCACCGCCACGCAGGATCGGCTCGGCAGCAGCGGTATCGTAGATACCGTTCTTCAACAGGTGCTCGGCAATGTGCACCGCCACCACTTCACCCAGGATCAGCCAGCTGGGCACCAGTTCCTGGTCGGCCCGCTTGAGCTGGACAATCTGGCTGACCTTGCACTCGAAGGCCACCGGGGTTTCGCCGACACGCGGCACGTTGACGATGCTCGACGGCTTGGCGGTGAGGCCGCTCAGTTCGAATTCGTTTATCTCGGCGGCAACCGGTGCGCAGCTCTGGTTCATCTGCTCGGCCAACGGGCGGGTTGCCAGGTTCCAGACGAATTCGCCGGTCTGCTCGATGTTGTTCAGGCTGTCTTTGCGCCCGACGCTGCAGAAACCGATGATCGGCGGAATGTAGTTGAAGGCGTTGAAGAAGCTGTAGGGCGCCAGGTTCAGGCGGCCTTCGCGGTCCTGTGAGGAGATCCAGCCGATAGGGCGGGGGCCGACGATGGCGTTGAACGGGTCGTGGGGCAGGCCGTGGCCTTTTGCGGGTTCGTAGTAATACATCTGTGCTGGGCTTGCTGGCCCTACCTCCTGGTGGACAAGACGCCTAGTGTGCCAAGCCTGTGCCCGCCTGCAAATGATCAAGCCCGGCCGAAGCCGGGCTGGGTGCTCGCATCAGGGATCAGCTGATGCGGTGGGCGTTGGTGCGATCGAAGCCATCTTCGGCGAAACGTTGGCCGCCAGTGCGGTCGAAGCCGTCTTCGGCGAAGCGCTGGCCACCGGTGCGGTCGAAGCCGTCTTCGGCGAAGCGCTGGCCACCGGTGCGGTCGAAGCCGTCTTCAGCGAAGCGCTGGCCACCGGTGCGGTCGAAGCCGTCTTCGGCGAAGCGTTGACCACCAGTGCGGTCGAAGCCGTCTTCGGCGAAGCGCTGGCCACCGGTGCGGTCGAAACCATCTTCAGCGTAGGCAGCGGATTGGCTCTGGGTCGCTGCGAAGGTGTGGGCGTTGGTGCGGTTGAAGCCATCTTCGGCGAAGGCGCCAGCAGCGAAAACCGAGAGGGCCAGGGTAAGGATCAGTTTGTTTTTCATGGTCGTTGCTCCAGGGGTTCTTGAGGTTGTTTTGTTTCTATGGGTTTAATCCTACGCCGATTAACTTGATTAAAAAGCGCAAATAATAGCGCTTAAAAATCGAATAATTAGATATATATTGGCGCGCATCTTGGGATCTGGCAGCGGTTCTAGCTCAGGATGTGTCTGCCCATGCGCCGACGTTCTGCCAGCCATTGCAGCTTGAGGGGGTGGAATTAATGGGGCGTTAAGGATGAAAAATCTGTCATTGAAGGCTGCTCAACGCATTTTTCATACATCACCAACCGATTTTTCAAATGCTGCTCAGCACCATCGCCGCACCTCAAACCGGAGCGGCACAACAATGAACAAACTTCCGCAAATCACCTTGGCCTTCTGGGTCATGAAGATCTGCGCTACCACCCTTGGCGAAACGGCGGGTGATTTGCTGTCGATGACCCTGAACATCGGCTATGCCCTCAGCTCGCTGCTGCTGATCAGCGTGTTCCTGCTGACCTTGCTCGGCCAGCTGTACTCGCGCCGCTACCACCCGATGCTGTACTGGCTGGTGATCCTCTCCACCAGCACCGCCGGCACCACCATGTCCGACTTCATGGACCGCACCCTGGGCCTGGGCTACGCCGCGGGTTCGGCCATCCTCATCGGCATCCTGCTGCTGACCTTCCTGGTATGGCGCCTGAGCGGCAACCCGCTGGATGTCACCCGCATCAAGAACCGCACGGGCGAATTGTTCTACTGGGTGGCGATCCTGTTTTCCAACACCCTCGGCACGGCGCTGGGCGATTACCTGGCCGATGACTCGGGGCTCGGTTTTGCCGGTGGCGCACTGTTGATCGGCAGTGCCATCGCCTTGGTAGTGGTGGCCCGCTACTGGACACGCATTCCTGGCGTGGTGTTGTTCTGGGTTGCGTTCGTGCTTACCCGCCCGTTCGGCGCCACCTTGGGCGACTTCCTTACCAAGCCCCACGAGAAGGGCGGCCTGGACTTCGGCACGGTCGGCTCTTCGGCAGTGCTGGGCGGGGTGTTGCTGGTACTGGTGCTGATGGCCACCTGGTACCAGCGCCGTGAGCCGCGTCAGGCGTTGGAGATGTCCTGAGTGTTGATGCGGTAGCGGGTACTGCGGCCCCCGCCAGGCAGGCGAACCAGGCAGGCCTTGTCGAGCAGATCGGACAGGTGGCGGGTCGCAGTGGCCTTTGATACCTTCGCCACCGCCTGGTATTGCGCTGCGTTGATGCCTTCCTCGAATCCTCGGGGGCCGCCATCGAGCAACCTGTTGAGCACCTTTACCTGTTCGGGCAGCAAACCATCTGAGCGATGTGCTTGCCAGAACCTGGCCTTGGCCAGTATCCGGTCGATATTGGCCAGGGCCTGTTCCAGGCTGCGCAGCAGGGTAGAAAGAAACCAGGATAGCCAGCGGGTGATATCCAGGTCGCCTTTCTGGCTGTTCTCCAGCACTTGGTAATAGCCGGCCCTGTCTTCGAGGATGCTGGCAGACATGGCATAGAAACGAATGGCCTGTCGCTCACCTTGCGCCAGCGCCAGGTCGGTGATTGCCCGAGTCAGACGGCCATTGCCATCGTCGAACGGATGCAGGGTGACGAACCAGAAGTGGGCGATGCCGGCACGTAGCAGTGGGTCCAGGCTGGTGGAATCGCGACTGTTGGCAAACCAGTCGAGAAACTCGTTGAGTCGGGCTTCCAGGCCATCGCGCGGTGGTGCTTCGAAATGCACGGTAGGCTTGTCGAGCCGGCCGGAGATCACCTGCATGGGCATTTCATCACGCAACTGGCCGACCAGTATCGCTTTGCTCAAGGCGCCTTGTGCCAGTGGGAACAGCCACTGGTGCCAGGTGTACAGGCGCTGCAGGGTCAGCGGTCGGTCATACCCTTGCGTTGCATCCAGCATCAGCTCCGCCAGCCCTTCACTGCGGGCATTGGTAGGTCCATGCTCCTCGATGCCCAGCCGGCGAGCGAGGGAAGAGCGGACAGAACCCACGTTCAACTGCTCACCTTCGATTGCCGAAGAGGTGACGATGTTTTGCAGCAGCGTATCGAGGATGTTCTGGCACTCGCTGAGTGCATCGACGCTGCCGATCTTGCCCAGCAGGCGTCCTTGCATGTCGATGCAATTGCGTAGCATTGGGGCGATGGCTTCGTTTTGCCAGGTGAAGCGTGGCCAGGCAGGTTGCTGCCAGATCCATACGGGGCTATTCATGATCCGTCCCATGAGCCGAATGAGCCGGCCATTCGGCTCATCTTGTGAGCCGAATAATAGCGCTATTCGGCTCATTCTGTGAGCCGAATAAGGCCGTCAATCGGCTCACAGGCTGCCGCGTATCACAAAAAAGGGGCGCCCCATGCACTGGAGCGCCCCTTTTCAGTACTGCCAGGCCAGCATCACTCAGTGGTAATCCGCGAGTGCTGCTTGGTGTCCTTCATGGTCGCGTAAACCAGCAGCGAGCAGGCGATGCAGGCGGTGACGTACCAGTAGAAGCCACTCTCCATGCCGGCGCTCTTGAACCACAGGGCCACGTACTCGGCGGTGCCGCCGAAGATCGACACGGTCAGGGCGTACGGCAGGCCCACGCCCAGGGCGCGGATTTCGGTTGGGAACAGCTCGGCTTTGACCACGGCGTTGATCGAGGTGTAGCCGCTGACGATGATCAGCGCCGCCATGATCAGGAAGAACGCGCCCCACCAGGTCTGGATGGTGTGCAGGGTGCTGAGGATCGGTACGGTGAACAGGGTGCCGAGTACACCGAAGGCGATCAGGATCGGGCGTCGACCGATCTTGTCGGACAGGCCGCCGATCACCGGCTGCAGGCACATGAACAGGAACAGCGTCGCGGCCGAGATGGTGGTCGAGTCGCTGATGCTCATGCCCACGGTGTTGACCAGGTACTTCTGCATGTAGGTGGTGTAGGTGTAGAAGGCCAGGGTGCCGCCCATGGTCAGGCCGACCACGGTCATCAGCTCCTTGGGGTGGCGCAGCAGGGTGCGCATCAGGCTTTCCTTGGCCTTTTCCTTCTTGGTGAAGGAGGCGGTTTCTTCCATGCCGCGACGCAGGTAGAGGGCCACCACGGCGCACAGCGCACCGATCACGAACGGTACGCGCCAGCCCCAGGCATACAGCTGCTCGGTGGTCAGGGTCTGTTGCAGGACGATCAGTACCGCCAGGGCGATGAGCTGGCCGGAGATCAGGGTCACGTACTGGAAGCTGGAGAAGAAGCCACGGCGGTCCTTGCTGGCCATTTCGCTGAGGTAGGTGGCCGAGGTGCCGTATTCACCACCCACCGACAAGCCCTGCAGCAGGCGTGCGATGACCAGCAGGATTGGCGCGGCGACGCCGATGGTTTCGTAGCCCGGGGTCAGGGCGATGACCAGCGAGCCTGCACACATCAGCAGCACCGAGGCCATCAATGCGGCCTTGCGGCCTTTGCGGTCGGCGTACAGGCCCATCAGCCAGCCACCGATCGGGCGCATGAGGAAGCCCACGGCGAAGATCGCGGCGGTATTGAGCAATTGTGCGGTGGAATCGCCGGCTGGGAAGAAGGCCTTGGCGAAGTACAGCGAGAATGCGGCGTAGACGTACCAGTCGTACCATTCGACCATGTTGCCGATGGACCCGCTGAAGATCGACTTCAGGCGGCTGGCGGTGGTTTTTTCTGTGGCAGGCGCGGTGGCCGCCCCGGCTGGCAGGGAGGTGGCATTATCCATCAGGGATACCTTCTCGTTGTTTTTGTGGAGCGCGCCGTGGCGCAGCTTGCCAAGGCAATTGCAGAAGGTGTGCCAAATGGGTGCGTTGGGCTTCAAGTTGGGGCGCTGCGCGCCCCTTCGCGGGCACGCCCGCTCCCACAGGGACCGCGTGACGTCTGACTCTTCGCGTTTCCCTGTGGGAGCGGGCGTGCCCGCGAAGGGCTGCAAGGCAGCCCAAAAAAATCCTGCTAATGAGCGGTTTTTTGCTTGCCGGCCGAGTGCGATAGGCGGATTTCCGCTCATTCCCGCCCAATGAAGTCCTCGCGCACCAACCCATGCCGCTGCATCTTCTCGTTCAGCGTGCGCCGCGGCAGCTGCAACATTTCCATCACTGCATTGATCGCGCCCCCGTGCTGGCGCAGCGCCGCGCGCAGGCATTGCGCCTCGAATGCTTCCATCTGCTCGCTCAGCGACTGCCCGGCAGGCGCCACCTCGATGTTCGGTGAGCCCAGCCCCAATGCATGGCGTTCCGCCGCGTTAGCCAGTTCACGCACGTTGCCCGGCCAGTCGTGTGACAGCAGCTGCGCCAGTTGCGCACCCGACAGTGGTGGGGCTGCGCGGCCAAGCTTTTCGCCGGCGGCACGGGCAAAGTGCTCGAACAGCAGTGGAATGTCCTCACGCCGTTCACGCAATGGCGCCAGGCGCAGCTCGGCCACGTTCAGGCGATAGGCAAGGTCTTCGCGGAAGCGCCCGGCGCGGGCTTCTTCGAGCAGGTCGGGCTTGGTCGCGGCAATGATGCGCAGGTCGACGCTGATGCTCTGGTTGGCCCCCAGGCGCTCCAGCTTCTGTTCCTGGATCACCCGCAGCAGCTTGGCCTGTTGGGCCAGTGGCATGCTTTCGATTTCGTCGAGGAACACCGTGCCGCCGTTGGCGTACTCCAGCTTGCCGATGCGCTTGCCCTGGGCGCCGGTGAAGGCGCCGCTTTCATGGCCGAACAGCTCGGCCTCGAACAGCGACTCGGGGATGGCTGCACAGTTGAGGGCGACGAACGGCTTGCCGGCGCGCGGGCCAAAATCGTGCAGGCAGCGCGCCACGCGCTCCTTGCCACTGCCGGTTTCGCCGCGGATCAGCACATTGACCGGCAGGCAGGCCAGGTCCAGCACTTGCCGGCGCAGCTGTTGCAGGCCTTGGGACATGCCAAGCAGCGTGCCTTCCAGGCGTGACTTTAGGTCGGCCTGCTCGTGCAGGCGGCGGTTTTCCAGGACCAGCTGGCGCTTTTCCAGGGCCCGGCGCAGGCTGCCCAGCAGGTGCTGCGGGGTAAAGGGTTTTTCCAGGAAGTCGTAGGCCCCGCTGCGCATGGCTTCCACTGCCATGGGCACATCGCCGTGGCCGGTCAGCAGGATCACCGGCAAGTCGGGGTCGTCCGCCTGCAGGCGTTCGAGCAATTGCAGGCCATCCATGCCCGGCATGCGTACATCGCTGATGATTACCCCGGGAAAGTGCCGTGGCAGGTGTGCCAGGCATTCTTCGGCGCGGGCGAACAGTTGCACGCTGAAGCCGGACAGGCTCAGCCATTGCTCGACCGCGGTGCGGATACTGGCTTCATCATCGATGACGATCACTGAATTCAACATACAGGCTCCAGGTCACGGGGCAGGGTAAGGCTCAGGCGCGCGCCGCCAGGCAGGTTTTCGGCCTGCAGCTGGCCGCCGGCCTCGTGGACGATGCCGTAGGAAATGGCCAGGCCCAGCCCCAGGCCTTCGCCCACCGGCTTGGTGGTGAAGAACGGGTCGAAGACCTTGGCCAGGTCGGCCTCGGCAATGCCGCCACCCGAATCCAGCACGCTCAGGCGCCACAGCTCGCCGTCGGGCTCGATGCGGATCTCCAGGCGTTTGTAGCGCTTGTCGGCCATGGCGTCGAGGGCATTGCGCAGCAGGTTGATCAGCACCTGCTCCAGGCGAATGGCATCGCCGCGCACCCAGGCCGGGCGCGCCAGGTACAGGGCTACTTCCACTTCTTCGCTGCGAATGCGTGCTTCCAGCAGGTGCAGGGCCTGGTCGACCACGGTGGCCAGGTCCAGGCGCTCGCGCAGGCCGACCGGGCTGTTGCGGGCGAAGGTTTTCAGGTGGCTGGTGAGCGCGGCCATGCGTGTGAGCATCTGCTCCAGCGGCTCCAGTGCCTGGCGTGCTTCGTCATGTCGGCCATGGTCGAGCAGCAGACGCAGGGTTTCCAGCTGCATGCGCTGGGTGGTCAGCGGCTGGTTGATTTCATGGGCCATGGCTGCCGACATCTGCCCCAGCGCCGCCAGCTTGGCCGATTGCACCAGCCCCTCCTGGGCGGTGCGCAGCTCACGGGTGCGCTCCTCGACCTGGCGCTTGAGCTCCTCCCGGCTGCGCTGGCGCAAG
The DNA here is from genome assembly GCF_002453565.1 of Pseudomonas sp. UBA6753. Classification (NCBI taxonomy): domain Bacteria; kingdom Pseudomonadati; phylum Pseudomonadota; class Gammaproteobacteria; order Pseudomonadales; family Pseudomonadaceae; genus Pseudomonas; species Pseudomonas sp. UBA6753. The sequence continues at coordinate 182,923 of NZ_DKHD01000032.1, read as the reverse complement.
CGGGCCAGGCGCAGGCGCTGGCTGACGAACAGCGCAGCGAACACCAGGCTCAGCCACACGGCGGCGGCGCCGAGGGCGGCATTGCGACCGTCGGCGGCCACCTGCGGCTTGCGCAGCAGGTGCAAGGTCCAGTTTTCACCTTCCAGCGGCAGGCTTTCCCACAGGTATTCGGCGCTGCCCTCCGGGCCTTGCACCCGGCTGAGGGTGCTGTTGGCGGCAAAGCGGGTCAGCACCTGGTGCTGCAGCGGCACCAGCGGCTGCTTGTCGTACTGACGGGTTTCGGCCAGTTCGGCACGGTCGGCTCCATTGAGTGGCTGCAGTTCGCGGTAGCGCCAGCCGTCCTGGTTGGCGATGAAAGTGATGCCGCGGGCATCGCTGACCAGCAGGATGTCGCTGCCCTGGCGCCACTCGCGTTCCAGCTCGGGAAACTCCAGCTTCACCACCATGGCGCCGAGGAAGCGGCCATGCTCGTCGTTCACCGCGCTGGCGAGGAAGTAGCCCGGCACGCCACTGGTCACGCCCACGGCGTAGAAGCGGCCACTGCCCTGGCTGCGAGTCTGCTTGAAGTAGGGGCGGAAACCGTAGTTGGAGCCCACGTAGCTGCTGGGCAACCGCCAGTTGCTGGCGGCGATGGCCAGGCCGGTGCGGTCGAGCAGTTCGAGGGTGGAGGAGTTGGCGGCGCCATTGATGCGTTCGAGCTTGCGGTTCAGGGCGTCCTGCACCGCTTCGCTGACCGGGCCGCGCAGGGCTGCGATCAGCTCCGGGTCCAGCGCCAGCACGGCGGGCAGGGCGCGGTAGCGGTCGATCAGCGTGTGCAGGGCATTGGCGTACAGGCCCAACTGCTGGCTGGCACGCTGGGCGTCGGCTTCCATGGCCTGGCGCTTGGCCTGGTGCATGGCCCAGCCGGCGCTGAAGGCGGTGCCCAACACGATCAGCAGGGTGATCAGCCCCAGACGCAGGGCGCGAACGGAAAAGGGCATGCGGCGGATCCGGATGAATGGGATATCAGGGCCGGCCTCTTCGCGGGCTTGCCCGCTCCCACAGGAGATTCACAGCCCGATGGACCTGTGCAGTACCTGTGGGAGCGGGCAAGCCCGCGAAGGGGCCGGTACAGGCAAAACCTGTCAGTTACAGCAGTTCAAAGCTCTGCTGCTGCACCGCCTGGGAATCCAGCCCGACCTGGACATTGAATTCCCCTGGCTCGGCAACCCGCTGCAGTTGGCCATTGTAGAACTTCAGGTCTTCTTCGCTGATGCGGAAGCTCAACGTGCGCGATTCGCCAGGCTTGAGCATCAGCTTTTGGAAGTTCTTCAGTTCCTTCACCGGGCGGCTCATCGATGCCGATACATCCTGCAGGTACAGCTGCACCACGGTCTCGCCTGCCACCTTGCCGGTGTTCTTCACCGTCACCTTGGCTTCCAGCGTGTCGCCACGCTTGAGGTCCTTGTTCGACAGCTTCAGCCCCGACAGCTCGAAGCTGCTGTAGCTCAGGCCATAGCCGAACGGGTATAGCGGGCCATTGGGCTCCTCGAAGTACTGCGAGGTGTAGTTGCCCGGTTTGCCCGGCGTGAAGGGCCGGCCAATACGGGTGTGGTTGTAGTACATGGGGATCTGCCCGACCGAACGCGGGAAGGTGATGGCCAGCTTGCCGGACGGGTTGTAATCGCCGAACAGCACGTCGGCAATCGCGTTGCCGCCTTCGGTACCGGCGAACCAGGTTTCCAGAATGGCGTCGGCCTGCTCGCGTTCCCAGGCAATCGACAGTGGGCGGCCGTTCATCAGCACCAGCACCAGCGGCTTGCCGGTGGCCTTCAGGGCCTTGATCAGCTCCCGCTGGCTGGCCGGGATTTCCAGGGTGGTACGGCTCGACGACTCGTGGGACATGCCGCGGGATTCACCCACCACTGCCACCACCACATCGGACTGCTTCGCCGCCTTCACCGCCTCGTCGATCAGCACGGCGGGCGGGCGCGGGTCGTCGACGATTTCCGGGGCATCGAAGTTGAGGAAGTTCAGGTAATCGAACATCGCCTTGTCGCCGGTGACGTTGGAACCTTTGGCGTAGACCAGCTTGGCCTTGCCCTCCACGGCGCGGCGCAGGCCTTCGCGCACGGTCACCGAGTGCACTGGTTTGCCGTCGGCAGCCCAGCTGCCCATCATGTCGATCGGGGCATCGGCCAGCGGGCCGACCAGGGCGATGGTGCCGGCCTTTTTCAGCGGCAGGGTCTGGTTGCGGTTTTCCAGCAGCACCAGGCTGCGGCGCGCCACGTCACGCGCGGCATCGCGGTGCAGGCGGTCGTTGCCGTAGTAGTCCTTCAGGTCGGTTTCGGCCTTGCCGATGCGCACGTACGGGTCCTTGAACAGGCCCATGTCGTACTTGGCACCCAGCACTTCGCGCACCGCCTGGTCCAGCTCGCCCTGGGTCACTTCGCCGGACTTCAGCAGGCCTGGCAGCTCTTCGCCGTACAGGGTGTCGTTCATGCTCATGTCGATGCCGGCCTTGATCGCCAGCTTGGCGGCTTCGCGACCGTCGCGGGCGACGCCATGGCGGATCAGCTCCTGGATGGCGCCGTGGTCGCTGATGGTCACGCCCTTGAAGCCCCACTCCTTGCGCAGCAGGTCGTTCATCAGCCAGGTGTTGGAGGTGGCCGGCACGCCGTTGATCGAGTTCAGCGCCACCATCACCCCGCCGGCACCAGCGTCAAGCGCGGCGCGGTAGGGCGGCAGGTAGTCGTTGTACATTTTCGGCAGGCTCATATCGACCGTGTTGTAGTCGCGCCCGCCTTCCACCGCGCCATACAGGGCGAAGTGCTTGACGATGGCCATGATGCTGTCGGGATTGGCCGGGCTGCTGCCCTGGAACGAACGGACCATCACCTGGCCGATCTTCGAGGTCAGGTAGGTGTCTTCGCCAAAGCCTTCACTGGTGCGGCCCCAACGCGGATCGCGGGCGATGTCGACCATCGGTGCGAAGGTCATGTCCAGGGCGTCGGCCGCGGCTTCGATGGCGGCGGTGCGGCCGACCTTGGCGACGGCGTCCATGTCCCAGGTCGCGGCCATGCCCAGGCCGATCGGGAAAATGGTGCGTTCGCCGTGGACGGTATCGTAGGCGAAGAACATCGGGATCTTCAGGCGGCTGCGCATGGCCGCGTCCTGCATCGGCCGGTTCTCGGGCGCGGTACGCGAGTTGAAGGTACCACCGATGCGGCCGGCGGCGATCTCCTCGCGAATCTTGTCGCGGGGCATTTCCGGGCCGATGCTGATCAGGCGCAGCTGGCCGATCTTCTCGGCTTCGGTCATCTGGCTGATCAGATGGTCGATGAACGCCTGCTTGTCCTGCAGGGGCGGGGCGGAGGGGGCGGCGAGGGCCGCCTGACTGGCAAGGCCCATGGCCAGGCCCAGCAAAGACAGTTTCATCATCAATTCCGTTGTGGGGCCTCTGCCGTATCCACGGTGATACGCGCGCGGCCGAAGTTTTCAGGCGGCTATTGTTGTACGATTTGCAGGCATTTCTTCCAGCGGCGGATTATGCCTGAATATGTCGCCTGCGGACGAAGCCCCGAATGCCGGGACAACAACTATAAGAACGCTCAAGAGACCGACGGCATGACCCCCCTCGACGAATACCATCAGCGCCAGATCGCCGAAGCCATTGCCCGTGCCGAACGGCGCACCGATGCCGAACTGGTGACGGTGCTGGCCCGCCGGGCCGATGACTACGCCTACTGGCCGTTGTTCTGGGCCGCCGTGCTGGCGCTGGCCGTGCCGGCCCTGTTGCACTGGCTGCTGGGTTGGCCCGGAGTGCGTGGCTTGCTGGTGGCCAATGTGCTGCTGTTCGTCGGCTTGTGCCTGCTGCTGCGCAGCCCACGCCTGGCCGGCTGGCTGATCCCCCGGGCCCTGCGCCGCTGGCGCGCCTCGCGCCTGGCCCGCCAGCAGTTTCGCGAACAGAACCTGCAGCGCACTGCTGGTGCCACGGGCGTACTGATCTTCGTCAGCGAGGCGGAGCGGCATGTGGAGATCCTGGTCGACCGCGGTATCGAACACCATCTGGATGCCACCGCCCGCGCGGCCATCGTCGCCCGCTTTGCCGAACAGGTGCGCCAGGGCCGCACCTTGCAGGGGTTTGTCGAGTGCATCGAGGCGTGCGGCGAACTGCTCAGCGAACATGTGCCGCCTACCCATGCACGTAACGAGTTGCCCAACCGGTTGGTGATTCTCGATTGAGTCCTAATGCCAGTCAGTCAAGCAAATTGGGGCCGCTTTGCGGCCCTTCGCGGGCTTGCCCGCTCCCACAGGTGTGTCGCTGAGCCCATGATTTGCGCGACCCCTGTGGGAGCGGGCAAGCCCGCGAAGGGCTGCAAAGCAGCCCCAATTAAACAGGCAAACCATTAGGGCAAGCCCGCTCCCACAGGAAGTTGAGCACCCTGTAGAATGCGCGCATTGCGCCATGCGCTCCCCGCTATCCGAGGCACCGTTTTTCCATGTCCGCCAGTTCTTCTGCCCCATCCGCGCCGGATGCGCGCACCCAGTTTCTCGATCTGCTGAACGCCGCCCTGCATGGCAATACCCTGGTCAAACTGGTATTGGCGCGCCATGTCGGTGCCGACCAGACCTTGCAACGGATCATTGCCAAGCCGCTGCAGGTCAAGGGCCAGCCGTGCCTGTCGCTGGTCTATCGCCACCAGACCCGCGACATCACCCGCAACCTGGCGCTGGATCAGGCCCAGGCGCTGGTCGCCGAGTTGCTGCCGGACAGTTTCCGCAATGCGCACCTGTTCGACGCCGACGGTGAAGTGCAGTTGACCTTCAGCAAGAAGGGCAAGCCCATGCTCCAGCGCCACGGCGCACAGGCACCGCGCGAAGCTGCCAGCAGCAGCGGCCATGACCGCGAGAAGAAGCGCTATCTGGAGCTGTCGCGGCCGTTCCTGCGAGACCTCGGCGTGACTGACGCACAAGGCGCGCTTATCCCGTCCATGTCGCGCAAGTGGAAGCAGATCAACAAGTTCATCGAAGTCTTCGACCACGCCCTGGCCAGCGCCCCGGTGCCGGCGGAGCAGGCGCTGCGGGTAGCCGACTTCGGCTCTGGCAAGGGCTACCTGACCTTTGCCATGCACGACTACCTGCGCAACAGCCTGGGCCGCGAAGCGCAGGTAACCGGCGTCGAGCTGCGCCAGGACATGGTCGACTTGTGCAACGCCGCCGCCTTGCGTCTGGAGCATCCGGGCCTGGAGTTCCAGTGTGGTGACGTGCGTAGCGTGGTGCCCGAGGCCATCGAGGTGATGATCGCCCTGCATGCCTGCGATATCGCCACCGACTACGCCATCCACACCGGCATCCGCTGCAACGCCGCGATCATCATGTGCTCGCCGTGCTGCCACAAGCAGATCCGCCCGCAACTGCACAGCCCGGGGTTGTTGCAACCGATGCTGCAGTACGGCCTGCACTTGGGCCAGCAGGCCGAGATGCTGACCGACAGCCTGCGCGCGCTGTACCTGGAAGCCTGCGGGTACGAGACCAAGGTGTTCGAGTTCATCTCGCTGGAGCACACCAACAAGAACAAGATGATTCTTGCGGTGAAGCGGCGCCAGGCAGGGGACAACGGCGCGTTGCTGGAGAAGATCGGGCAGCTCAAGGCGTTCTATGGAGTGCAGGAGCATTGCCTGGAGACGTTGTTGCGAGGGGACGGGTTGCTGCCTGGCGTGTGATCCTTCAGCGGCTCTTGTGAAACGCCGCACTCGGTAACACGTTATCCAGTAGTGGCGCATTCGAACCTTTCAAGGGCTCGCTTTCGCTGGCCGTCGCTTCGAGCTGGCGGGCCTGGCGGTATTCGCTGGGCGTGCAGTTGCTCACCTGCTTGAAGGTTCGGGCGAAATAGGACGGGTCCTTGAAGCCGGCCTCATAGCCGATGCTGGTAATCGGCATCTGGCTGTTGACGAGCAGGTCCATGGCCAGGTTCATGCGCTTGCTCAGGATGTAATCCAGAAACCCAACGCCGTTGACTTCCTTGAACAGGCGGCTGAAGCGGGCCGTGGTCATGCCGCAGCGCTGCGCGAGGTCCTTTTGATCGACACATTCGCGAAAGTGCTGGTCGATGTAAGGCATGACCTTGCTGAGCGCCTGGTGCTTGTGGTGTTCGCCGGTCAGGCGAATGCTGTCCGGCAGGGAGGGAAGGTGATCGATGCGCTGCGCATTGCCTGAGGCCTTGCTGGCGCGGCGTATGTCGCAAAGCTGCTTGAGGACATCGATGTAGCGACTTTTCTCACCGCTTGTCAGCGGCAATACCAGATACTCCCAGACCCGCGAACGCATGGCCCAGACGGCCAACTCTTCGGAGTGCTGCACGGTGAACATGGTGACCGGGATTGACGGTGAGTTGCGCTTCACTTCCAGCAACAGGTTGAGGTTGAGGGTATCGGGGCGATCGAAATGCATGCAGATCATGTCTGCCTGCTGGCGTTCGGAATGCGCCACGGCCTTCGCCAGTTTGCAATCGCAGACATGACTGAACTGTGCCATCAGCGCGTCGGTGGAATGATCGCGTGTCAGATCGAACCACAACAACAGCGGCTTTGTGCCCGGGTTAGACATCGTGACTTAACCTTAGTGCTGGGAGTTTCCCTACGAGCAGCAGTATTGTCAAAACACTATTAGTTCGACGAGCAATTTGGTTATTAACTTAGATCGATTTTGCTTAAGGGGTTCTATACGTTTTGTAAAACCCTGATGTTAGACAGGTTCCGCAGCCAGGCTGGTCCTTGATCATGGCGACCGCTCGTCGGCTTTGAACAAACGTGCCAGAACCTTTCCCTGAGCCGGCTGCAAATGCGTACGAAAGTGCTTCTCATATTCGGGTTTCCTGCCTGTTTTACTGGTGTCCTCGCCCACCTTTTCGATGCTGGCCAATGGCCGCAAAAAAGTCCTAGCGATTCGCAAAAATCTCCTAACCACTGCTGTCACCCTCTGACTAGGATTCGCAACAGGTAGTGCAAAACACCACTGCCCGGGAAGAAAAATAATGTCCTTAGCGAGGTGAGCGAAATGAGTCTGCAAACAATCAAGGCTTCGGTGATGAAGTTCGTCAAAGACGAAGATGGCCTGACCATTGTGGAATATGCGGTGGCTGGTGGGTTGATCACTCTTGCCGTAGTGGCTGCTTTCCAGGCATTGGGTGGTGCAGTTACTGCCAGAATCAACGAACTGATAGATGCAATCAACTAATAAGCCCGACGGGGGATGCAGCAATGTCAGCAGAGTCTCTGTTCGCCATTGTCGTGCTGCTAGGGCTGCTGGGTATCGCGGTGGTGAGCGATCTTCGACACCACCGCATCCCCAACGTCCTGATCTTAGTGGGGTTGGGGTTGGGGTTGGCGGGCCAGGTTTACTCCGCAGCACTCGCCGGGTTGGGGTATGGCGTGCTGAGTATGCTTATCGGGTTCGCCATATTTCTACCGATGTATGCGTTGGGGGGAATGGCCGCCGGCGACGTCAAGTTGATGGCCATGGTCGGCGCCTTTCTTACACCGTACGACGTACTTTCGGCTGCACTTTTCAGCCTGATAGCCGGTGGCATGTTCGGGATCCTGATAGTGCTCATCCGCGGCCAGTTGCAACAGACGTTACAACGCTACTGGTTGATGTTGAGGGCAGGGGCTTATTTGGCACCAGCGTCGGATGCAGTTGCAGCCAAGCCATTCCCTTATTCGGTCGCAATCCTTTCTGGAACCCTTGTTAGCCTGTTTGGGCTACCGCTAGGCCTATAGCCTGGGAGGCTAATAATGTACGCACTCAGAGACAGTGGTGCCGGCGCCTGTGACAAGGACGCAGTGCAGAGCCTGGCACCTCAGCCACGTACAGTTCGCGAGACTGGCCTGGCGGAAAGCTTTCTCGGTGATTTGCTGTGCAAGCACCTGCATGACGCCGGTACGCTGGACCTGTCGCGCTTGGTCGAGCGCCTTGCGCTGACCGGTGCGGTGGTGGAAGAAGTGCTGGCCTTTCTGCGCAAGGATGGCCGCGTCGAAGTACTGGGCCAGGTCGGTGTGCAAACGGGGGGGCAGGTGCTGCGTTACGGCTTGACCGAACGCGGCCGCGGTACCGCCCGAGATGCACTGGCGCGCAGCGGCTACATCGGCGCGGCGCCCTTCCCCGTAAGTGCCTACCGTGACCTGCTCAAGCTGCAGACCATCCACCATGGACGCATCAGTACGCAGGACATGCATGCGGCGTTCGCTGGCGTCGTGCTCTCGGAGAGCATGCTCGATCAACTGGGCGTAGCGTTGAACTCAGGGCGCGCCATCATGATTTATGGCCCCGCAGGTACCGGCAAGACCTACATCAGCAGCCGGTTGATTCGCCTGTTCGCCGAATCCATCTGGGTACCGCATGCCATAGAAATCAATGAGTCGGTCATCGAGGTGTATGACCCTCAGGTGCATCAGCGCCTGGAGGAGGAGGGTCAACCCACCAGCCTGTTGCTGAACGAAGGCATCGATCGCCGACTGGTGCGCTGCAAACGCCCCGTAGTGATCACTGGCGGCGAACTGGGCATGGAGCAACTGGATGTCCGCTTCGATCCCAGTACCCGTCAGTACCAGGCCTCCTTGCAACTCAAGGCCAGTAATGGCCTGTTCATCATCGACGACATGGGGCGCCAGCGCATGGCCCCGGCCGAACTGCTCAACCGCTGGATCGTGCCGATGGAAGAGAAGCGCGACTTCCTCAACCTGGGTGGCGGGCGTCATTGTGAGCTGCCGTTCGATCTGGTGCTGGTGTTCTCCACCAACCTCAACCCTCTGGAGTTGGCTGACGAGGCCTTCTTGCGGCGCATTGGCTACAAGCTGCAGTTCAGCTACCTGAAAGTCGATGAGTACGAACGCATCTGGCGCCAGGAATGCGAACGCCTGGGCCTGGTTTACGACCCGCTGCTGTTGCGTTACGCGCTACAGGCGCTGTACGAGGCCGAAGGCGTGCCGCTGGTGCCCTGCCACCCTCGCGACCTGCTGAACATGGCACTTGACCGCCAGCGTTATCTGGGGGGCGAGGGGCCGTTGTCGGAGCAGGAGCTGAAATGGGCCTGGCAAAGCTACTTCGTGCAGATCGACTTCCTTGGATGAGGAGATGCAGACATGAGTGCCCGTACGCTGATCCTGGTTGCCGTTTCCCTGTCCTTGGGGCTTGGCGCCGCCTTGATGGCCAACAACTGGCTCAATGGTCGGCTCAACGCCGCCCCGGATGACAACATGAAGAACGTGGTGGTGGCCACGGTGGAGATCCCGTTCGGGCAGATGATCGAGGCGCAGCAAGTCGCCATCGTGCGCATGCCCAAGGATGCAGTACCTGACGATGCCTTTGACAGCAATGAAAAGGTGGTTGGCAAGATTGCCACTTTCGCCCTGTTGCGCGGCGATGTGCTGCGTAGCGCTCGCCTGGCCGAGCACCTGGGTGGCAGTACCCTGGCTTCGTTGATTGCTCCAGACAAGCGCGCCATTTCGGTGCGTGTGGATGACGTGGTCGGGGTGGGCGGGTTCCTGTTGCCGGGTAACCGAGTCGATGTTCTGGCAACCAAGCAAAGCAATGGCGGTAGTAATGACGCTGAGTCCAGAACCATCCTCCAGGACCTCCGGGTATTGGCCGTGGACCAGACTGCGGGGACGGACAAGACCCAGCCGGTGGTGGTACGTGCCGTGACCCTGGAAATGTCGGCCAAAGAGGCCGAGGTGCTGGTCAGGGCGCAATCCGAAGGCAAGTTGCAACTGGCCCTGCGCAATCCGCTGGACGCTCAGAAGCAGGCGCCAGCCTTAGCCGCTGTCGAGCCGGTGAAGGCTGCAACGCCAGCATTCAAACCCCAACCGAGACCGGTGGTAAATCGTAATAGTGAAGGTGGCTCGGTCACCATCATCCGCGGGACTGAAGTTGAAGTAGCGAAAGCGCGGTTCTAAAGCAGCTGGCGTCCGAATGGCTAACTTTCGGCAGGAACAAGAACACCTCGCAAGGAGTTGTGCATGAATACTTTGCAGAGATTAGGGATGTACCTGTTGTGCGGGCTGGGTACGCAGCTGCTGTTCGTCGGTGTGACGCAGGCTGCAGAACCGGGATCGGGATACAGCGCCATGCCGGCGGCCAACACCAATATGATCCAGGTACCCATCTACAAGTCGCGTACGATCAGCGCTCGTACGCCGGTGAGGAAAATCTCGGTCGGCAATCCGGATATCGCCGATATCCTGATCACCAGCCCGACCCAGCTCTACCTGCTCGGCCGTTCCCTGGGCACTACCAACGTGCTGCTGTGGGACAACAACAACCGCTTGATCGAGACCATGGATGTGGAGGTCGTGCATGACCTCACCGGGCTCAAGACCAAACTGCACCAGTTGCTGCCCGAGGAGAACATCGAAGTGTTCAGCGCCCAGGGCGCGCTGGTACTGCGTGGCCAGGTGCGCAGCGCCGCTGCCATGGACACGGCAATGAAGGTCGCCAAGACCTATGCCGCGCAAACCTCGAGCGTGGTGCAAGGCAAGGGTGAAGCCGCTGAAGCGGCACCGGCCCAGTCGCTGGAGGTGATCAACCTGCTCAGCGTCGGTGGCAGCCAGCAGGTGATGTTGGAAGTGAAAGTGGCCGAGATGCAGCGCAGCCTGATCAAGAACCTCAACGTGCGCTTCAATGCCCTTGGCTCATCCGGCAATTGGAGCGGTGGCGGGTTCAACAATGGCCAAGGGCTGGGCCTGACTCCAGGCGGCGGGTCGATCCTTTCGCCAGGTTCGCTGATTGGTGGCGGCAAAGGTTTGTTCGCCCAGTTCCTGTCCGACGATTTCCTGTTCAATGTGGTGCTGGAAGCGTCCAAGGACAATGGTTCGGCCAAAGTGCTGGCCGAGCCCACTCTCACCACGCTGACCGGCCAGCAGGCCGAGTTCATTTCCGGTGGCGAGTTCCCGATCCCGATCACCGAGGATGATGGCATCACCATCGAATACAAGGAATTCGGTGTCGGCGTGAAGTTCCTGCCGGTGGTGCTCGAATCCGGGCGTATCAACCTCAACCTGAATGTCTCGGTAAGCGAGCTTTCCAACGTCAACTCGCTGGTACTCGACACGGGACTGAACAGTATTCTGGGCGATGGTGTTACCCAGGTCATCCCGTCGCTGACCAAGCGCAGCGCTGAGTCCACGGTCGAACTGGGCAATGGCCAGACCATCGCCATCGCCGGTCTGATCAGTGAAAACACCCGCGATTTCGTCAGCCGTTTCCCCGGGCTGGGGGACCTGCCGATACTCGGGCACCTGTTCCGCAGCCAGTCGTTCATCAACGGTGAGACCGAACTGGTGATCCTGGTGACGCCGCACCTCGCAAAGCCTGTGGATGCCAAGGCGGTGCGCCTGCCCACCGAGAAATTCGTCGAACCCAGTGACCTGGACTTCTACCTGCTTGGCAAGACCAAGAGCAGTGAGCCCGGGCGCTCGGTGCCCGTCAGCCTCGGCGTCAGCGGTGGCAACTTTGGCCATGATCTGAATTGATCGGAGAGAACCAGCATGAGAACCATGATCGTGTGTTGCGCGCTGCTGTCGGGGTTGTCCGGTTGCATGTCGTACGACGAAGGGCGCGTTGGCCCCCTGGGCTACAGCGTCTACCAGACTACCTACCAGCAGATTGCCGACAAGCAGGTGGCTGCCAACCCAGGTACTGAACTGCCTGCTGCTGGCGCCGATGGGCCGTTGCTGGAGAAGGTGATCAATGGCTATAGAGGGGTGACTGGCGATGCGCAGCAGGTCGGTCAGCCGATCCAGATCCAAGTCACTGATTCAACTCGCTGATTGAGGGCGTGATCATGACTCCTCGAGCTCAACGGATGTTCACCGCGCCGCCAGGCCAACAGCGGGGCGCAGTAACTATCATCATTGTGATCGCCCTGTTGGCGATACTGATGATGGCCGCGTTGGTGCTCGATGGCGGTCACATGTTGCTGAACAAGACCCGACTGCAGAATGCCGTGGACGCCGCCGCCCTTAGTGGCGCAAAAACCCTGAGCCAGGTGATGGGCGCTAGTAATGCTGCCAGTACCGCACGTGATGCCGCGCTCTCTACCCTGCAAAAAAATGCGAGTGCTTTGGGCAACCAGGAGCTGGCAACGGCAATCGGCGGCAACCCTGGCGGGTTTGCGATGGTGGAACTGGCAGACAATGTCTATGGGCCTTTCTCCTTCCCAGGGCCGGCCAATGCCACCTATGTGCGGGTCTCGGTAGCGAATTTTTCACTGGCGGGTTTTTTCTGGAGTTTCGCCCAGTCATTCGGTGACGGTGCCGTGGGAGCCAAGCAAGTGACGGCGATAGCCACCGCCGGACCGAGCCCGACCAGCCCATGTGATCTGGCGCCGCTGCTGGTGTGTGGCAACCCGGCTCAATACAACCCCGATGCCGGCATGTTCTGGGGGTATCGCTTTGGTGACCTGGAGGTCTTGAAATCAGCTTCCAAGAACAGCGACCCGATTGGTCCGGGTAACTTCCAGTTGCTCGATTTTGGCTCTGGCGGCAAGACCATTGGCGACCTGATGGCCGGCGGCGGTTCGGTATGCCGCAATGTCGGTGACAACGTCGCCACCAAGCCTGGCAACACGGTTGGCCCTTCCGTCAAAGGTCTGAATACGCGATTTGGCGAGTACTCCGGGTCGTTGAAGAGTTCGGACTACCCGCCCGACCTGGTGACGACCTATAGCAATCCGGTGATGAAGTACAACGACAAAACCACGCCTCACCGGGTGGAGCACCAGGGCCAACCTGTCACTTCGAATAATGGCAACCTCTCGGCCGGCGGCACGCCGCTGTTCGACTACAACGACTATGCCGCTCAGACAGCTGCATGTGTCGGAGGTGGAGGGGCGGGGTGCCAGTCGAGCGGGGTTTTTGAGCGGCGGATGCTGAAGATCGTGGTGGGGGACTGCTCGGGCAAGAACTCAGGGGCATCGTCAATTCCAGTCATCGGTTTCGGTTGCTTCTATGTAGTGCAGCCGGCCGACAACTCGGGTGGGGATTCGCAGATCTTCGGCCAGTTCGTCAAGCAATGCGAGGGTGACGGCGTGCCAGGACCTACACCGCAAGACGATTCCGGCCCGCAGATCATCCAGCTGTACAAAACCTTTATCAGTGGCAGTGGCACACCGAGCACCGACTCCTAGGAGCGTGTCATGGAACTTTATCGGCTCAAGCGTGCGCAGCGTCAGCAAGGGGTGGCAATCGTCGAGTTCACCATCACTCTGCCACTGTTGCTCCTGACCTTGCTGGCCTTTGGCGAATTTGGCCGCATGCTCTATCAGTACAACAGCCTGCTGCAGGGCAGCCGGGATGCAGCGCGCTTTGTCGCCAGCCAGGCCTGGAACTCGACCCTTGGCAAGGTCGAGGTGAGCGCCGACCTCGAGTGCATGACCAAGAAAGTGGCGGTGTACGGTGCACCTTCCGCGCCGCCCTGCAGCCTGACCGGGATGCCGGCCAATACCACCGTGCAGGTGGCCAAGGTGGCGGGCACCAACGACCACGTGCAGGTGACCATCAGCGCGGTCTTTTCCCCGCTGATAGCCAGCGGTATTCCGGCGTTTATCGGCAACGGCACGGCACTGAACTTCCCGTTGGTCGCCACCACCGTGATGAGGGCACTGTGATGAAGCGCAGAGGCATGCAGGGCGTTTACGTGGTGGAGTTCGCCATCGTTGGTACGTTGCTGTTCACGCTGTTGTTCGGGGTGCTTGAAATAGGCCGGCTGTACTACACCGTGAACGTGCTGAATGAGTCCGTTCGGCGTGGCGCACGGCTGGCAGCGGTATGCAATATCAGCGATCCGGTGGTGCTGCGCAGGGCGATATTCAACACTGCGGGCGACAGTGGTGCCAGCAGCCTGCTGGCCGACCTGGACACCTCGGACCTTACCCTGCTGTACCTGGACAAGAACGGTGCACAGGTCGCCAACCCCGGTGATCTGGTGAGCGCCACCGGATTTGCCGCTGTCCGCTATGTCCAACTGACGCTGCAGAACTTTCAATTCAGCCTGTTTATTCCAGGGTTTGGCGTGCCCATTACCTTGCCAGTATTCAAGGCGACCTTACCTCGCGAGAGCCTCGGGCGTCATACCGGGGCGGGTGTCGTACCGGAGATCACGCCATGCTGAATCTTAGGGAATCTTCTGTATCCGCTACCTCCATCAAGCCCGGGATGCGTCTGTTGATCAGCAGTTCCGACGCCTTGGCCTTGCGTCAGTTGCAAGAAATCTGTCAGCGCATCTCGGGTCTGGAGGTGAATGTTCGCCAGGTGAGCAATGGGCATTGCGACCCTCTGTACGGGCTGGACCGGATGCCCGATTTCTTGCTGCTGCGCGTTGGCCAGCTGTGGCGTGAGGAGCTGGCGGCCCTGTTGCAACGCCCGGCACATGAGCGCCCGCCGCTGTTGGTGTGTGGCCTGCTGGACGATCGGGAAGGCATGCGCCTGGCGATGCAGGCCGGTGCGCGCGATTTTCTGCCAGAGCCTATCGTTGCCACGGAGCTTATCGCTGCCTTGAACCGTATGGTCATGGAAACCCAGACCAACAGCACGGCAACAGGCAAACTGGTCGCGGTGATGAATGCCAAGGGTGGCTCCGGCGGCACGGTGCTGGCCTGCAACCTGGCGCATCAGCTCAGCCTCAAGGGCAACGCCCTGTTGCTTGACCTGGACCTGCAGTTTGGCAGCGTGTCGCATCATCTGGATGTGGCGCAGTCGCACAGCCAACTGGACGTGTTGCAGCAGATAAAAGAAATGGATGGTGTTGCACTACGCGGCTTTTGCAGCCATTTCAGCCCGTCCTTGCATGTGCTTGGCAGCCGCGCCAATGAGCTGTGCCTGCCGCAGGATGTCCAGGCCGAACAGCTCGATGCGCTGCTGCAGCTGGCGCGGGCCAACTATGACTGGGTAGTGGCGGACTTGCCGCGGCAGATCGATCACATCACCGCTTCGGTGCTGGAGCAGGCCGACCGGGTGTACGTCGTGGTGCAGCAGAGCGTCAACCATCTGCGCGACGCCAGTTCCCTGGCGCGCATTCTGCGCGATGACCTGGGCGTACGCGGCAATCAGCTGGAGGTGGTGGTCAACCGCTACGACAAGGCGGCACCGGTCAGCCTCAAGGATATTGGCGAGGCGCTGCGCTGCACCAATATCGTGAAACTGCCGAATGACTTCAGCGTCATCAACCAGAGCCAGAACACAGGTGTGCCATTAGGTCTGCAAGCACCTCGCTCCGCGATCACCCAGGCGCTGCGTGGGCTGGCCGAGGAATTGGTTGGCAAGCAGGTGGACACTGAAAACGGACTGTTCAAACGCGCCTTCAAGCGTGTTTTTCGGGGGTGAACCATGCTTAGCGATTTCCGTAACCGTTTGCGCAAACAGGCAGCCACCCCCGAGGCATCGACGCCGTCGAAGCAGGGTGGAGGCGCGAAGGACCCGGCAGAGGCGCTGATGGCGTGGGAACATTCGGCACCGGATGTTCTGTTTGAAACGAAAAGCCAGGTCACATCGGTGGAAGCCGAGTGGCGGGAGAAGACCTATCAGCAACTGCTCAAGGTCATGGACCTGTCCTTGCTCGATTCGCTCGAGCAGGCCGAGGCCGTGCGGCAGATCCGCGATATCTGCCAGCGTCTGCTCGATGAGCATTCGGCGCCGGTGAGCTCTGCCAGTCGCCAGTTGATCATCAAGCAGATCACCGACGAAGTGCTTGGCCTTGGCCCGCTGGAGCCACTGCTGGCCGACCATACGGTGTCCGACATTCTGGTCAACGGGCATGACTCTGTGTATGTCGAACGGTTCGGCAAGTTGCAGCGCACCGATGTGCGTTTTCGCGATGATCAGCACCTGCTGAACATCATCGACCGCATCGTCTCCAGCCTCGGCCGGCGTATCGACGAGTCCTCGCCGTTGGTAGATGCGCGGCTCAAGGATGGTTCACGGGTCAATGCGATCATCCCGCCGCTGGCCATCGACGGGCCGAGTATCTCGATCCGCCGCTTTGCGGTGGACCTGCTCAATACCGATAGCCTGATCCAGGCGGGCGCGCTGACGCCGGCCATCGCGTTGCTGCTCAAGGCGATCGTGCGGGGGCGGCTGAACGTGCTGATCTCCGGCGGCACCGGCTGCGGCAAGACCACCATGCTCAATGTGCTGTCCAGTTTCATTCCCCATAACGAGCGCATCGTCACCATCGAGGACTCAGCCGAGCTGCAACTGCAGCAGCCACATGTGGTGCGCCTGGAAACACGGCCGGCGAACATCGAGGGACGTGGCGAGGTGGGCCAGCGTGAGCTGGTGCGCAACAGCCTGCGGATGCGCCCGGACCGTATCGTGATCGGTGAGGTGCGTGGCGCCGAGGCGCTGGACATGCTGACGGCGATGAACACTGGTCACGATGGTTCATTGACTACCATCCACGCCAACACCGCGCGCGATGCATTGGGTCGCGTCGAGAACATGGTCTTGATGTCTGGTGCCACGTTCCCGATCAAGGCCATGCGTCAACAGATCGCATCGGCCATCGATGTGGTGATCCAGTTGGAGCGGCAGGAAGACGGCAAGCGACGGTTGGTAAGCGTGCAGGAGATCAACGGCATGGAGGGTGAAATCATCACCATGACCGAGATCTTCTCTTTTGTCCGCAATGGTGTGGGCGAGCAGGGCCAGGTGCTAGGTGACTTCCGGCCAAGCGGCATGGTCCCAGCGTTTCGCGATTCCTTGGCCAAGCGCGGGATCGAGTTGCCGCTGACGATGTTCAGGCCTGAATGGATGGAGGCTCGTCAGCCATGAGCCAGATACCCGGTGAATTCATCCTGATGTTTCTTGGCATGGTGTTCGTTGCCGTGTTTCTCCTCAGCCAAGGCTTGGCAGTGCCAGTGTTCGGCGAGGCGGGCAAGGTACGCAAGCGTATCCGCAGTCGACTTGTGCTCCTGGAGCGGGCAAGTCATCTGCCGAACATGCAGACCGTACTGCGGCAGAAATACCTGACACGCCTGTCGCCGCTGGAGGCGCGGCTCGAGCAATTGCCCTTCATGGCGACGCTGACTCAAATGATCGAGCAGGCCGGGCATGAGTACCGGGCCTATCGGGTACTACTGCTGGGGTTGGCGCTGGCAGCTGCTGCCGGGATGCTGGCTTGGATGTTCTTTCCTTACTGGTGGCTGGCGCTGGCGGCAGCGTTCGTGGCGTTCTGGCTGCCGCTGCTGAAAATTACCCGTGACCGTGGCAAGCGTTTCGCCAAGTTTGAAGAGGGCTTGCCGGATGCGCTGGAAGCTATGTGCCGGGCATTGCGCGCCGGGCACCCTTTTAATGAAACCCTGCGTCTGGTGGCAGATGAGCACAAGGGGCCGGTGGCGCATGAGTTTGGCCTGACCTTCGCCGATATCAACTACGGTAATGATGTGCGCCGGGCCATGCTTGGCCTGCTAGAGCGGATGCCAAGCATGACAGTGATGATGCTGGTCACCTCGATCCTTATTCACCGTGAGACTGGCGGCAACCTGACGGAGGTACTGGAGCGCTTGAGCAATTTGATACGCGGGCGTTTCCGCTTTCAGCGCAAGATCAAGACAATGTCGGCCGAAGGGCGTATGTCGGCTTGGGTGCTGGTGGCCATTCCCTTCCTGCTGGCGGCAGCGATCATTATCACGAGCCCAAATTATCTGACGATGCTGATCAAGGATCCTACTGGGCAAAAGTTGGTCATGGGGGCTTTTGGCTCCATGTTGGTGGGGATTTTCTGGATTCGTAAGATTATCCGTATCCAGATTTAGGCAGTTCTCGCATGGGGGCGTCGGTCATGGACTATTTGCTCGGTTTATTGAGTGGGGTGACGGACAACGAGGCATTGGCACGCTTGCTGATCGTCGGTGCGATCGGGGTAAGCACGGTCATTGCCGTTATCACTGTGACGTTACTGGTGCAGGGTTTGCAGAGCCCACTGCAGCGTCGTCTTGCACTGATCAAGCGTGATCACTCCAGCGCTGCGGCCGGGCGAGAGGCGCCAGGCAACCTTCAGCTTCTACTGGAGCGGGTTGGTCGGCGCGTTACCCCGTCTACGGATGGGCAGGTGTCGGCTACTCGAACCCTGTTGACCCACGCGGGTTATGGTTCGGCGTCGGCGGTACAGGTGTATTGGGCGGTGCGTTTGCTGTTGCCGTTGCTGCTGGTAGGCGTCTCGCTGTTGGTACTGCCACTGGTTCCAAACCTTTCCCTGATGATGGGCATGGGATTGGTGGCCATGGGAGCGGCCGTCGGATGGCTTCTGCCGGCAATCTATGTCGACAAGCGAAAGAATGCTCGGCAAGGTCGGTTGCGTGCAGCCTTCCCTGATGCCCTGGACCTGATGGTGGTTTGCGTGGAGTCGGGCCTAGCGTTGCCCCAGGCCATCGAGCGGGTGGCTGAAGAAATGTCGGTCAGCCAGGCCGAGCTGGCCGAGGAACTGGCCTTGGTCAATGCGCAGATCCGCGCCGGCATTTCCAGTACCGAAGCGCTCAGACAACTGGCGGACCGCACCGGCCTGGAAGACATCCAGGGTCTGGTCAGCCTGTTGGCCCAGAGCATCCGCTTCGGTACCAGCGTAGCGGCCACCTTGCGCATCTATGCCGAGGAGTTTCGTGACCGGCGCATGCAGGCCGCCGAGGAAATGGGCGCGAAAATCGGAACAAAGCTGGTTTTTCCGCTAATTTTCTGTTTGTGGCCAAGCTTTTTTCTGGTTGCCATCGGCCCGGTGATCATCGGGATACTTAAAACGTTCGGGAATCCATGACATGAACAGGATCAGCTTGCTGTTGACCATGATCGCCGTGCTCTCGGGTTGCCAGAGCACAGGGCCAGACTTGAATGGGGTGCGTTCTGTCTACTCCGGTGGCAATTCGGTGCTCTACCAAGTGCAGTCGCAAAGCAACTCGCCCGACCAGGCGATGCAGATGGCGGCGATGGCTTACCAGGCCGGTGACCTGGACCAGGCACTGTACCAGTACCTGCGCGTCCTTGAGCTGGCGCCCGAACGTCAAGAAGCCCTGGTCTGGGTTGGCCGTATCCACCGCGAACGGGGCAATAACCAGCTTGCCGAGATGGCCTTCACCGAGGTACTGAGCAAGGCACCTGAAAACCCCGATGCCCTGACGGAAATGGGCCTGCTGAACCTGTCCATGCGTAAACATGAGCAAGCCAAGGTGATGCTTTTGAAGGCAGTTGCCGTGGATCAGAAACGCGTTGCCAAGGACCCAGCCAATACCCAGACAGGGGCGGCTGCGCTCAGGGTCGACAGCAAGTCACCACTCAAGGCCTACAACGGGCTGGGGGTGCTCGCGGATCTGGCCGACAACTTCGCCGAGGCGCAGACCTACTACCGCCTGGCCGAGCTCATCGATCCACATTCGGCGTTGGTGCAGAACAGCCTGGGGTACTCCTACTACATGGCCGGGCAATGGGCCGATGCCGAGCTCCGGTACAAACGTGGTGTGAGCTACGACGGCACGTACAAACCGCTTTGGCGCAACTATGGGTTGCTGCTGGCTCGCATGGGGCGCTATGAAGAAGCGGTGTCTGCCTTCGAACAGGTCGAAAAGCGTGCAGAGGCCAGCAATGATGTCGGCTATGTCTGCCTGGTGGAAGGCAAGCTGGATGTGGCTGAGCAGTTCTTCCGCAGCGCGATCGAGTTGTCGCCGGGGCACTATCCCGTCGCCTGGGAAAACCTGAACAGGGTCCAGCAGATTCGGCAAATCCGCCAGCTGGGCGGCGATGTAGCGATGCCCGAGCCGGTTGCAGTTGGCCCGGCCGTGCAGGTGACAACCGCGTCGGCGCCTTGATGCCTGACAGATAGCGTAAACGGGGCTGCTACGCAGCCCATCGCCGGCAAGCCGGCTCCCACAGGTACCGCGCAGAATTCAGGCGTTGCGCGATCCCTGTGGGAGCTGGCTTGCCGGCGATGGGCCGCAAAGCGGCCCCCAATTGGTCCACTTCACCTGTGGGTGAGCGGTGCTTCAATTGCCAACGCTGCTTGCCCCAACGGATGCGTACTGGCATCAAAGAAATGCAGCACCGCCCCCGGCATATCCCCGAACCTGTCGACAAAATGCTGCTTCTGGTTGATCACCGATGCCTCGCTCAACGGCCTTATGGCAATCGACAGATGCATCGGTCGGGCCTGTCGGATGGCTTCGAGCAGATGCTGGTCACTGCTGTCCAGGTGCAGCCCGAACAGGCATAGCCCCTGGCTTTCCCGCGCCAGTTGCCCCAGGCACCAGCCCAGGTAGTCAGAGTTGCGGATGGCGCGCAGTTTCTCGTCGCTGCGGTCTTCGTTGACGAACAGCGGCACTTCGCCCGGGATGTTCACGGCAAAACCATCGAGCAGTTCGGCGCTGTCGGCACTGCGTTGGCGGGTGGTGCCGTCCGGCAGCTTGAGCAGGTGCAGGCCGCCATGCAGATGCAGCACCCGCGTGCCTTCGCCGTTGGTGCGGCGCACGTCGAAGAAGCCTTGCTCGTCGAACAGTTCGGCGAAGCCGTGCGGTGCGTGTTGCACGGCCCACGGTAGCAGCAGGTCGTAGTTGCTGGTGTAGACGCTGCGGTAGCCGCGCAGGGCCTGGTTGAGGGTTGCCAGGGTCGTGGCCGGCATGAGTGGCCACGGCAGGTGCACGGTGCGTACGGCGTGGATCAGCGCTTCCTTGATCGAGTAGTAGCGGTTCAGCGGTGCGGTGGAGTTGATGGCCAGCGCGGCGTTGGTGCGCACGGTGGTGTTGAGGGCGCTGAGCACCGGCTCGAACAGTTCCGTACCCAGCGACTTGAACAGTGCCTGATCGCTCACGGCCAGGCCTTTCTTGCGGCCGGCACGTTGCGCTTCCTCGAACAGCGAGAAGTAGCCGAACGGCTTCCACAGCACGCGGCTGGCGCCGTTGCCCAGCAGCAGGGCGTCGCAAGGGTGGCGGGCGGCGAGTTCCGGCCAGGGGGTGAGGGTAGCGTCTAGTGCGGGCATGCTGGGGTCCGTTGGGTGGAGCGGGAACGGGGGCGACTTTAGCATGTCATGCAAGGTGTGCGAGGGTTGTATCCAGGCAAGGGCCTTGTGTCGGCAATGCCGGCCCCTTCGCGGGCACGCCCGCTCCCACAGGAATTACACTGCCCTTGAATTCAGTGCAGTACCTGTGGGAGCGGGCGTGCCCGCGAAGAGGCCAGAACAGGCAGCGCAAGGTTCACAGGACGATAAAGGACTTATCCATGCGCAATCCCATGTTCAGTTTCTTGGCTTTGACCGCTTTGTTCACTGTATCGGCCGCTTCCGCCAGCAATGGCAAGGCCCTGGCCACCGCCCACGGCATTGCGCACCCGGCGGTGATCGCCCACCGCGGCGCCTCGTACGATGCCCCGGAATCCACCACCCCTGCATACCTGCTGGCCCGCGACCAGGGCGCCGACTACCTGGAACTCGACCTGCAACGCAGCAGTGACGGCGTGCTGGTGGTGGTCCATGACGATGTGCTGTCGCGTACCAGCGATGTCGCCGAGCGCTTCCCAGAGCGAAAGGACAGCCCGGTCAGCGCCTTCACGCTCGCCGAGCTGAAGTCGCTGGATGCTGGCAGCTGGTTCAACCAGGCCTACCCGGCGCGCGCCCGGGCCTCTTTCCGCAAACTGCCGATCCTCACCCTGGACGAGGTCATCGACATCGCCGAAGGCAACCCCGAGCGGCACCCTGGGTTGTACATCGAGACCAAGGTCCCCAAGCAGTTCCCGGGTATCGAGCAGGACCTGAAGGCGCGCCTCGCAGCCCGCGGCTGGCTCGACCGGCCAGGCCGTGTGGTGTTGCAGACCTTCGACCGCAACAGCCTGGCGTTGCTGCACGAGGCCATGCCGCAGGTGCCGAAGGTACTCCTGCTGTGGGTGGGGACAAAAACCATCGAGCCCGCTTCCGGGCAGGATTTCGCTGACTCGGGTGAAACCGACAAGGCCGCGTTCTATGCCCGTCAGCAGCCGAAGGACCAGGCGGAATTCCTGCGCTGGCTCGATCAGGCCAGGCAGGGCGGTGCGGTCGGTACGGGGCCTTCTGCCATGCGCACTCATCTGGGTGAACAGAGCTATGCCGACCTGATCCAGCCCTGGATGAACCAGGCCAGCCAGGCGCGGGATCTGCTGGTGCATGCGTACACCCTCGACGAACCGGTGGACTTCGACAAGGCGATGAAGGCAGGTGTCGACGGGATCTTTACCAACCGCACGGGGGCGTTGCTACGGTTCTATCAGCGTCCGGCGGAGCCAGAGGTTGTGATGCTGGAGAGGTTGGGATACTGAATGGTTGCAGGCGGACGGTTTGTAGCGGCCAAAGCGCTGAACAGTCTGCCACAGGTGATCATGCTGGTCAGGCGGGCCTATGTCAGTGAGCAAGGGCCTTCAGTACATGATCTGGATCGTTGCGTATCGCACGTAACAATGCCTTGGCTGGCCCGGTCGGTTCTCGTCGGCCTTGTTCCCAATTTCTCAGCGTGGCGACCTGAACATCGATCATCTCGGCAAAGCGTACTTGTGAAAGCCCTGTTGCCCTGCGGATGCTTCGTACCTGAAGAGCATCGATTGCGAATTCGCGAGAAGGCGCGCACTTGCCCTGGACGATGTCGTCCATCTGTTGAACGCTCTCCATCAGTTCGTCAAAAAAGCGGTTCATGCATGCCTCCAGTGTTCAATGATGGACTTCAATGCCTTGCGCTGCTCGCTGGACAGATCGGGCTGCTCATTTTTGCCGTAGATGTAGAGCATGGCTATCTGTGATCTGGATATGAAGTGGTAGTAGATAACCCTGGCACCACCGCGTTTTCCATGCCCGTTAGCGGGCACTCGTATTTTGCGTAGGCCACCGGTTCCCTCAATCAGGTCTCCTGTCTCAGGTGAAGCCATGAGCCTGACTTGCAGCAAGCGATAGGTGTCATCATCAAGGAGTTCTCTGACTCGTTTGGTGAACAAGGTTGTTTCAGTGAAAAGCATAGCAGAGTGTACGCCATTGGCGTAGCTTCCGGTTATCCAGCGCTACAGATATGGGAGTGCCCGGCCGTGTCTTCAGAGCGGGAAAACGAGGCTAGCGAACAAGGTTGTCGCTAGCCCATCATCCCTTTCCGAATGCCGAGTAGTCCTTTTCTCTGTAGGAGGCAAATTTGTGGCATCAACTCGCCCGTCAGCCTTGTTCAGTCACCTTCACACTACGACTCCTGTTACGCCAAACCCGATAGGCGCGAATGCCCGCCCGCACCGAGCCGAACAGCAGTTTGTCTTCCATCTCGCGGGCCATCCCCGAGCGCACCAGCATGCGCAGGAAGGTGCCGCGGGCGCGGGCGATGGCGAAGAAGATGCCCTGGGCGGCCAGGGTGTCGCGCACTTCGCGCAGGGCGGCGATGCCGCTGACGTCGATGCTGGTTACCGCTTCGGCATCGAACAGCACGGCCTTGGGCTGGTCCTGGCTCTGCACCGCCTCGAGCAGGCGCATCTTGAAGTAGTCGGCGTTGAAGAACAGGATCGCGTCGTCGAAGCGGTACACCACCAGGCCAGGCACGGTGCGGGCATCCTTGTGTTTGCGGGTGTCCACCTGGCCTTCGGTGCCCGGCAGCCAGCCCAGCACCGCGTCGGTGGGCTGATAGATGCTGTACAGCAGGCGCAGGATCGCCAGGGTCACGGCAAACACGATACCGGGCAGTACGCCCAGGCTCAGCACGCCGACCGTGGTCAGCAGGCACAGCCAGAACTCGAAGCGGCTCAGGCGGCGAATGTGCCCCAGCGACTTGATGTCGATCAGCCCCCAGCCGGCCATCAGCAGCACGGCGCCCAGCGCGGCCTGCGGGATCCACGCCATCGGTGCGGTGAAGAACAGCAGGATCAGGGCGATGACCAGCGCGGCGATGATGCCCACCAGCTGGCTCTTGCCACCGACCATGTCGTTGACCGCCGTGCGCGAGTCTGCGCCGCTGATGGCAAAGCCCTGGGAAACACCGGCAGCCAGGTTGCTTACGCCCAGGGCGACGAATTCGTGGTTGGCGTTGATCGCGTAGCCGTGCCGGGCGGCAAAGCTGCGTGCGGTGAGCATGGCGCTGCAGAAGCTGACGGTGGCGATACCCAAGGCGTCGCGCAGCAGGCTTTTCATTTCTGCCAGGTTACTGTGTGGCCAGGCCAGCTGCGGGATGCCGGCAGGCACCGGGCCGAGAATGGCGACGCCGAAGCGGTCGAGGCCGAACAGGCCGACCAGCAGCATGAACAGCGCCACTACCGTCAGCGCCGCAGGCAGGCGGGGGTAGCGCCGTGGCAGCCAGATCAGCAGGCCCAGTGCGGCGAGGCCGATGAGCAGCGTCACCCAGTGGATTTCGCCCAGGCGCTGGAAGAAGTTGATCAGGCTGAGGATGAAGCCGTCGCCCTCGATCTTGAACCCCACCACCTTGGACAACTGCCCGGCGATCAGGCTCAGGCCGATACCGTTGAGATAGCCGATCAGGATCGGCCGCGAGAAGAAGCTGGCGATGAACCCGGCCCGGGCCACTCCGGCCGCGATCAGCATTACCCCGACCAGCAAGGTGACGATCACCGACAGTTCGGCAATGCGGTGCGGCTCGCCCATGGCCAACGGCGCCACGGCGCCGGCGATCATCGCGCAGGTGGCGGCGTCAGGGCCTACCATCAGCTGGCGCGAGCTGCCGATCAGGGCGTAGACCATCATCGGCAGCACACAGGCATACAGGCCGTACTGCGGCGGCAGGCCGACGATCTGCGCGTAGGCGATGGCTATGGGAATCTGGATCGCTGCCACCGAGAGGCCGGCCTGCAGGTCGGCGTGGAACCACTCGCGGCGGTAGTGCAGCAGGTTGGCAAGGCCCGGTAGCCAGCGGGAGAGAAACATGCGTCGTCCTTTCGAAATGCTTCACGAATCCATCCACGCATTGAAGCGGATCGGCAGGCAAATGGCCATGGGGCAGATCAAAGGGAGGGGGAGAAACGAAAAAAGGAGCCTGGGCTCCTTTTGACAGCGATGACGTTGCGGGAACGCCATGCGGGAATGCGATTTGGAGCGGGTAGAGGGAATCGAACCCTCAACTAAAGCTTGGGAAGCTTTCGTTTTGCCACTAAACTATACCCGCGTTTGCGCAGCACTTTTTACCAGAACCCTCAACGAATTAGAAGCCCAAGTTATAAAAAAGCTTGTCGGCGCCCCCTGGCTTGCGGGTCTCATCCACAGGACGCCGAGCTGCTCAGATGGCCAATGCATGCTGCCCCTGTTTTACAGGCTGGTAACGGTGACGAGGTTCACGCATGGTTGGCTTCAGGAACCCCAGCATGACGCTGCGGGTGTCCTCGCAAGCGGTCTTGTTTTCCATGTCCAGGAAGTGGCCTGCGTCGCGGATCACGCTGAAGTGGCTGCGGCCCACGTGCTTGCTGAACTGCCGCGCATCTTCGACCGTGGTGTACTCGTCGCGGTCGCCGTTGATGAACAGCACCGGGATGTCGATATTGCGTGCACCATCCAGCGCCCGCTCCAGGTCATGTTGCAGCACCTCGTTGATGTGGAAGTGCATCTGCGCGTACTCGTGGCTGTCCAGGCTGCTGACGTGGCGGTAGTTGAAGCGCTTGAACAGTGACGGCAGGTGTTTGCCGATGGTGTCGTTGACCAGGTTGCCGACCTGATAGCGGTCGCAGGCGGCCAGGTACTGGCAACCACGGTCCAGGTAGTCGCGCATCGGTTCGTTGATCACCGGTGAGAACGAACTCACTACAGCTTTCTTCACGTGCCGCGGCTGGTGCGCCAGCGCCAGCAGCGTACTTGCGCCACCCCACGAGAACGACATCACGTGGTCTGCCTGGAAGTGCTCGATCAGCTCGAGGAGGATATGTGCTTCGGTCTCCTTGCTGATAAGGCGTTCCTGGCGATTGTGCGGCTTGGATTTGCCCGCGTATGGCTGGTCGAACAGTACTACGTTGAACTGCGGGTGCAGGTTACGTACCGTCTGGGCGAACGAGGCCGTGGTGGCCAGCGAGCCATTGATCAAAATGATCGTATTCTCGGCCGCATCCGCGCGATAGAACTCCGTGTAAACCCGATACTGACCTTGGATATCAAGTACAGCGATTTCTGGCCTCATGTCATCGACTCCTGGCGCAAAAAGGGTATTCGCGTCACCTAGGGTGCACGTTCTTTATGACAGGTAGGCATTTGCCTGAAGAGATACCGGGGGGCCCTGTGTCGATCCTTGGCACTTGCGTCGACGGTATTGTTTTTGGCGGGCAATTTGCCGTGCCCCAAGGCATCGAGGCCCTGGGTGGCCGGCAAAAGGTGTCTTCGACTGCGGGTGTGACTTGGTAGTCACATGCAGACTGACGATTTGGATTCAAGCAGTGGGTCGGGGATCCCGCAAGTGCCGTTCGGGGGAAAATGTGACTTTTGTCGCTGAGCGGTCGTATGACGACCCTGATCTGTCTGTTCCGGCCTCTTCGCGGGCTCGCCCGCTCCCACAGAGGTCACTCCAGCCCGGAGGCCTGTGGTGTACCTGTGGGAGCGGGCGTGCCCGCGAAGAGGCCGGTACAGGCTGACTAGACCGTCGCTATTTCATCCGCCGTCAGCTCACGAAACGCCCCTGGCGCCAACCCCGGGTCCAGCCGGATCGCCCCCATGCTCTCCCGATGCAACCCCACCACCTTGTTGTCGAAATGGCCGAACATGCGCTTCACCTGGTGATAGCGCCCTTCGACGATCGCCAGCCGTGCCTGGCGCGGCCCGAGGATGTCCAGCTGGGCGGGCAGGGTGGTGAGGTCTTCGAAGGCGAAGTAGAAACCCTCCAGGAACTTGGCCACATAGTGCTCGCCAATCTCGTCCTCGGTTTCCACCAGGTAGTGCTTGGGCAGCTTGGTCGTGGGCTGGGTAAGCCGCCGTGACCATTGGCCATCGTTGGTCAGGATCATCAGGCCGGTGGTGTTGAAGTCCAGGCGCCCGGCAATGTGCAGGTCCTCACGCAACGCGGCGGGCAGCAGGTCGAGCACGGTGCGGTGTTGCGGATCCTGAGTGGCGCTGACGCAGCCAGCGGGCTTGTGCAGCATCAGGTAGCGCGCCGGGCGGCCAGCCTGCAGCAGCTGGTTGTCCAGCTCCACGCGGCTGAATTCACGCACCTCGGCCAGCGGGTCGCTGACCACCTGGCCATCCAGCCGCACACGGCGTTGCGCCAGCATCAGGCGGACTTGCTGGCGGTTGTGGCTGGGCAGGTTGGCGAGGAAACGGTCGAGGCGCATGGCAAACGGTCAGTCGGAGGCGGGGGAGCGAAGTTGTTCTTCGACGGCGGCGCAGCGCGGGCACAGGCAGGCTTTGTCGCGTAGCGCGGCGGGCAGGGCCTCGAGCACGGCAGGGTCGATGGTCACGCTGTAACACCAGCAGGCCTGGGTGGCCCGGCGCGGGTCGGCCAGGCTGCACTGGTTGAGGGCGCCACAAGCGGGGCAGTGCTGGTTATCGGGCATGGCTGCCGCTCACCTGTATCAAATTGTTGCAGAAATGGCACTGCACCTTGGCGGCACTGTCTTATTCAATGTCGATGATCGCATTTCGCATCGATGCTCGCCAGCGCCGCTGTTCGGGCACTCCAGCGGTCCAGGAGGCCGCCATGTCCTATCGAATCCTGTTGATCGCCCTGCTGGGGCTGATGACTTCCGCCTGCGTTCCGTACTACGAGAGCGGGGGCTATTACCGATCGGACCACTACTATTCCGACCGTTATGTTTCACCGGATTATTACCGCTATGACCGCTATTACGTAACGCCGCAACAGCGCTATTACTACCAGCCGGCGCCGCGTTACTACTACCGCTCGGCGCCTGCGCCTCACTACCGGTCTCATCCACAGCCGGGGATGAAGCAGTGGCATGGCAACCCACGCTATGACTATGGCAACCGCCAGCGGTATGACTATGGGCGCGACCGGGACCGTCATGATTATCGCGGTGGCAGCCAGCGCTACCAGAATGACCGTTGGCACTCCAACGGGCGGGGGGATGATGACCGGCGCGGGGACGGGCGGCGTGGGCATGGGCAAGGAAGGAACTGGCAGCGGTAGATGAATTGAAAATCGGGGGCGCGGTGCGCCCCTTTCGCGACGCTACCCGAGATCCGCCAGCGGATGCCGCCCCTCCCACACCTTGGCAAAATGCGCCTCCACCACCGCCGCCGGCACTTGCGCCACATCGGGCCAGTGCCAGTGCGGCTGGTTGTCCTTGTCCAGCAAGCGCGCACGCACGCCTTCGCTGAATTCCGGGTGGCGGCAGCAGTTCAGGCTCATGCTGTACTCCATCTGAAACACCTGCGCCAACGACAGGTGCCGTGCCCGGCGGATCTGTTCCCACACCAGGTGTGCGGTCAGCGGGCAACCTTCATGCAACCGTTGGCCGGCATCTGCCAGCAGCGGGTCCTCGTGGTGCTTGAGCCCCTCCAGCGCACGCCAGGCGGCTGCTGCGTCGGCCACATCGAGCAACTGATCGATTACCTGTCGCCGCGGCAGCCACTGGGCCTCGGGCAACTCGGCGCAGGCGCGGTGCTGTTCGGCCTTGAGCAGGCTGTTCAGTTGCAGGGCAGTTTGTTCCTGCCAGTTCAGTTGCAGCAGTTCTTCGATCAGCGCCTCTTGCTGGTACTCACCCAGAAAGCGGTCGGCCAGGCCCAGGTCCAAGGCGTCGTGGGCATTGATCGGCGCGCCCGTCAGGCCGAGGAACAACCCCAGCTTGCCCGGCAGGCGGGCAAGGAACCAGCTGGCGCCCACGTCCGGGTACAGGCCGATGCTGATTTCCGGCATGGCCAGCTGACTGCTGGGGGTGACGATACGTACATTGGCGCCCTGCAGCAGGCCCATGCCGCCGCCCAGCACATGCCCGTGCCCCCAGCACAGCAGCGGCTTGGGATAGGTGTGCAGGGCAAAGTCCAGGCGATATTCGGCGGCAAAGAAGGTGGCGGCCAGCGGGGGTACGCTGCCGGGGTGGTCGCGGCAGGCTTGCACCAGCGCACGCACATCACCGCCGGCACAGAAGGCCTTGGCACCGTTGCCGCGCAGCAGCACGCAAACGATCCCTGGGTCGCGAGCCCAGGCGTGCAACTGTTCGCCCAATACCTCGATCATCGGCAGGTTCAGGGCATTGAGCGCCTTGGGCGCATCCAGGGTGGCGATGCCGATGCGGGCGCCATCGGCGCCGGTGAGTACCTCGCAATGAATGGTCATGGACTACCTCGCGCAAGTCATCGGACAAGTATGGCTTGCCTGGCCGAACATGCCGGTCGTCGGTCGGATCGTTTGACAAGCGGGAAGGGCTTACCTAGTGTCGCGCCATTGTTTATGGAAGGCCCCATGACTGACGACGATCGCATCAAACTCGAACCCAGCTGGAAGGCCGCCTTGCGCGCCGAATTCGACCAGCCCTACATGCATCAGCTGCGCGAGTTCCTGCGCGGCGAGTACGCCGCCGGCAAAGAGATCTACCCGCCAGGGCCGTTGATCTTCAATGCGCTCAACTCGACGCCGCTGGACCAGGTGAAGGTGGTCATCCTCGGCCAGGACCCGTACCACGGGCCGGGCCAGGCGCATGGCCTGTGCTTCTCGGTGCAGCCGGGCGTGGCCACGCCACCGTCGCTGGTCAACATCTACAAGGAGCTGCAGCGCGACCTGAACATCCCGATTGCCAACCATGGCTACCTGCAGAGCTGGGCCGAGCAGGGCGTGCTGTTGCTCAACACGACCATGACCGTGGAGCGCGCCAATGCCGCGTCGCATGCCAAGAAAGGCTGGGAGTTCTTTACCGACCGGGTCATCCAGGTGGTCAGCGAGCAGTGCCCGAACGTGGTGTTCCTGCTGTGGGGCTCGCATGCGCAAAGCAAGCAGAAGCTGATCGACGGGACCAAGCATCTGGTGCTGAAATCGGTGCATCCATCGCCGTTGTCGGCTTACCGTGGGTTCCTGGGGTGCGGGCATTTCAGCCGGGCCAACAGTTTCCTCCAGCAGCGCGGGCTGGCGCCGATCAACTGGGCGTTGCCGCCGCTGTGATCACCTGAAAGAACGCGTCGCCTGCTTCGCGGGCAAGCCCGCGAAGCAGGCGACGCGATTATTCCGAGTTGGTGTTCCACACCCGGAACAACGGCTCTGCCAGAAACAGCACGAACAACAAGCGCATCACCTGCAGCGCCGTCACCAGCGGCACCGACAGTTGCAGGGTCTCTGCCGTCAGGCTCATCTCGGCAATTCCGCCCGGCATCATCCCCAATGTCAGCGAGCGCAGATCCAGCGCGGTCATGACGCTCAATACCCAAGCGGCGCTGCCGGCAATCGCCATGCACAACGCCGTGGCCACCAGGGTACGCCCCAGGAACGACGGTGCGCGGCGGAAGAACGCGCGGTTGAAGTGGCAGGCCAGGCCACTGCCGATCAACCACTGGCCGATCTGGCTGGCGCCATTGGGCAGGGTTATCTGCAGGTTGCCCGCCAGGCTCACGGTGGCTGCCACCAGCAATGGCCCGAACAGCCACGGGTTGGGCTGGCGCAAGCGCTGCCAGAGCAAGGCGACGGCAACGCCCAGCGGCGCAATCAGCGCCAGCCAGCCCCAGCTCACACTGCCGGTGTGATTCAGCGGTACTCCGTCACCCAGCAGGAACTTGAACAGCGCCGGCACGCACAGTACCACCGCCAGCACGCGCAGGCTCTGCGCCGCCGCTACCTGGCTGAGCACCGCGCCGTTGCGCGCGCCAAGGTTGACCATCTCCCCCGAACCGCCCGGCATGCTGGCAAAGAACGCCGTGGCACGGTCTTCACCGGTGCGCCGCAACAGCCATACGCTGATCACGCTGGACAGGGTGGTGAACAGCGCGCCGAAGAAGATCAGTGCGAAATGGCTGGCCACCTGCTCGATCACCGCCGGGGTGAAGTGCAGGCCGATACCGATGCCGATGATCCACTGCCCGCATTTGCGACCATTGGGGATTTCCGGCAGCTGCCAGGGTGTCAGGCAGCGCACCAGGATGATCGCCAGCAACGAGCCGACCATCCACGGCAAAGGCCAGCCGACCTTGCTGGCGGCAAAACCGCCAGCGAGGCCGACCAGCCCGGTCGCGACAAACAACGGCAACGAGCGATCAGGCATCGGCCATCGCCCGGCGCTGCTGGCTGCGTTTGCGCCAGATGCGCAGCAGCGGCAGGGTCAGCATGCAAATGGTCAGTACCCATACCGACATGCTGATCGGGCTCGACCAGAGGATGCCCAGTTCGCCGTTGGAGATCGACAGCGCCCGGCGCAGGTTCTGCTCCATCAGCCCACCGAGGATGAAGCCGAGCAGGATCGGCGACAGCGGGAAGTCCAGCTTGCGCAGGATATAGCCCATGATGCCGATGCCGACCATCAGGAACAGGTCGAAGGTGGTGGCATGCACGGCGTACACCCCGATCCCCGTGATGATGGCGATCACCGGCACCAGCGCCCAGTTCGGCACGGCGAGGATGCGGGTGAAGATGCGGATCATCGGGATGTTGAGGATCACCAGCATGATGTTGGCGATGAACAGCGAGGCGATCAGGCCCCAGACGATGTCTGGCTGCTGTTCGAACAGCAGTGGGCCCGGGGTGATG
This sequence comes from Pseudomonas sp. UBA6753, assembly GCF_002453565.1. Classification (NCBI taxonomy): domain Bacteria; kingdom Pseudomonadati; phylum Pseudomonadota; class Gammaproteobacteria; order Pseudomonadales; family Pseudomonadaceae; genus Pseudomonas; species Pseudomonas sp. UBA6753. The sequence goes on along the minus strand of NZ_DKHD01000032.1, from coordinate 151,311 downwards.
TTGTACAAGGTAAGAGCGCCGATCATCACCGCGGTGGTGCCCGAGCCGGGTACGCCCAGGGTCAGCATCGGTACCAGGGCGCCACAGCAGGAGGCACCGATGGCGGTTTCCGGGGCGGCCAGGCCGCGGGCGTCGCCCTTGCCGAACTTGCCCTTGTCACCTGCCAGGCGTTTTTCGGTCATGTAGGCCACGGCGCTGGCCAGTGTTGCACCGGCGCCAGGCAGCACACCCATGATGAAGCCCAGCAGGCCGCAGCGGATGTTGACCACGAACACCGAGGCCGCTTCCTTGAAGTTGAACAGCATGCGCCCGGTGGCCTTGACTGCCTGGTGGCCATGGTGGGTCTTTTCCAGCAGCAGGAGGATTTCGCTGATGGAGAACAGGCCCAGCACCAGCACCACGAACTGGATGCCGTCGGCCAGATGCACGCTGTCGCCGGTGAAACGGTACACGCCACTGTTGGCATCGATGCCGACTGCCGACAGGAACAGGCCGATCAGTGCGGCAATGAAGGTTTTCAGCGGCTTGTCGCCGGCCATGCCACCGAGGGCGACGATGGCGAACACCATCAGCACGAAGTACTCCGCCGGGCCGAAGGCGATTGCCCATTTCGCCAGCAGCGGGGCGAACAGCACCATGCCGCAGGTGGCGATCAGCGCACCGATGAACGAACTCCAGGCCGACAGCGACAGCGCTACGCCAGCCAGGCCATTGCGGGCCATCGGGTAGCCATCGAGGGTGGTCATCACGGTCGAGGCTTCGCCGGGGATGTTCAGCAGGATCGAACTGATGCGCCCACCGTATTCACAGCCCAGGTACACCGCCGCCAGCAGGATCAGCGCCGACTCCGGCGGCAGGCCGAGGGCGAAGGCGATGGGGATCAGCAAGGCCACGCCGTTGATCGGGCCCAGGCCCGGCAGCAGGCCGACCACGGTGCCGATCAGCGTGCCGGAGAGGGCGGTGACCAGGTTGTAGGGGGACAGGGCGACGCCGAAGCCCTGACCCAGGTAGCTCAAGGTATCCATGTGTCAGTTCTCCAGTACGCTCAGCAGGCCAAGGGGCAGGGGCACGTCCATCACACGGTCGAACAGCCAGTAGAGGAACAGGCTCATGCCCACCACCACGATGGCGCTGTGCAGCCAGCGGCCGCCGTACAGGCGGGCCATGGGCACGCCGACCAGGATGGCGCTGAGGATAAAGCCCAGGGCTTCGAAGGTGCTGGCGAAAACGATCAGCAGGCCGACGCAGGCGGTGATCTTGATCAGGGTTTCGCGGTCCAGTTCTGGTTCGTCGTCCTTGCGCACGATGGGCGTGGGGCGGAACACCAGGTACAGCAGGCCCAGGCCAAGCAGGCCGAGCATCAACAGCGGGTAGGCGCGCGGGCCCACCGGTTCATAGGAAAACGCCGCCTGGTAAGGCCAGGCCATCACGGCCAGGGCGGCGCACACCGCCAGCAGGGCCAGGGCGAAGATGCGTTGCAGGATCATCAGAGAGTCCTCATTGAGCACGGACCCTGTGGGAGCGGGCATGCCCGCGAACACCGGCAACGCCGGTGCCAGGCACCGCGGTGTCTTCTTCGCGGGCGCGCCCGCTCCCACAGGGTCGGTGAAAGGGCGGTGGCGGCTTACTGGATCAGGCCAAACTCCCTGGCCAGTGCCTTGTAGTCAGCCACTTGCTTCTTCACATAGCCGTCCAGCTCTGCACCGGTCATGGCGAAGGGGAACAGTTCGCGCTGGTCACGCAGCTTGGCGAAGTCTTCCGAGGCCAGCATCTTGTCGAATGACTGTTTCCACCAGGCGTAGTCCTCGTCGCTCACCTTTGGCCCCAGGTAGAAACCGCGTACCACCGGCCAGACGATGTCGTAGCCCTGCTCCTTGGCGGTGGGGATGTCTTTCATCTCGGGCTCGTCCAGGCGGTTTTCCGAGAACACCGCGAGGATGCGCATGTTGCCGCTCTGAATGTGCGGCATGGAGTCGGAGATGTCGGTCGAGCCTACCTGGATATGCCCGCCCAGCAACGCCGTGGCGATTTCGCCGCCGCCTTCCAGGGCCACGTAGCGCAGGTCACGCGGGTTGATGCCGGCGGCCTTGGCGATCAGGGCGGTCTGCATCCAGTCCTGGCTGCCGACGGTACCGCCGGAGCCGATCACCACCTTGCTCGGGTCTTTCTTCAACGCCGCGACCAGATCGTCGAGGGTCTTGTAGGGCGAGTCGCTTTTCACTGCGATGGCGCCGTAGCTGGTGCCGACGGCGGCCAGCCATTTCACCGCGTTTTCGTCAAAGCGGCCGAACTTGCCCTGGGCCAGGTTCAGCAGCGAGCCGCTGGACCAGGCCACCAGGGTGCCGGCATCGGCCGGGCGCTGGGCGACCACGGCGTTGTAGGCCACCGCGCCGACACCGCCGGGCATGTAGGTGACGCGCATCGGCTTGGTGAGGATCTTTTCCTGCACCAGGGCGCTCTGCACCAGTTTGCAGGTCAGGTCGAAGCCGCCGCCGGGCGAGGCGGGGGCAATGCATTCGGGGCGTTTCGGTTCGGCAGCGAGGGCGTTGCCGGCCAACAGCAGGCAGCCGGTAGCGAGGACGAGGCGGCGCAGTGAAAAGGTCATCGTCTATCTCCGTGAGCGTTGTTGTTATCAAGTTATCGCTATGGGGTTACCACAGCGCCACGCTGTAGCTCACCAGCAGCCGCACCTCGTCCGCGTCGCGGGCGAAGTTGGAGCGGAAGGTGGCGTTGCGCAGGCGCACGGCGACGTTCTTCAACGGGCCGCTTTGTACCACGTACTTCAGTTCGGTGTTGCGCTCCCACTCCTTGCCCTCGCCGCCGGCCGCGCGGCTGACGTTGTCGCCGCTGATGTAGCGGGTCATGAAGGTCAGGCCGGGCACGCCGAGTGCGGCGAAGTTGTAGTCGTAGCGCGCCTGCCAGGAGCGCTCGTCGGCGCCGGCGAAGTCGTTGATCTGGACGAAGTTGACCAGGTACGGGTCGGCACCATCGACGTACGGGAAGGCGCTGTCGCCGGACAGCTGCTGCCAGGCGGCGCTGACCTTGTGCCCGCCCAGGGCGTAGCTGAGCATGCCGTTGACGGTGGTGTTGTCGATGTTGCCGGCCTTGGAGGCGCCGGCGTCGTCACTCACCGCCAGGCGCAGGTCGGCGCCGAAGGTGCCCGGGCCCCATGGCTGGGTGGCGACCATGCCGATGAAGTGCTGGCGGTAGATATCGTCGAGCTGGGCAAAGTGGTAGCTGCCGGTGATGCGATCGGTGAACTGGTAGTCGAGGCCGGCCAGGTCCAGGTTGTCGGCGCTGAACGAGCCACCGAAGCGGCCGTTCTTGTTGTTCAGGGCCAGGTCTTCCCAGTTGGTGTCGTTGCGGTCCTTGGCCTTGTCCAGTCGGCCGCCGGTGAAGGTCAGGCCCTTGACCTCCTTCGAGGTGAGCAGGCCGCCTTCGAAGGTTTGCGGCAGGATGCGCCCATCGTTGGGCTGCAGGGTCGGCAGTTCGGGGATCAGCGTGCCGATCTTCAGTTCGGTCTGCGACACCTTCACCTTGCCGGTCAGGCCGAGCTTGGAGTACTCGTCGGCGGCCTTGCCGTCATCGTGGGTCGGCAGCAGGCCGGTGTCGGTGCGGTCGGGGCTGGAGTCGAGCTTGATGCCGAGCATGCCCAGCGCATCCAGGCCGAAGCCCACGGTGCCATCGGTGTAGCCAGACTCGAAGTTGAGCATGAAGCCCTGGGCCCACTCGTCGCGCTTGGATTGCTGCGCACTGGTGCCGTCGCGGAAGTCGCGGTTGAAGTACATGTTGCGGGTTTCGAAGGTGGCCGTGCTGTCTTCGAAGAAGGCGGCCTGGCTCATCGGGGCGACACCGGCAAGCGCAAGGGCGCTGGCGATGGCGGAGGGGCGTGCGGCAAAGGAACGGGTAGGCGCGAACGCCTGCGGCTGCGATGACAGCATCACTGATGGCTCCGTTTATTGTTCTTATTCGTTGCACCTTGCTGGTGCTTTTTTCGGCGCGAAGGGCGACCGTGGTGCGATGCTAGGTAACCAACCTTTCGCTAACCTTTCAGCGTGAAAGGTTTGTCGACAGGGCTTCACAGGCCTGCCGACAGCGGTACACTCCGCGCCACCGTCCCACCCGAGCAGGGAGAATCCGATGCGTGTGCTGCTGGTAGAAGACCACCTGCAACTGGCCGAAAGCGTGGCCCAGGCCTTGAAAAGCCATGGCCTGACCGTGGATGTGCTGCATGACGGCGTGGCCGCCGACCTGGCCCTGGCCAGCGAGGAATACGCCGTGGCCGTGCTGGATGTCGGCTTGCCGCGCATGGACGGCTTCGAGGTGCTGGCGCGCCTGCGCGGCCGTGGCAAGACCCTGCCGGTGCTGATGCTGACCGCGCGCAGTGACGTCAAGGACCGGGTCCACGGCCTGAACCTGGGCGCCGACGACTACCTGGCCAAGCCGTTCGAGCTGACCGAACTGGAAGCACGGGTCAAGGCCCTGCTGCGGCGCAGCGTGCTCGGTGGCGAGCGCCAGCAACGCTGCGGGCCGCTGGTGTACGACCTGGACACCCGGCGCTTCGCCCTGGGTGGCGAAAACCTGACCCTGACCTCGCGCGAACAGAGCGTACTGGAAGCGCTGATCGCCCGACCGGGCCGGGTGATGAGCAAGGAGCAACTGGCCGCCCAGGTGTTCGGCCTGGACGAAGAAGCCAGCCCCGACGCCATCGAAATCTACATCCACCGCCTGCGCAAGAAGCTCGACGGCCACCCGGTGGCCATCGTCACCTTCCGTGGCCTGGGCTACCTGCTCGAGCACCGCGATGCGTGACAACGGCAGCCTGCGCGGGCGCTTGCTCGGCAACCTGGCCTTGCTGCTGGTGGTGCTGATGCTGGCCAGTGGCCTGAGCGCCTACTGGAACGGCCGCGAGGCCGCCGACACCGCCTACGACCGCACCCTGCTGGCCTCGGCGCGGACCATTGCCGCAGGCCTGTCCCAGCGTGACGGCTCGCTGAGCGCAGATGTGCCCTACGTGGCCCTGGACACCTTCGCCTACGACAGTGCCGGGCGCATCTACTACCAGGTGCTGGACATCCAGCAGCGGCTGATTTCCGGCTACGAGAACCTGCCAGCGCCGCCGCCGGGCACGCCGCGTACCGACGACTACCCGGCGCTGGCGCGGTTCTACAACGCCACCTACCTGGGCCAGGACGTGCGCGTGGTCAGCCTGCTGAAGCCGGTGAGCGAGCCGAACATGAACGGCATGGCGGAAATCCGTGTGGCCGAGACCGAGGAAGCGCGGGTGCGCATGGCCCGTGGCCTGATGGCCGATACCCTGCTGCGCCTGGGGATGCTGGCGCTGGGCGCGCTGGTGATGGTGTGGTTTGCCGTGAGTGCCGCGTTGCGGCCGCTGGAGCGCCTGCGCACGGCGGTGGAAGAGCGCCAGCCGGACGACCTGCGGGCCTTGCCGGTGGTGCAGGTGCAGCGTGAGCTGGGCCCACTGGTGCGGGCTTTGAACCATTTCACCGAGCGTTTGCGCGGCCAGTTCGAGCGCCAGGCGCAGTTCATCGCCGACGCTGCCCACGAGTTGCGTACGCCACTGGCCGCGCTGAAGGCGCGGGTCGAGCTGGGCTTGCGTTCGGCCGAGCCGCAGGAGTGGCGGCAGACACTGGAGTCCGCGGCCCAGGGCACTGACCGGCTGACCCACCTGGCCAACCAGCTGCTGTCGCTGGCGCGGGTCGAGAACGGTGCGCGGGCGATTGCCGAAGGCGGCGCGCAGCGCCTGGACCTGAGCCAGTTGGCTCGTGAGCTGGGCATGGCCATGGCACCGCTGGCGCACAAGCGCGGGGTGGCGCTGGCCCTGGAGGCCGAGGCGCCGGTGTGGCTGAAGGGGGAGCCGACGCTGCTCAACGAGCTGTTGAGCAACCTGGTGGACAATGCCTTGGCGCATACGCCGGCTGGCGGCAACGTGATCTTGCGGGTGCTGGCGCCGGCGGTGCTTGAGGTGGAGGACGACGGGCCGGGGATTCCCGAGGCTGAGCGTGAGCGGGTATTCGAGCGCTTCTACCGGCGCAGTGCGCAGGGCAGTGGGCTTGGCTTGGCGATTGTCGGCGAGATCTGCCGGGCGCACCTGGCGCAGGTGAGCCTGCATGACGGTGCGAAGGGCGGGTTGCGGGTGCGGGTGAGTTTTATTGCGGATTGATGTGTTGCCTGTACCGGCCCTTTCGCGGGTGAACCCGCTCCCACAGTGACCGCGCCGCTGCTGAAGGCTGCGCTATACCTGTGGGAGCGGGTTTACCCGTGAAGAGGCCGGCACAGGCTGACACCGGTCAGCGCAACATGCTCCGCGCCTCGATCAGTTCACCCACTTCAAGCTCGGTGCCGTACGGCAGGCCCAGGTGGCGGTATGCCGGCAGTGCCGCCAGCGGCCGGTGGCGCCCGCGCTGGCTGATGCAGCGGGCGATCTGCACGATGTCGATGTAGTCGATCTTGTCAGTCTGCCGGTCCAGGTCCTGCACCTGGCTCGGCAGGTTGACCAGTTGCTCCGGAAACTCCCAGGCCTTGAGGATCTTGTCGCCCAGCACCGGCTGGATCTGCTCGATCACATAATGCAGGCACACCGGGTCGGACAGCAGTTCGTTGTGCTCTTCGGCATAGATCAGCACCGGCAGTGCGCCAATCTGGTTGACCAGCCCGCCGAGGGTGGCCTGGTCGGGCTTGAGCTGAGTAAAGCGGCGGCAGATTTCGTAGCTGATGCCCGCCACATCCAGGCTGTTGGCCCAGATATCACGTAACTTCTGCTCCACCGCCGGCGCCCGGGCGTGGAAAATCTGCTCGATCACCAGGCCAATGGCCAGGTTGCAGCTGTAGTTGATGCCCAGCCGCGTGATGGCGGTGTGCAGGTCGGTGACCTCGACCGCCGCGCGCAGCAGTGGGCTGTTGACGACCTTGATCAGGCGCGCTGAAAGGGCCGCATCGCGACCGATCACCTTGCTCAGGGCCGCCACGCTGATCTCGCTGTCTTCCGCCGCCTCGCGGATGCTCAAGGCAACCTCGGGCAGGGTCGGCAGGACCAGGTCATCCTTCTCGATGGCATCGAGCAACTGTGCTTGAACCATCTCGGCCAGCTTGTTCATGGGCGTGTCTACCGCAGTGGTGGTGCGGCCCCGCCACGTGGGCGGGGCAGGCTGGTCAACGCTGGATTTCCCGGTCGCGGTCCAGTTCGTAGGGCAGGGTCAGCACCTGCAGGCGTGGGCCTTCCAGGCTGCCCAGGTGCAGGTTGTCGTCTTCCACCGCTTCGGCGCTGAGCACGGCGAGCAGTTCGCAGCCTGTGCCGTTGCTGGCAGCAATGACCACTTCACCAACCGACGAACCATGGGTGGGCGAGAAGATCTCGGCACCCGGGGCCGGAATGGCCTGCTGGTCCAGTGCCAGGCGGTACTGGCGGCGCTTGAGCTTGCCCAGGTACTGCATGCGGGCAACGATTTCCTGACCGGTGTAGCAGCCTTTCTTGAAGCTGACGCCGTCGACGGCCTGCAGGTTGATCATCTGCGGGATGAACAGCTCGCGGGTCGGCCCCATTACCTGGCCGATCCCGGCGCGAATCTGCCCCAGCAGCCAGTTGTCAAGGCTACCTTCAGGCAGTGCGGCGGCCAGCGCCTGGCGAACGCTGTCGGCTTTGTCTGCCGGTGCCCACAGCTCCACGCGGCCAGCGGACACGGCAATGGCGATCAACCCGTCGTGGCGCACGGTGCTGCCAGCTGCCGCAGGCACATCGAGCCCCAGGGCCTGCAGCGCCGAATCGCCGCCTTGCAGGCCGAAGCGTGCCCAGGCAGCGCTTTCATCGGTCAGCGTCGCCTTGGAGAACACGGCGTACTTCTTGAGGTCGGCCAGCTGGGCGTCGAGCAGCTCGCTGGCCATGGCCAGCAGGTAGCCGTTGCCTTCGGGCAGGATGCGGAAACTCGACTGCATGCGCCCCTTGACCATGCAGCGGGCGCCGAGGCTGGCGTGTTCCGGGCTGAGGTAGTTGATGTTGCAGGTCAGCTGGCCTTGCAGGAACTTGCCTGCATCGGAGCCGCGGACGGCGAGGATGCCCTCGTGGGACAGGGGGCAGAAGAAAGCGGAATCGGCCATGGGTCATCGCGGTGGCTAAAGACTGGCGGCCATCATAGAACGCCGGTAACAAAATAGGTAGGTGACTAGACCAACGCCCGGTGTCGCTTCGCTCGCCTGGCTGTATACTGGCGGGCCATTCGAGGAGGGCCCCATGGTCGAACAAACTGAACTCAACCGGCTTTTCTGGCACAGCCGCCGCGGCATGCTGGAACTGGACGTACTGTTGGTGCCTTTCACCCAGGAAGTCTACCCCACGCTCAACGAAACCGACCGCGAACTCTACGTGCGTCTGTTGAGCTGCGAGGATCAGGACATGTTCGGCTGGTTCATGGAGCGCACCGAGTCCGAAGACCCGGAGCTGCAGCGCATGGTCCGCATCATCCTGGACCGTGTCCAGCCCAAGTGAGTGCTTCGAGTGCCGCTGGCAAGGCTCGCGCCTGCTGCTGGCGGCCTACCTGGGGTGCCAGGTACTGGCGTGGTTCGCCGTATGGGCGAGCCCGCTGCCCGGGTGGTCGGCCCTTGCTGTTGTCGCCACCTGTATTGCCCACGCAGGCTGGGCCATTCCCCGACGTATTCTGCTGACGCATGAGCATGCCATTGTTGGCCTGCGCCGTGATGTGCGCGGCTGGCAGGTGTTCAGCCGTGCCCGTGGCTGGCAGCCGGTGCGCTTGTGCCGGGACAGCGTGGCGTTGCCGGCGCTGGTGGTGTTGCGCTTTGTGCGGGCGGGGCGCTGGTTGGGGGAGAGCCAATGCGTGCCACGGGATGCGCTGGGGGCTGATGAGCACCGGCGCTTGCGGGTGCGGTTGAAATTCAGCCGGCGCAGGTGGGCAGGGGTGAGCCGGGCATAAAACCATACCGAGTTGGCTTCTTCGCGGGCCTGCCCGCTCCCACAGGTACTCGCAAGCCTGCAAGGCAGTGGGATTCCTGTGGGAGCGGGCGGGCCCGCGAAGGCCGCGACGCCGATTTCAGATCGGGCTGAGAATGGTGTCCTTGGCCTCGTCCAGCATCCCCGGGTAATCCAGGGTGTAATGCAGCCCGCGGCTTTCCTTGCGCTGCATGGCCGACAGGATCATCAACTCGGCCACCTGCGCCAGGTTGCGCAATTCGATCAGGTCGCGGCTGACCTTGTAGTTGCTGTAGAACTCGTCGATTTCGTCCAGCAGCAGGCGAATGCGGTGCTGCGCTCGCTGCAGGCGCTTGCTGGTGCGCACGATGCCGACGTAGTCCCACATGAAGCGCCGCAGTTCGTCCCAGTTGTGCGCAATGATCACGTCCTCGTCCGAGTCGGTGACCTGGCTGGCGTCCCAGCCGGGCAGGGCCTTGGGCATGACCACTTCATCCAGGTGCGCCTGGATGTCGGCCGCGGCGGCACGGCCATAGACGAAGCATTCCAGCAGCGAGTTGCTGGCCATGCGGTTGGCGCCGTGCAGGCCGGTGAAGCTGGTTTCACCAATGGCATACAGGCCCGGCACGTCGGTGTGGCCGCGGTCGTCGACCATCACTCCGCCGCAGGTGTAGTGCGCCGCAGGTACTACCGGGATCGGCTGGCGGGTGATGTCGATGCCGAAGGCCAGGCAGCGCTCGTACACGGTGGGGAAGTGGCTCTGGATGAAGTCGGCCGGCTTGTGGGTGATGTCCAGGTACACGCAGTCCACACCCAGGCGCTTCATCTCGTGGTCGATGGCGCGGGCCACGATGTCGCGCGGGGCCAGTTCTTCGCGGGGGTCGAAGCGTGGCATGAAGCGCTCGCCATTGGGCAGGCGCAGCAGGGCACCTTCGCCGCGCAGGGCTTCGGTGACCAGGAAACTCTTGGCCTGCGGATGGTACAGGCAAGTCGGGTGGAACTGGTTGAACTCCAGGTTCGCCACCCGGCAACCGGCCCGCCAGGCCATGGCGATGCCGTCGCCGCAGGCACCATCGGGGTTGCTGGTATACAGGTAGACCTTGGCCGCGCCGCCAGTGGCCAGCACGGTGAAGCGCGCACCGAAGGTGTCCACCTCGCCGGTGTTGCGGTCGAGTACATAGGCACCCAGGCAGCGCTCGCCGGGCAGGCCGAGGCGACGTTCGGTAATCAGGTCGACCGCCACGCGCTGCTCCAGCAGCTGGATGTTCGGGCGTTTGCGGGCCTGCTCCAGCAGCGTGGTGAAGATGGCTGCGCCGGTGGCGTCGGCGGCATGGATGATGCGCCGGTGGCTATGGCCGCCTTCGCGGGTCAGGTGGAACTCGAAGCCACCGTCGTCGACGCTGTAATGCTCGTCGCGGGTAAAGGGCACGCCTTGCTCGATCAGCCACTCGATGGCTTCGCGGCTGTGCTCGACGGTAAAGCGCACGGCTTCTTCATGGCACAGGCCGCCGCCGGCATTGAGGGTGTCCTCGACATGCGACTGCACGGTATCGGTATTGTCCAGCACTGCCGCGACACCGCCCTGGGCCCAGAAGGTCGAGCCGTTGGCCAGGTCGCCCTTGCTGAGCACGGCGACTCGCAGGTGGCTGGGGAGGTTCAGTGCCAGGCTGAGACCGGCGGCACCGCTGCCGATCACCAGGACATCATGTTGGAATTGTTGGCTCATGTCGGGACACTAGTATTCTTTGGAAGGGGCGCGGCACAATAGTCACGCGCCGATGGCATTGTGAAACTATCGTTAAAGCTGGCCGGGTTGCCTTTATAGCAGCCCCGGGTGGCCAATTTCCATGCCACTTGCCTGGTCGCGACAACCTTTGTGGGAACTTTCCGACATGGCCGGAAATCCTATGAAGGCTGCCCACGCGCCACAACTTGCCGCGGCGACGCAGGGCGGCAGGCCTGTCCGGGCTGTCCCTGCGTACTCGAAACCTGATTATCGACGTAGCCGGCCGTGACCGTGCCGCGTCTTCCGTGCAACCCGACCAAGGGCTGCAGGAAACTTGCTTGGAGGGGAGAACTTTTGCGCAAAGCCCGAGTCTATGGTTGCAAGCCTGAACGATGGCTGATGCAACGCTCCTTCGAGTTCACTGAGGAGTGTTCATGCTAACCCAGGAAGAGGATCAGCAGCTTGTCGAGCGCGTTCAGCGCGGTGACAGGCGAGCTTTCGATCTGTTGGTGCTGAAGTATCAGCACAAGATTCTCGGGTTGATCGTGCGGTTCGTTCACGATACCCACGAGGCCCAGGATGTAGCACAGGAAGCCTTCATCAAGGCCTACCGTGCGCTTGGCAACTTCCGCGGAGACAGTGCGTTCTATACGTGGCTGTACCGCATCGCCATCAACACGGCGAAGAACTACCTGGTGTCCCGTGGAAGACGGCCGCCAGACAGTGATGTGAGCTCCGAGGATGCGGAGTTTTACGACGGCGATCATGGTCTCAAGGATCTCGAGTCCCCAGAACGCTCGTTGTTGCGGGATGAAATCGAAGGCACTGTCCATCGCACCATCCAGCAACTGCCTGAAGACCTGCGCACGGCACTTACCCTGCGCGAGTTCGACGGGCTGAGTTACGAAGACATTGCCAGTGTCATGCAATGTCCGGTGGGTACCGTGCGCTCTCGAATCTTCCGCGCTCGGGAGGCCATAGACAAAGCCCTGCAACCTTTGCTGCAGGAAACCTGAGACAGCGGCGACAGCCAAGAGAGGAACCGCCATGAGTCGTGAAGCTTTGCAGGAATCGCTGTCCGCGGTGATGGATAACGAAGCGGACGAGCTTGAACTGCGTCGTGTGTTGAACGCCGTAGACGATGCTGAAACCCGTGCCACCTGGTCGCGTTACCAGGTTGCCCGCGCAGCCATGCACAAGGAGCTGCTGCTGCCCAATCTGGATATCGCCTCGGCGGTGTCTGCAGCGCTGGCTGACGAAGCCGTGCCGGCCAAGGCCAAGAAAGGGCCATGGCGCAGCATTGGCCGCCTGGCGGTAGCTGCCTCGGTCACCGTAGCGGTGCTGGCCGGTGTGCGCATGTACAACCAGGACGAGATCACTGGTGCCGAGCTTGCTGCCCAGCAACCTGCCCAGCAAGGCCTGACTGTGCCACAAGCACAAGGCCCGGCCGTTTTGGCAGGCTATAGTGAGAGCAGTGAGCAACCGACCGGGCCGATGGCCAACGGCGTGCTGCAGAACCAGGCCGGCTGGGACCAGCGTCTGCCAGGCTACCTGCGCCAGCATGCCCAGGAATCTGCGCTCAAGGGCACTGAAACCGCATTGCCGTATGCCCGCGCCGCCAGCCTGGAAAACCGTTAAGTAAGGAGGATCATGCGCGCGCTACCTCTCCTGTCGCTGCTGATTGGCAGCTGCATGACGGTGCCAGCATTGGCGGCCAATTCCTCGCCCGAGGCGAGCGAGTGGCTGAGCAAGCTGGCACAGGCCGAGCAAAAGCAGAGCTACCAAGGCTCTTTTGTCTACGAACGCAATGGCAGCTTCTCTTCCCACGAGATCTGGCACAGGGTCGACGACGGCAAGGTCAGCGAGCGGCTGTTGCAGCTCGATGGCGCCGCCCAGGAGATCGTGCGCGTGGATGGCAAGGTAGAGTGCGTCAGCGGGGCCTTGGCCAGTGGTGTGACGACGCCCCCGGACACCGCGCAGCGTGTGCTTGATCCGCTGAAACTGATGGGCTGGTATGACTTGAGCGTGGCGGGCAAGTCACGGGTCGCCGGGCGCGATGCCGTGATCGTGACGCTCACCCCGCGCGACCAGCACCGTTATGCCTTCGAATTGCACCTGGACCGTGCTACCGGCCTGCCGCTGCGCTCGTTGATGGTCAACGACAAGGGGCAGTTGCTGGAGCGCTTCCAGATGACCCGTCTCGATACCGAAGCACCTAGCGACGACGACCTGCGCGCCAGCGCTGCGTGCAAGCCGGTGCAGCATGTGGCCGCTGCCGCCAATGACACGGTCGCCGGCTGGCGTTCGGACTGGCTGCCGCCTGGCTTCGAACTGGTCAAAAGCTCGGTACGCCGCGACCCCAAGAATGACAGCACGGTCAGCAGCCTGATGTACGACGATGGCCTGGCGCGCTTCTCGGTGTTCCTCGAGCTGGTAAAGGATGAGGGCGGGACCGACATGCGCACCCAACTTGGCCCGACTTCGGCGGTTTCGCGTCGGCTGAACACGCCCAAGGGCAAGGTAATGGTCACTGTGGTCGGCGAGATTCCGCTGGGTACCGCAGAGCGTGTGGCGCTGTCGATGCGCCCCCAGGATGGCCAGGCGCGCCAGTGATGGCGCGCATTTGCGGGCCAGGCGTGCGGGCCATGCCAAAGCGTGCGGACATGCCTCTGAAATGAAATTAAAGCATTGTCATTTGCAATCCATCGGCAAATTTTCTATAGGTCAGGCTTCTTGGAGCCTGGCCTTTCCTGCTTTGTGCAGGGGCCTTTCTAAACTACCGCTCGTTGTGACGGGAGCCGTATGTCAATACCACGCTTGAAATCCTACCTATCGATGTTCGCCGCCGTGCTGATGCTCGGCCAGGTGCTCAGCGCCCAGGCCGAGGAAGCCCTGCCGGACTTCACTACCCTGGTCGAGCAGGCCTCGCCAGCCGTGGTCAACATCAGTACCAAGCAGAAGCTGCCGGACCGCCGCATGGCCGCCGGGCAGATGCCCGACCTGGAAGGCCTGCCGCCGATGTTCCGCGAGTTCTTCGAGCGCAACATGCCGCAGCAGCCGCGCTCGCCGCGTGGCGACCGCCAGCGCGAGGCCCAGTCGCTGGGTTCGGGCTTCATCATTTCCAGCGATGGCTACGTGCTGACCAACAACCACGTGGTAGCCGATGCCGACGAAATCATCGTCCGCCTGTCGGACCGCAGCGAGCTGCAGGCCAAGCTGGTCGGCACCGATCCGCGCACCGACGTGGCCCTGCTCAAGGTCGAGGGCAAGAACCTGCCGACCGTCAAGCTGGGTGATTCCGAGAAGCTCAAGGTGGGCGAGTGGGTACTGGCCATCGGTTCGCCGTTCGGCTTCGACCATTCGGTGACCAAAGGTATCGTCAGCGCCAAGGGTCGCACCTTGCCCAACGACACCTACGTACCGTTCATCCAGACGGACGTTGCCATCAACCCGGGCAACTCCGGCGGCCCGCTGTTCAACATGAACGGCGAAGTGGTGGGTATCAACTCGCAGATCTTCACCCGTTCCGGCGGTTTCATGGGCCTGTCGTTCGCCATCCCGATCGATGTGGCGATCGATGTCTCCAACCAGCTGAAGAAAGACGGCAAGGTCAGCCGCGGCTGGCTGGGCGTGGTGATCCAGGAGGTCAACAAGGACTTGGCTGAGTCGTTCGGCCTGGACAAGCCGGCCGGTGCCCTGGTGGCCCAGGTGCTGGAAAACGGCCCGGCAGCCAAGGGCGGCCTGCAGGTGGGTGACGTGATCCTGAGCATGAACGGCCAGCCGATCGTCATGTCGGCCGACCTGCCGCACCTGGTCGGCAGCCTCAAGGACGGCGAAAAGGCCAAGCTTGAGATCATCCGCAACGGCAAGCGCCAGAACCTCGACATCAGCGTTGGCGCACTGCCGGACGACGATGCCGACATCGGTACCGGCGCCGAAGGCAGCGCCGAGCGCAGCAGCAACCGCCTGGGCGTCTCGGTGGCCGACCTGACCGCCGAGCAGAAGAAAGCCCTGGAGCTCAAGGGTGGCGTGGTCATCAAGGAAGTCCAGGATGGCCCGGCCGCGATGATCGGCCTGCGCCCGGGTGACGTGATCAGCCACCTGAACAACCAGGCCATCGGTTCGGCCAAGGAATTCACCGAAATCGCCAAGGAACTGCCGAAGAACCGTTCGGTGTCGATGCGCGTGCTGCGTCAGGGTCGTGCCAGCTTCATTACCTTCAAGCTGGCTGAATAAGCGGCTTGGCAAGGAGAAAAGGGCAGCTTCGGCTGCCCTTTTTCATGAAAGTTCACAATTGCAGGGGCGAATGCTGTGTACAGCCCGATAGAGGAATCTCCCATATCCCGGCAGCTTAAGGTACAATTCCCGGCTATTTTTCGGCGGGCGTCCGGCTCGCAGCCTTTTCGAGTGTTGACCCGTGAGTGATTTGAGTCATATCCGCAATTTCTCCATCATCGCCCACATCGACCATGGCAAGTCGACGCTGGCCGACCGTTTCATCCAGATGTGCGGTGGCCTGTCGGCACGCGAGATGGAAGCCCAGGTGCTCGATTCCATGGACCTGGAGCGTGAGCGCGGTATCACCATCAAGGCCCACAGCGTCACGCTCAACTACAAGGCGCAGGACGGCAAGGTCTACCAGCTGAACTTCATCGATACCCCCGGCCACGTCGACTTCACCTACGAAGTCTCGCGTTCGCTGGCGGCCTGTGAAGGCGCGCTGCTGGTGGTGGATGCCGGCCAGGGCGTCGAGGCCCAGTCCGTAGCCAACTGCTACACCGCCATCGAGCAGGGCCTTGAGGTCATGCCGGTACTGAACAAGATGGACCTGCCCCAGGCCGATCCGGATCGCGTCAAGGACGAGATCGAGAAGATCATCGGCATCGACGCCACCGACGCCGTGGCCTGCAGTGCCAAGAGCGGCATGGGCGTGGACGAGGTGCTCGAGCGCCTGGTGCAGACCATCCCCGCGCCGGAAGGCGATATCGAGGCGCCGCTGCAGGCACTGATCATCGACTCCTGGTTCGACAACTACCTGGGCGTGGTCTCGCTGGTGCGCGTGCGCCACGGCCGCGTCAAGAAAGGCGACAAGATCCTGGTCAAGTCCACCGGCAAGGTGCACCTGGTCGACAGCGTGGGCGTGTTCACCCCGAAACACACCCAGACCGCCGACCTGAAGGCCGGCGAAGTGGGCTTCATCATTGCCAGCATCAAGGACATCCACGGTGCCCCGGTCGGTGACACCCTGACCCTGTCCTCGACCCCTGAGGTCGAAGTGCTGCCAGGCTTCAAGAAGATCCAGCCGCAGGTCTACGCCGGCCTGTTCCCGGTCAGCTCCGACGACTTCGAGGACTTCCGCGATGCGCTGCAGAAGCTGACCCTGAACGACTCGTCGCTGCAATACATGCCGGAAAGCTCCGACGCCCTGGGCTTCGGCTTCCGTTGCGGCTTCCTCGGCATGCTGCACATGGAGATCATCCAGGAGCGCCTGGAGCGCGAATACGACCTGGACCTGATCACCACGGCGCCAAGCGTGATCTACGAGCTGGAACTGAAAACCGGCGAGACCATCACCGTCGACAACCCGTCGAAGCTGCCAGATGTCTCGGCGGTCGCCGACTTCCGCGAGCCGATCGTCACTGCCACCATCCTGGTACCGCAGGAACACCTGGGCAACGTCATCACCCTGTGCATCGAGAAGCGTGGCGTGCAGCGCGACATGCAGTTCCTCGGCAGCCAGGTTCAGGTGCGCTACGACCTGCCGATGAACGAAGTGGTGCTGGACTTCTTCGACCGCCTCAAGTCCACCAGCCGCGGCTATGCTTCGCTGGACTATCATTTCGATCGCTACCAGTCGGCCAACCTGGTCAAGCTGGATGTACTGATCAACGGCGACAAGGTCGATGCCCTGGCATTGATCGTGCACCGCGACAACGCGGCCTACAAAGGCCGTGCGTTGACCGAGAAGATGAAGGAGCTGATCCCTCGGCAGATGTTCGACGTGGCGATCCAGGCAGCTATCGGCGGCCAGATCATCGCGCGGACAACCGTCAAGGCGCTCAGAAAGAACGTACTGGCCAAGTGCTACGGTGGTGACGTCAGCCGTAAGAAGAAACTGCTGGAGAAGCAGAAGGCCGGTAAGAAACGCATGAAACAGGTGGGTAACGTGGAGATTCCACAGGAAGCCTTCCTCGCCGTGCTCAGGTTGGATAGCTAGGTCCTATGTCGCTAAATTTCCCGCTGTTGCTAGTCATCGCCGTCTTCGTCTGCGGCCTGCTGGGCTTGATCGACCTGCTGTTCCTGGCCCCGCGCCGGCGTGCGGCAATCGCCAACTACCAGGGCAGCGTCAGCCAGCCCGAGATGGCGGTGGTCGAGCGCCTGGGCAAGGAGCCGTTGCTGGTCGAGTATGGCAAGTCGTTCTTCCCGGTGCTGTTCATCGTGCTGGTGCTGCGTTCGTTCCTGGTCGAGCCGTTCCAGATCCCTTCGGGGTCGATGAAGCCGACCCTGGAAGTGGGCGACTTCATCCTGGTGAACAAGTTCTCGTACGGCATTCGCCTGCCGGTGATCGACAAGAAGGTCATCGAGGTGGGTGACCCGCAACGCGGTGATGTGATGGTGTTCCGCTACCCGAGCGACCCGAACGTCAACTACATCAAGCGTGTGGTAGGCCTGCCGGGTGACCAGGTGCGCTACACCAGCGACAAGCGGTTGTTCGTCAACGGCCAGCCGATTGCCGAACAACTGGTGGGCACCGAGCCGGGCACCCTGGGCAGCGCCGAGCTGTACAAGGAAAAGCTCGGCGAGGCCGAACACCTGATCCGCAAGGAAATGAGCCGTTACCGCATGCCGCCGGACCAGCAATGGACCGTGCCGGCAGGCCATTACTTCATGATGGGCGACAACCGCGACAACTCCAACGACAGCCGTTACTGGGATGACCCGAACATCCCGAAGGAACTGCACGGCATGGTTCCGGACCGGAACATCGTCGGCAAGGCCTTCGCGGTGTGGATGAGCTGGCCAGAGCCCAAGCTCAGCCACCTGCCCAACCTGTCGCGGGTCGGTCTGATCCATTGATACCCATCGGCGCTGGCCAGCAGGCAGCGCCGAATGCATTTCTGACATAGGCTGTGTTCTCAGGGATCGGGAGATTCGCCGCACATCGCGGCGGGCCACAGCCAAACAGTCTTTCAGGATGTTGATTTGAACAACGCGTTGAACAACGAACGGGTGGCTGCATGAGTGCTCCCCTTGCCCGTCTGGAGCGAAAGCTCGGTTATACCTTCAAGAACCAGGACCAGATGCTCCTGGCACTGACCCATCGCAGTTACGCCGGGCGCAACAATGAGCGCCTGGAGTTTCTCGGTGACGCCATTCTCAACTTCGTCGCCGGCGAAGCGCTGTTCGAGCGCTTCCCGCAGGCCCGCGAAGGCCAGCTGTCGCGCCTGCGCGCGCGCCTGGTCAAGGGTGAGACCCTGGCCCGCCTGGCCCGTGGTTTCGACCTGGGCGATCACCTGCGCCTGGGTTCGGGTGAGCTCAAGAGCGGTGGCTTCCGCCGCGAGTCGATCCTGGCCGACGCCCTGGAGGCGCTGATTGGCGCCATCTACCTGGACGCCGACATGGAAACGGCCCGGGAGCGCGTGCTGGCCTGGCTGGCCGATGAGTTCGAAGGCCTGACCCTGGTCGATACCAACAAGGACCCGAAAACCCGCCTGCAGGAGTTCCTGCAGTCGCGCAGCTGCGAGCTGCCGCGTTACGAAGTGGTGGATATTCAGGGCGAACCGCACTGCCGGACTTTCTTCGTCGAATGCGAAGTGGTGCTGCTGAACAACAAGAGCCGTGGCCAGGGCGTTAGCCGGCGTATCGCCGAGCAAGTCGCTGCCGCGTCTGCACTGATCGCCCTGGGCGTGGAGAATGGCAATGACTGATAGCAACCCGACCCGCTGCGGCTACGTAGCCATTGTCGGCCGCCCGAACGTGGGCAAGTCGACCCTGCTCAACCACATCCTCGGCCAGAAGCTGGCGATCACCTCGCGCAAGCCGCAGACCACCCGCCACAACATGCTCGGCATCAAGACCGAGGGTGACGTGCAGGCGATCTACGTCGATACCCCCGGTATGCACAAGGCCAACGACAAGGCCTTGAACCGCTACATGAACCGCAACGCCTCGGCGGCCCTGAAGGATGTCGACGTGGTGATCTTCGTGGTCGACCGCACCAAATGGACCGATGAGGACCAACTGGTGCTGGAGCGCGTGCAGTACGTGACGGGCCCACTGATCATCGCGGTCAACAAGACCGACCGCATGGAAGAGAAGGCCGAACTGATCCCGCACCTGCAATGGCTGCAGGAGCAGTTGCCGAACGCCGAAGTGATGCCTATTTCCGCGCAACAGGGGCACAACCTGCAGGCGCTGGAAGCACAGATCGCCAAGCACCTGCCCGAGAACGAGCACTTCTTCCCCGAAGACCAGATCACCGACCGCAGCAGCCGCTTCCTGGCCGCCGAACTGGTGCGCGAGAAGATCATGCGCCAGCTGGGTGCGGAATTGCCGTACCAGATCACCGTGGAAATTGAAGAATTCAAGCAGCAGGGTCATGTGCTGCACATCCATGCGCTGATCCTGGTCGAGCGCGACGGCCAGAAAAAGATCATCATTGGCGACAAGGGCGAGCGCATCAAGCGCATCGGCTCCGAGGCGCGCAAGGACATGGAGGTGCTGTTCGACTCCAAGGTCATGCTCAACCTGTGGGTCAAGGTGAAAGGCGGCTGGTCCGATGACGAGCGCGCCCTGCGCTCGCTGGGCTACGGCGACCTCTGAGCAATACTATTGGGGCCGCGGTGCGGCCCATCGCCGGCAAGCCGGCTCCCACCCCGATCGCATCGACTTCAAGCCATGCGCCGTACCTGTGGGAGCTGGCTTGTCGTGGCGACGAACCGCGTCGATGGGCTGCAGAGCAGCCCCAATATGCAGTTTACCGAGCCACAGGGAGCCAGTGATCTTCCATGGAACAACCTGTCGGCCAGCCAGCCTATGTGCTGCACAGCCGTGCCTACAAGGAAACCAGCGCGCTGGTGGACTTCTTCACCCCGCAGGGCCGCATGCGCGCCGTGCTGCGCCGCGCGCGTGGCAAGGGTGGCAGCCTGGTGCGGCCGTTCGTGCCGCTGGAGCTGGAACTGCGTGGGCGTGGCGAGCTGAAGAATGTCGGGCGCATGGACAGTGCCGGTATCGCCGCCTGGCTGCATGGCGATGCCCTGTTCAGCGGGTTGTACCTCAACGAACTGCTCATGCGCCTGCTGCCAGCCGAAGCGCCTTTCCCGGCGCTGTTCGAGCACTACACCCTGACCTTGCAAGCCTTGGCCGCCGGTCGCCCGCTGGAGCCGCTGCTGCGCTCCTTCGAATGGCGGCTGCTGGACGAGCTCGGTTACGCGTTTTCGTTGCACCACGACGTCAATGACCAGGCGATCGCGGTCGATGGCTTGTACCGCTTGCGTGTGGATGCCGGCCTGGAGCGGGTCGAGCTGGTGCAACCCGGGCTGTTCCGCGGCACCGAACTGCTGGCCCTGGCCGAAGCCGACTGGGATGCCCCAGGTGCCTTGCTCGCCGCCAAGCGCTTGATGCGCCAGGCACTGGCGGTTCACCTGGGGGCAAAACCACTGGTCAGCCGGGAACTGTTTCGCAAGCGCTGATCACGACGTATGCTGTGGGGCTCAATCTTCAGGAGAGCCTTTCGTGACTCACAGCAACCGCATGCTTCTCGGCGTAAACATCGACCACGTGGCGACCCTGCGCCAGGCCCGGGGCACGCGTTACCCTGATCCGGTCAAGGCTGCCCTGGATGCCGAGGAAGCAGGCGCCGATGGCATCACCGTGCACCTGCGTGAAGACCGCCGGCACATCCAGGAGCGTGACGTGGTGCTGCTCAAGGACGTGCTGCAGACGCGCATGAACTTTGAGATGGGCGTCACCGAAGAGATGATGGCCTTTGCCGAGAAGATCCGCCCGGCGCACATCTGCCTGGTACCCGAAACCCGTCAGGAGTTGACCACCGAAGGCGGCCTTGACGTGGCGGGCCAGGAAGCACGGATCAAGGCTGCGGTTGAGCGCCTGTCGCGTACCGGTGCCGAAGTGTCGCTGTTCATCGATGCCGACGAGCGGCAGATCGAGGCTTCGCGTCGCGTTGGCGCGCCTGCCATCGAACTGCACACCGGGCGTTACGCCGATGCCGAAACCCCGACCGAAGTGGCCGAGGAACTCAAGCGTATCGTCGATGGCGTGGCATTTGGCGTGGGGCAGGGGCTGATCGTCAATGCCGGTCACGGGTTGCATTACCACAACGTCGAGGCGGTGGCGGCAATCAAAGGCATCAATGAGCTGAACATCGGTCATGCGCTGGTAGCGCATGCGCTGTTCGTCGGCTTCAAGGCCGCTGTGGCCGAGATGAAGGCGCTGATCGTGGCGGCTTCGCGCTAATCGTTGGTCGCCTGTACTGGCCTCTTCGCGGGCTTGCCCGCTCCCACAGGTACCCCACAGGCCTTGAAGCTTGTGCAATCCCTGTGGGAGCGGGCAAGCCCGCGAAGAGGCCAGTGCAGGCAGCCGATCACTCGGCAGGAAACACCAGGGTAAACCGGGTAGGCCCCAAGGGGCTGCTGCTGACCTCGACCCGCCCACCATGCAACTGCATGATCGATTTCACGATCGCCAGCCCCAACCCGGTCCCTCCCTCCAGCCGCGAGCGCCCCGAGCCCACCCGGTAAAACCGCTCGAACAAGCGCGACTGGTGTTCTTCAGCAATACCAGGCCCCTGGTTTTCCACCGAAAGCCGAACTTCGCTGCCCACGCGCTCGATACGTAGTTCCACAGGCCTGTCATCGGGGCAGTGCCGAATGGCATTGCTCAACAGGTTCGACAGTGCCCGCTGAAACATCAGCCGATCACCCTGCGCCGTCCCCCAGCCTTGCACACGCAACTCAACCCCTTTCAGCTCGGCACTGAACGCAAACAGCTCGACAACCCGCGCCGTCTCGTCGGCCAATGCCATGGGCTTGAGCGCGACCTGGGCCTGGGGTTGGCTGACCTGGGCGAGAAACAGCATGTCATTGATGATGCGGTTGAGCCGGGTCAGTTCTTCGATGCTGTCTTCCAGCACTTCCCGGTAATTCGCGTTGTCCCGTTCGCGGGCCAGCGTCACTTGCGCCTTGCCCATCAGGTTGCTCAACGGTGTGCGCAGTTCATGGGCCAGATCATCGGAGAACTGCGACAGCTGGCTGACGCCCTGATCGAGGCGGTCGAGCATCACGTTGATGCTGCTGGCCAGCTCTGCCAGTTCCAGCGGCAGGCCGGTAGCGGGAAGACGATGTTGCAGGTCCTGGGCCGACACCCGCCCGGCAATGCGCCGGAAGTGCCGCAGTGGCCTCAGGCCGCGTTGCATCAGCCACCAGGCACCGGCCCCGATCAGCAACAGCAGCAACGGCAGTGCGAGCAAGGTGGAGTGCAGGTAGGCCTGCAGCAGGGCGTTGTCGTCGGCGCGGTTGAGCGACATCATCACCTTGACCGGGGTGTCGTCGCGCAGGCGCATCAGCCGGGTCACGGTGAGTATCTGGTTGCCATTGCTGTCGCGCCACGCATGAAAGGCCAGACGGGCATCGGTGCGCAGATCGCCTACCTGCGATTCCAGCGCTGGCCCCAGGCTGAGCAGGTGCGGGTGGCGGCCTTCGAGGGCCAGCACGCTGAGGCTGAGGTTGTCGTGTCCCATCACCAGGTCGAGCAAGGGATGGGCGCGGCTGCCCAGGTCTTCGCTACGCAGGTCGACCCGAAGGTTGTGCTCGACCTGCAGCATCTTGCGCGCCAGGTCCTTGCGTGCGCGGCTGTCCAGTTCGTGATCGAGGGCGAACACGGCCAGGCAGGCCAGCAGCAGCACCAGTGCGGCGCCCATCAGCGTCACGCTCAGGCCCAGGCGCAGTGACAGGCTGGCGTTTTTCAAAAGCGTGCCTCGAGCACGTAGCCGACGCCGCGCAGGGTATGGATCAGCTTGTTGTCGAACGGGTCGTCGATCTTTGCCCGCAGGCGTCGGATCGAAACCTCGACCACATTGGTGTCGCAGTCGAAGTTCATGTCCCACACCAGCGAGATGATCTGGGTGCGCGACAGCACTTCGCCGGTCTGGCGCATCAGCAGGTGCAGCAGGGCGAATTCCTTGGCGGTCAGGTCTATACGCTGGCCGGCGCGGTAGGCGCGGTGGCGGCCAGGGTCCAGCTCCAGATCGGCGACGCGCAGGGTGCTGGGCTGCAGTTGCTGGTCGTTGCGGCGCAGCAGGCTGCGGATACGGGCGAGCAGTTCCGGGAACTCGAAAGGTTTGAGCAGGTAATCGTCGGCCCCCAGGTCCAGGCCCTTGACCCGGTCGGCCAGGCGGCCGTGGGCGGTAAGCATCATGATGCGCGTGGTCGATTCGGCGCGCAGCCGCTGCAGCACGGTCCAGCCATCGAGTTCGGGCAGGTTGACGTCGAGGATGACCAGGTCGTAGGGCTGCTGGCGGGCCAGGTGCAGGCCATCGGTGCCGGTGTGGGCGCAGTCGACCACGTAGCCGTTCTCGCGCAGGCCCTGCTGCAGGTAGTCGGCGGTACGCAGTTCGTCCTCGATGATCAGTAGACGCATGGGTGGGCTCGGTGTGATGAAAGGGGGGCGATTCTCGACCCTGTAGTGGCATCAGGGTCAAGGCGCAGGATGTTACGGCATGAGTAAGGGCGCGCGGCGCAGATAACAGATTTGTAATGCTGCTGTTATCTGGCTGTCTGTTATGGCCCCATCGCCGGCAAGCCAGCTCCCACAGGTACTGCACAGTTTTCAAGACCTGTGGTGATCCTGGTGGGAGCCAGCTCCCACAAGTACTGCCTAGTTTTCAAGACCTGTGGTGATCCTGTGGGAGCTGGCTTGCCGGCGATAGGGCCCGAACAGGCAAAACAGGGCCACATTGCAAGACTGTAATCCCCGCCTCACCTTGCCGTTAGCTGGCCCTCGCTAGGATGGCCCTGTCTGATCGGTTATCACGAGGCAACCACGATGAACCTGACCAAATACCTGCTGTTGGCCACCCTTGCCCTGGGCAGCGCCAGTGTTTACGCCGAGGGCGGTGCGGAACGTTCCAGACAATTCTGGCAAGCGTTCCGCGAAGACCAGCAGCGCCTGCACGGCGACAAGCAACAGGCCGTTGCCGAGCGTGAGCGCAAGGCGCAGGAGAAGGCCCGCGAGTTGGCCAAGGATTGAGTGACAGCACCTGCGCCGTGACAGCTCCTCGGCGCAGGTGTATTCAGGCGCCCATCCGGGCGCCTTTTTTATTTGCGCGCCAGCAGGGTGGCGCGGCGTGGGGCCGGCAGACCTTCGATGGTCTTGCTGTGGTCGTTCGGGTCGAGGAAGTCGCCCAGTGACTGGTAGCGCATCCACTCGGTGCTGCGCTGTTCCTCGACGCTGGTCACGCTTACGTCGACGCAACGCACATCACTGAAACCGGCACGGCGCAACCAGCGCTCCAGGGCCGGTACCGACGGCAGGTACCAGACGTTGCGCATCTGTGCATAGCGGTCCTCAGGTACCAGCACCTGGTTTTCGTCACCCTCGATCACCAAGGTTTCCAGCACCAGTTCCCCGCCTTTGACCAGGCAGTCCTTGAGCGCCAGCAGGTGCTCGATGGGCGAGCGGCGGTGGTAGAACACCCCCATGGAAAACACCGTGTCGAAACCTTCGAGGTTGGCCGGCAGGTCTTCCAGGGCGAATGGCAGGTGCCAGGCGGGCAGCTCTGGCAGGTATTGCTGAACGGCCTGAAACTGGCAGAAGAACAGCCAGTTGGGGTCGACGCCAATTACCATGTCGGCGCCGGCACCGAGCATACGCCACTGGTAGTAGCCGTTACCGCAGCCCACGTCGAGCACGCGCTTGCCCTTGAGGTCCAGGTGCGGGCCGACCCGGGACCATTTCCAGTCCGAACGCCATTCGGTGTCCACATGCAC
Organism: Pseudomonas sp. UBA6753; assembly: GCF_002453565.1. Lineage (NCBI taxonomy): Bacteria > Pseudomonadati > Pseudomonadota > Gammaproteobacteria > Pseudomonadales > Pseudomonadaceae > Pseudomonas > Pseudomonas sp. UBA6753. The sequence goes on along the minus strand of NZ_DKHD01000032.1, from coordinate 126,638 downwards.
GCCGAACAGGTCGAACGGCCCTTTGCGCCAAGGGGACAGGCCCATCAGTGCCTGGCGCATCTGCGCGCGGGTGGCGTCGTCGCAATCGCAGTCCAGGCGCAGCCCGTTGACCAGGTCGATTTCGCTCGGATTCAGGGCGGGCAAGGCTTCCAGCGCACCGCGCCAGCGGTCGAGGTCACCGTGCCCCTTCTCCAGCTTGGCTTCCAGTTGCGCTTGCAGGCCTTGTGACCAGGAAGCCAGGGGCGTGCCCGCCAGGCGGCGGACGAGGGGGGACAGATCGATCATGGCAGGGCAATCAAAGAGGCGAAATTAAGGCATTGGAACCAGGGCACCACCTTCGAGAAACCGGCTGCGCGCAGGCGCGCCTGGTGGGCTTCGAGGGTGTCGGGCCTCATCACGTTCTCGATAGCGCTGCGCTTCTGGGCAATTTCCAGTTCGCTGTAGCCATTGGCACGTTTGAAGTCCAGGTGCAGTTCATTGAGCAGGTCCTGCTGTTCATCATCGGCGAAGCGCAGTTTTTCCGAGAGGATCAGCGCACCACCGGGCAACAGTGCCTGGCGGATGCGGCCGAGCAGCTCCAGGCGCTGGTCGGGGGCGATGAATTGCAGGGTGAAGTTCATCGCCACCACCGAGGCGGGCTCGAAGGGTAGGGCCAGGATGTCGGCTTCCAGCACCTGCACCGGCAGCAGTTCCTGGAACATCGAGTCCTGGGCGGTGAGGTACTGGCGGCAACGCTCGACCATCGCCGCGGAGTTGTCCACGGCGATTACCCGGCAGCCGTCACTGCGCACATGGCGGCGCAGCGATTGAGTAACGGCACCCAACGACGCACCCAGGTCGTACAGCGCGGTATGCGGCTGGGCGAAGCGCGCGGCCAGCACGCCGAGGTTCTCGACAATGGTCGGGTAGCCCGGAACCGAGCGCTTGATCATGTCCGGGAACACACGCACCACATCCTCGTTGAAGACGAAGTCGGGCACTTGCTCCAAGGGCTGGGCGAAAAGGCGGTCGGGTTGTTTGCTCACGGCGGGCTCGATACAGGGTGAAACGGAGGCGCATTTTAGCCAAAGGCCGCGATTCTTGCCATGGCAGCGCTTCAGGGGCGGGCGCTGAGGGACCTCTGCGCCTGCCTGGTGGGTGTGCAGGTTGCCTATGAGCGAAGCTGCGGACTTTAGCGGACGATGATCTTGCAGTCGAAGGTTTGCACGGGGGCGATATCTGCGGCCCACGGCTGCTGGTACACCAGCACCAACTGACCATCGCCGGTATCGCTGGCCTGGTAGCGCCAGGTGGAGACACCGGCGCTGCCGACCACGTCTTCCTCCTCGGGAGCGCTATACACCTCCGGGCCAAGGCTGCGCAGTATGTTGGAGGCAGGTGCTTCGACGCGCCAGCGGTAGCCGGTGGACGGGTTGCTGGGCAAGCTCAGGATCAGCGCCTGGCCAACCTGCAGGCGCGTCGGGCATTCGCTTTCGGCGTCCAGTTCGACGGGGTGCGTGGGCTGTTGGGCACAGGCGGAAATCAGGGCGAAGCTCAGGGGAACGAGCAGACGAGGGGCGGTCATGTTGGCTCCGGAGGCTGACGATGGCCTGAGGATAACCGATGATCAAGGAGATTTGTGTTGCTTGTGCCGGCCCCTTCGCGGGCTTGCCCGCTCCCACAGGTATTGCACAGTATTTGAAAACTGTGGTTTCCCTGTGGGAGCGGGCAAGCCCGCGAAGGGGCCGGAGCAGCTCAGAACAGGACTTTGGCCACGTCGGCGAAGCGCTTGGCGAAATGCACGGTCAGGCCTTCGCGCAGGTAGTCCGGCAGCTCCTCATAGTCTCCACGGTTAGGCTCCGGCAAGATCAGCTCAAAGATCTTCTGCCGCCGCGCCGCAATCACCTTCTCGCGCACACCGCCAATCGGTAGTACCTGCCCGGTCAGGGTCAGCTCGCCGGTCATGGCCACGCCCTTCTTCGGCGCCTGGTCTCGGGCCAGCGACAGCAGGGCGCTGGCCATGGTGATGCCGGCACTCGGGCCGTCCTTGGGCGTGGCGCCTTCGGGCACGTGCAGGTGAATGAACGCTTCGTTGAAGAAGCCAGGATCACCACCAAACTGCTTGAGGTTGGAGCTGACGTAGCTGTAGGCAATTTCGGCCGACTCTTTCATCACATCACCCAGCTTGCCGGTCAGCTTGAAGCCGCGGTTGAGGGTGTGGATGCGGGTGGCTTCGATCGGCAGCGTGGCGCCGCCCATGCTGGTCCAGGCCAGGCCGGTGATCACGCCTTTGCCAGCCAGCACCTGCTCGCTGCGGAACACCGGCATGCCAAGCGCGGCTTCCAGGTCCTTGGTGCCGATCTTCAGTTTGGCCTCGGGGGTTTCCAGCAGCTTGACCACGGCCTTGCGCACCAGCTTGCCCAGTTGTTTCTCCAGCTGGCGTACCCCGGCTTCGCGGGCATAGCCTTCGATCACCGCGCGCAGGGCGCTGTCGCTGATGCCGAGGCTGGTCTTGGCCACACCGGCCTTTTCCAGCTGCTTGGGCCACAGGTGGCGCTTGGCGATGGCCAGTTTCTCTTCGGTGATGTAGCCGGACAGGCGGATCACTTCCATGCGGTCGAGCAATGGCCCGGGGATCGAATCCAGGGTGTTGGCGGTGCACACGAACAGCACCTTGGACAGGTCCAGGCGCAGGTCCAGGTAGTGGTCGAGGAAGTCGACGTTCTGCTCCGGGTCGAGGGTTTCCAGCAGCGCTGAAGCCGGGTCGCCCTGGTAGCTCTGGCCCATCTTGTCGATCTCGTCGAGCATGATCACAGGGTTCATCACCTCGACGTCCTTCAGGGCCTGCACCAGCTTGCCGGGCTGGGCGCCGATATAGGTGCGGCGGTGGCCCTTGATCTCGGCCTCGTCACGCATGCCGCCGACACTGAAGCGGTAGAACGGCCGGCCGAGCGATTCGGCGATGGATTTACCGATGCTGGTCTTGCCTACCCCGGGCGGGCCCACCAGCAGCACGATCGAGCCACTGATCTCGCCTTTCCAGGCGCCCACGGCGAGGAATTCGAGAATGCGCTCCTTGATGTCGTCGAGGCCGGCGTGGTGCTGGTCGAGGACCTTGCGTGCGTGCTTGAGGTCGAGCTTGTCCTTGCCGTACACGCCCCAGGGCAGGGCTGTGGCCCAGTCCAGGTAGTTGCGGGTGACGGCGTATTCGGGCGAGCCGGTTTCGAGGATGGCCAGCTTGCCCATCTCTTCGTCGATGCGCTTGCGTGCCTGGTCCGGCAGGGTCTTGCCTTCGAGGCGCTGCTCGAACTGCTCTAGGTCGGCGCTGCGGTCGTCCTTGGTCAGGCCCAGCTCCTGCTGGATGACCTTGAGCTGTTCCTTGAGGAAGAACTCGCGCTGGTGCTCGCCGATCTGCCGATTGACCTCGGCCGAGATCTCGTTCTGCAGGCGCGCCACCTCGACTTCCTTGCGCAGCATCGGCAGGACCTTTTCCATGCGCTTTAGCATGGGTACGCAGTCGAGCACTTCCTGCAACTGGTTGCCGGTGGCCGAGGTGAGGGCGGCGGCGAAGTCGGTGAGCGGCGACGGGTCGTTGGGGCTGAAGCGGTTGAGGTAGTTCTTCAGCTCTTCGCTGTACAGCGGGTTGAGCGGCAGCAGCTCCTTGATCGCATTGATCAGCGCCATGCCGTAGGCCTTGACCTCGTCGGTCGGCTCGGCTGGCTGACGCGGGTATTCCACCTCGACGAGGTACGGCGGGCGGTGGTGCTTGAGCCAGGTACGGATGCGTACCCGGGTCAGGCCCTGGGCGACGAACTGCAGCTTGCCGTTTTCGCGGCTGGCGTGGTGCACCTTCACCAGCGTGCCGTACTGCGGCAGCGCCGAGGTGTCGAAGTGGCGGTGGTCTTCTGGCGGGGTATCCATGAAGAACAGGGCCAGGCTGTGGTCTGGCGACTTGGCCACCAGGTCGAGGGTTTCTGCCCAAGGGTCTTCATTGACGATGACCGGCAGCACCTGGGCCGGGAAGAACGGGCGGTTGTGGATCGGGATCACATAGACCTTGTCCGGGAGCTGCTGGCCGGGCAGGGCAAGGGCGTGGCCGGTTTCGGCCTGGGGAGTGGTGTGTTCGACTTCGCTGTGTTCGTCGGGATGTTCCGGGAAATCCTGCTGGTCGCTCATGGGGCACCTGCGTGAATGACTATGGTGCTTAGATGGGGCGGGGGGGGATGGGTTTCAATGGTAGATGATGGCAGGAGGGAAGGGGATCTTTGGTGGCCTGTTCCGGCCCTATCGCCGGCAAGCCAGCTCCCACAGGTGACCCACTGCTTTCAAGGCTAGTGGAGTACCTGTGGGAGCTGGCTTGCCGGCGATGAGGCCAGTACAGCGAGTGAGCCCCGCTGGCGGGGCTCGGCAGCTTTATTCAGCCAGTTTGTAGGCGATGATGTAGTCGCCCATCCTGGTGCCCAGCGAGCCATGCCCGCCGGCAGTCACCAGCACGTACTGCTTGCCATCCTTGCCGCTGTAGCTCATCGGCGTGGCCTGGCCACCCGCTGGCAGGCGGGCTTTCCACAGTTCCTTGCCGTTGTTCACGTCATAGGCGCGCAGGTACTGGTCCAGGGTGCCGCTGAGGAAGCCGACGCCACCGGCGGTGACGATCGAACCACCCATGCTCGGCACGCCAACCGGCATGCCGATCGGCACCGGGGTGCTGTCGCGGGTGGTGCCGTTCTTGTGCTTCCACACCACCTTGTTGGTGAACAGGTCGATGGCGGCGACATAGCCCCAGGCCGGGGCCTGGCACGGTACGCCCAGTGGCGACATGAACGGGTGCATGGTCACCGCGTACGGCGCACCGGTGTTCGGCTGCACGCCGCTGGTCTCGCTTTCACGCTTGCTGCCCTCTGCCACCTGCTCACGCGGGATCATCTTCGACACGAAGGCCATGTAGTTGGGCGAGGTGAACAGCAGTTGGCGCACCGGGTCGACCGACACGCTACCCCAGTTGAACACACCGACGTTGCCCGGGTAGATCAGCGAGCCTTGCTCGGATGGCGGGGTGTACTGGCCTTCGTAACGCAGTTCGCGGAACTGGATGCGGCACAGCATCTGGTCGAACGGCGTGGCGCCCCACATGGCCTGTTCGGTCAGTTCAGGGCCGAGCAGGTTGAGGTCGGAGCGGGCCTGGGTCGGCGAGGTGTGGTCGCCTTTCACCGCACCCTGCGGGGTGGGGATCTCGCGGATCGGCACGATCGGCGTGCCGTCGCGGCGGTCGAGCACGTACAGGCTGCCTTGCTTGGTCGGCACGATGATTGCCGGCTTCACGCCGTCGTCGGTCTTCAGGTGGACCAGGGTCGGCTGGCTGCCGACGTCCATGTCCCACAGGTCGTGATGGGTGAACTGGTAGTTCCAGCGAGCCTTGCCGGTGGCAAGGTCCAGGGCGACCACGCCGGCGCTGTACTTCTCGGCACCCGGGGTGCGGTTGGCGCCCCACTGGTCCGGGGTCTGGTTGCCCAGTGGCAAGTAGATCATGCCGAGGTCTTCGTCGACGCTGGCGATCGACCACATGTTGGCCGAGTTGCGGCTGTACATCTTGCCGGGAGCCAGTGGCTGGGTGTCGTCCGGGTTGTTGCTGTCCCAGTTCCACACCAGGTGGCCATCGTGTACATCGTAGGCGCGGATCACGCCGGATGGCTCGTTGGTCGACTCGTTGTCGGTGACATGGCCACCGATGATCACCAGGTCACGGGTGACCGCCGCTGGCGAGGTGGAGTAGTAGCCGCCGGCGGTGAACGGGCCGATGCCGGTGGTGAGGTCGATCACGCCCTGGTTGGCGAAACCTTCGCAGACCTTGCCGTTGTCGGCGTTGATGGCGATCAGGCGGGCGTCTGCGGTGGGCAGGTAGAGGCGGCGTGGGCAGGCCTGGGCCACGGCCTGGCCGGCGTCGGTAATTTTCGGTACCGGGCTGCCGTCGCGGCTGACGTAGCGGTTTTCGTCATAGTACGAAACGCCACGGCAGGTCATGTGGGCGAAGCCCTTGAAGGTGCCGACTGGGCTCTTGACCTGCGGGTCGTAGCGCCAGATTTCCGCGCCGGTGTCCGGGTCCAGGGCCAGCACGCGGCTGTGCGCGGTGCAGGCATAGAGCATGCCGTTGACCTTCAGCGGGGTGTTCTGGTTGGTCAGCTCCACCGGGTCGTTTTCGGTCGGCAGGTCACCGGTGCGGATGCGCCAGGCTTCTGCCAGGCGGTAGGCATTCTGCGGGGTGATCTGGCGCAGCGGCGAATAGCGGTCGCCGTGCTCGGTGCGGCCGTAGGCCTGCCATTCGCCGTCGGGCATGGCCGGGGCGGCGCTGGCCATTTCGCTGCTGTCGCGGCCCAGTTCGCCGAACACTTCACCTGGGTGGGTGAACTGGCTGCCCAGGGCGCAAGCGCCCGAAGCGACCACTGCAATGCCGAGCAGCGCAGTGTTGGCCTTGTTGGCCGGGCCGATCAGCGGGCGACGCGCCCAGGGCAGCAGCAGGACCACACCGATGGCAAACCAGATGGCCAGGCGCGGTACCAGTTGCCACCAGTCCAGGCCCACTTCGAGCAGGGCCCACACGGTGCTGCCCAGCAGTACCAGGCCGTACAGGCCCAGGGCGATGCGGCGCTGGGCCAGCAGCAGGATGCCCGACAGGGCAAAGCCGATACCGGCGATCAGGTAGTACAGCGATCCGCCCAGCTGGCTCAGCTTGATGCCGCCGGCCAGCAGGGCCAGGCCCATCAGCAACAGCAGCGCGCCGATCAGGCGCGGTAGCCAGCGGCTTCCATTGTTGGCACCTTCAGTGCTCATCGTAGGTTCTCCGTCAGGTCAAAAAGGGGGTTAGAAACTGCTCTGGATCTTCAGGCCGCCGATCAGGGCGCCATCGACCTGCGACACCCCGCCCGGGTGGCGGATGTACTGCAGGTTGGGGCGGACCGTGAGCCAGTCGGCCAAGTGGATGCCGTAGTACAGCTCGGCGCTGTACTCGGTGTCCTGCACCGGCAGGAAACCGGGGTTGTCGTAGTCGTAGAGGCCGGCGGCCTGGTTGGCCAGGCGCGCGTTCTTGCGATAGGCAGGGTTGACGTGCACACGGGCCAGGGCGAAACCGATGTCGTCCTTGGCGCGGGCGTCGAAGGGCCCTTTGTATACCAGTCCTGCCTGCACATAGTTGTCGATGGCATTGGTCTTCTTGTCGTGCACCGTGGCGTTGGCGAACAGGCTCAGGCCACGCGACTGGTCGGACGCCAGCGAAGTCACCTGCTGCTGGGCGCCGAGCCACAAGCCGTGCTTGCTCGAACTGCTGCGGTAGGCGGCGCCGCTGAGGGCTGCCGGCTGGCCGTTGCTGTCCTTGAGAACATCCTGTGCCTTGGCATTACTGTAGTAGTAGCCGGCGCGATATTCCCCTTTCAGACCATTGACCTGTGGACTCCATACCAGTTCTATCGGCATTACCGCGCCTTGGGTGCCGCTGCCGCTGAGCTTGAAGCCGTTGCCCGACTCCAGGTTGGAGGGATTCTGCTCGTACACGCCGACCTGGGCGTAGAGGGCATCGCTGAGGTTGTAGCGGACGCGCAGGGCCCACTGGCTAACCGGCCAGTTGTACCAGATGCCGCCCACCCAGTTGCCTACCTGCGAGCCGCAGAAGGCCAGGTTCTGGAAGTCGCAGGGGAAGCTGTTGAAGTCCTCGCCTTCGCCGAAACGGCCGAATTTCACGTCCAGTGCGCCATCGAAGTACTTCTGCTTGATCCACATCTGCGTCAGCCGCCAGGTTTCGCCACGGCCCCAGACCTCCTGGGCCGAGGTGAAGCCGCCGACACGCGGGTCGTTGATGCGGTCGTTGCTGATGTTGTCGCCGTGGCGCTCGGTGATGGTCAGCTGGAATTCGGTGTCGTGCCAGCCAAGGATCTTCTCCAGGTCCAGGTGGCTGCCGAAGGTGAACTGGTCGCTGTAGCGCGCGGTGCGGTCGTGGTCGTAGCCACCATGCAGGTTGCTGCCCATCTCGCCGGTGTAGCCGAGGGTGAAGTCGTAGCCTTTTTCCAGCAGTTCGCTGCGGGTGCCACCCCAGTCGCCGAGCATCCAGGGGGAGTCGCTGGCGAACATCTCGCTGGCGCCGGTGGGGGCCGCCAGGGCGCTGAGGGCAAGGCCGATGTAACAGGTTTTGGGCAGTTGGAGCATGAGATAGCGCTATCTTTTGATTATTGAATAAACGGCAAGCGCATCGAAGGGCGGGCCCTCCAATGGAAATGACGACAAGATGGTTTCGATGAAGCGATTCAGCTTGCGGCGGGGAGGATATAGGGGAAGTTGTAAGAAAAAAAGACAAATTGTCGCAGTGGATTGTTGCTGATATGGCAACAGTCCAGAGCTTGCGAGCTCTTTGTGGGAGCGGGCGCGCCCGCGAACACCGGCGGAGCCGGTGCCATCCACCGTGTCGGCTTCTTCGCGGGCATGCCCGCTCCCACAGTTACTGATTTGCAATCAGAAGGTGGTACGCAGGCCTACTTCCACACTACGCCCCGGCGCCGGGGCGATATCGCGCAGGATCGAGCTGGCATAGCGCACGGTCTGGTCAGTCAGGTTCTCGCCGCGCACAAACGCCAGCCATTGGCTCTGGCCAACTTCGAAGCGGTAGCCAACGCTGGCCCCCAGCGTGGTGTAGCCATCGGTGCTGGTTTCGTTGGCCGGTTTGCGATGCTGCGACGCAGCATGCTGCACGTCGACCCGCGCCTGCCAGCGGTCCAGCTCCCAGACCAGGCCGCTGTTCAGGCGCAGTGGGGCGATGCGTGGCAGCGGCTCGCCACTGTCCAGGTTTTTCGCCCGGGTGTAGTCACCGGAGAGCTCCAGGGCAAAGCTGCCATAGCGGTTCTCGGCCAGTTGCCAGCGGTCCTGGGCCTCGATGCCATAGAAGCGCGCCCGCACGCCCTGGTACTGGTATTCCGGGAAACCGTCATGGTCGTGATCGTGGTCATGGTCATCCTCGCCATGGTCGTGGTCATGCCCCTCGCGGATGTTGCCGGTGCCGATCAGGCCGATGTAGTTGCGGAAGTGGCTGTAGAACACCCCGACACTGCCCTTGTGGGTGCCGTTGTCGAAACGCAAGGCCAGGTCGGTAGAAATGGCTTTTTCCTTGTTCAGGCTGGCATCGCCGACTTCAAAGGCTCCGGTGGCCACGTGGGCACCATTGGCATACAGCTCGTAGAAGGTCGGGGCGCGCTCGGTGTAGCCGAGGTTGGCGGCCAGCGACCAGATCGGGTCGAGCTGGTACACCGCCCCGGAAGACAGGCTGAAGGCGTTGAAAGTGCTGGCGCTGTCGGCGTCGGCGAAGTTCTCGTTGCCTTTGGCATCCGGGTCGACCCGGGTGTGCTCCATGCGTGCGCCCAGGCTCAGGTTCAGGCGCTCGGTGGCTTGCCACTGCTCCAGCATGAACAGCGCCAGGCTGTCGGTGTCGGTGTGCGGGACGAAGGCTTCCTCGCCCAAGGCGGAGAATTCGTTGCGGCTGACCTGGGCGCCGATCACGCCTTCTACCGGCCCGAGCGGTTGGTGGCGGGCTTCGATACGTGCTTCATAGCCCTTGTTCCTGAAGGTGGTGTGGACTTCGCCTTCTTCTATTTCACGGTGCTCGTAGTCGGTGTAGCCGGCATCGACCTTGACCGAAGTGAACGGCCCGTCCAGGTCACGCAGTTCGGAGGCGAAGGCGTAGTGGTCCTGCTTCATGTCCAGGCGCACACCTGGCTCGGCCACCGAGCCATAGTTGCTGTCGTAGCGGCTGTAGGACAGGCCGGCGTAACCGTGGTCCCAATGGTAGGCGCCACCCACGGCGCCACCGTCCTGGCGGCCGTCGCTGTTTTCCAGGCGGTGCTTGCTGCCGGGTTCGTCGGCGTCGCGCACTTTGGAACTGCGCGCGTAACCGGGGATGCGCAGGTCGTTGAACTGGCGGCTGTTGGCATCCAGGTGCAGGGCGAAGGCACCGTTGCCGGCCTCCAGCTTGCCAGCGCTGCTGCGGGTGGTATCGGCGCCGCCGTAGCGCAGTTCACCGGCACCTTGGATGCCCTCGATGGGGGTATCCGGGATGCGATTGTCGAAGGTATTGACCACGCCTCCGATGGCGTTGCCGCCGTAGAGCAGGGCAGCCGGGCCACGGACGATCTCGACACGGTCGACGGTCACCGGGTCCAGCGGCACGGCGTGGTCGTAGGACAGCGATGAAGCATCCAGGGCGCCGACGCCATTGCGCAGGATGCGAATGCGGTCGCCATCCAGTCCACGAATTACCGGGCGACTGGCGCCAGGGCCGAACCAGGTGGAGGCGACCCCGGGCTGCTTGTTCAGGGTTTCACCGAGGCTGCCGTGCTGCTGTTGCAGCAGGTTGTCGCCTTCGAGCACGGTGCTGGGTGCGGCCAGCTGGCTGTTGCCCAAAGGGTTGGCGGTGATGACCTGGGGTTCGAGTTCCACGGCGTGGCTGGGTGATGCGGCCAGCCACAGCGCGACGACGAGGGGAGAGAGGCGAAGCGGTGTGTACAGCATGGGGATGGGGCGTTCCTTGGCAGATGCTTTTGTATTGTTACAATATAACATCTCTATTTCAGCACAGAGGTTTTGCGCCTGGCCAGCGGTTTTTCTGTCGACTCCCCTGATCCCACCCACCACTACACTCGTGTAAGGTGCGCATCTTTCCTACGGAGCACTGGCATGAGCACGGCCCAACACAACGCGCTGCACGGCAAGACCCTCGAACAGATCCTCACCGAGCTGGTGGCGCACTACCAATGGCAGGGCCTGGCCGAGCGCATCGATGTGCGCTGCTTCAAAAGCAACCCGACCATCAAGTCGAGCCTGACCTTCCTGCGCAAGACGCCGTGGGCACGGGAAAAGGTCGAGCAGCTGTACGTGAAGCTGCAGCGCCAGGCCTGACATGCCGCGCCGTCCCTGGCTGACCGGCATGGCCGTGCTGGGTTGGTTCGGCCTGGCCGTGCAGGTGTACCTGGTGCTGTTGGCGCGTTGGCAGGAACAGGCCAGTCTGGCGGGTGGCCTGATCAATGTGTTCGGGTATTTCACCGTGTTGACCAATACCCTGGTGGCAACGGTGCTCAGTTATGCGGCGTTCGGCCGGGAAGGCCGTGCCAAGCGCTTTTTCCTGTCGCCTGCGGTGAGTTCCGCGGTGGCCGCCAGCATCGTGCTGGTGGCATTGGCCTACAGCGTGCTGTTGCGTCACTTGTGGCAACCGCAGGGCTGGCAATGGCTGGCGGACGAGTTGCTGCACGATGTGATGCCCGTGCTATATGCCTTGTATTGGTGGTGCGAGGTGCCCAAGGGCAGGTTGCGGCTATGGCATCTGCTGGTCTGGGCGGTGTACCCGGCGACGTATTTTGCCTACGCGCTGTGGCGGGGGAGCGAGATTGGCGTGTATGCCTACCCGTTCATCGATGTGGCGAGCCTGGGGTATGGGCAGGTATTGCTCAATGCCCTGGGGGTGTTGGCGGGGTTCTGGGGGATTGGGCTGGTGTTGCTGGGGCTGGACAGGTGGCGGGGGCCGCACAGATTGGCTTGACCTGCACTGGCCCTATCGCCGGCAAGCCAGCTCCCACAGGAATTGCGCAGCCCTTGAACGCTGCGGGGTACCTGTGGGAGCTGGCTTGCCGGCGATAGGGCCGGGGCAGCAATAATCAATCATTCGTCGTCCGCAGTCCCGTCGGCACGCCAGTAGGCCACAGCCTTGAGCGCATCCTCAGGCAAGCCTTTCTCCAGCAACAGTGCCTTGGCCTGCCGGCTCAGGGCCTTTTCCAGTGCCACCCAGCCGTACAAACGGCCCTGCGGCAAGGTCAGGTTCTTCACCAGTGCCAGCAAGTCCTCCTGTTGGCGACGTACCCAGATCACCTCCACCTGTGCCTTGCTCGGCAGTGGCTGGCGTTCCTGCTCGTCTTCGATCTGGATAACCGCCAGCACCTGACGGCCCGCAGGCAACTCCTCCAGACGGCGGCCAATGGCCGGGATGGCAGTTTCGTCACCGATCAGCAGGTAGCTGTCGAAAATGTCCGGCACCACCATCGAAGCCCGCGGCCCGGCAATGTCCAGGGTTTGCCCGGGTGCCGCCTGGGCTGCCCAGGTAGAGGCAGGGCCATCGCCGTGCAGCACGAAGTCGATGTCCAGCTCATTGGCCACCAGGTCGATGCGCCGTGGCGTGTATTCGCGCATGGTAGGCCGCGCGCCACCTTCTCGGCCCAGGTTACGAGCCTCGATGGCCTGTTGTTGCTCCGGCGTTTCGGCGAACAGCAGCTTGATATGGTCGTCGCTGCCCACGCTGGTGAAGCCCTGCAGCTCGGCACCCCCGAGGGTGATGCGGCGCATGCGCGGGGTCAGTTCGGTGACCCGCAGCACCTGCAGGCGGCGTTGGCGGATTTCGTGGTTGACGCGGTGAATGGTGTCACTCATGGGGTGTCTCCCTGACAGGTTCGGCCGGCCCGGAGGCGATGGCCTTGGCGGTGTGGTTGAGCAGGTCGCGGACCCGCTCGATTTCTTCCGGTGTCCAGCGGCCACTGTGCATGTGCAGTGCGTGGCGCAGGTTGCCGACCGCTTCATGAATCTCTGGTGGGCGGTCGTGGCCGCGCAGGGCGCGCTTGCTGACTTCGATGCGCATGCGCACGCCGTCCAGTGCGACGGCCTGTTCGGCCAGGGCGGTGCGGCCGGCTTCGGTAATGGCGTAGAGGCGTTTGCTGCCCTGCACCTGGCCGCTGATCAGTTCGGCCTCCTCGAGGAAGTTGAGGGTGGGGTAGATCACCCCGGGGCTTGGGCTGTAGCTGCCGTCGAACAGGTTTTCGATCTGGCGGATCAGGTCGTAGCCGTGGCCTGGCTGCTCGGCGAGCAGGGCCAGCATCAGCAGCTTGAGGTCGCCGGGGGCGAAGACGCGCGGGCCGCGTTCGCCACGACCTGGGCGCCGCTCGAAGGGGTCATGGGGGGTATGTTCGCGCATAGGGGCAGGGCTCCGTCGTTTGCGATATATCTTAAGATATTACTCAAGATATATCTAAAGACAAGCCCTTAATTGCAGATGATTATCATCTAGTTGTTCGATGTATCCCCTTGCGGCGTGGCTGTGTGCATGGCCACTTGCGGCGCTTTGCACTCATTCGGATTGCCCGGTTGCAGGTATGGCATGAGGATCGGAGCCATGCCCTTGAGTACCTGCACCGGCAGCGCCGAGGTGAACTTGAAGGCCTCTGCCGAGCGCCCCGGCACGAACGCGGTCAAGGTACCGAAGTGGTTGTCGCCCAGGAAGAACACGAAGGTGGCGGTACGGTTCAGCGAGCGCGAGCCGATCAGCCGGCCGCCAGCACCAAAGCTTTCGATGCGGTTGTCACCGGTACCGGTCTTGCCACCCATAACCAGTGGCGTGCCGTCCTGCAGCTTGAAACTGCCGGAAATACGCCGCGCGGTACCCGCATCCACCACCTGCGACATGGCGCCTTTGAGGGCGCGCGCCACTTCGACCGGCAGAATCCGCACACCCCGGTCCGGGTCAGTGACCAGCTTGGTCTCGTAAGGCGTGTTGGCAGCGAAGTGCAGGGTGTCAATCCGCAAGGTCGGCAGGCGCACGCCGTCGTTCTGGATGATGCCGACCAGTTCGGAGAGGGCGGCGGGGCGGTCGCCCGAGCTGCCGATGGCGGTGGCCAGCGAGGGCACCAGGTGGTCGAATGGATAGCCCACGCGCTTCCAGCGCTGGTGAATGTCGAGGAACGCTTCGATCTCGACCATGGTGCGAATGCGGCTGTCACGGGCACCCTGATGGCGGCTCTTGAACAGCCAGCCGTAAACCTCCTGGCGCTCGAAGCGGCTGGCATTGACCATTTCGGTCAAGGTCGAACCGGGGTTCTTCAGCAGGTAACCCAGCAGCCACAAGTCCAGCGGGTGAACCTTGGCGATATAGCCCTGGTCGGGCAGGTCGTACTTGCCCGGGCCGTAGGCGTCGTACATCTCCGACAGGCGGCCATCGGTCAGTTTGCCCAGGACGATCTTGTCACCCTTGAGGTGGGCGCGGACGAAGGCGTTGAAGGTTTCCTGGCCAGCCTCGGGGAACAGGTAGCGGTGCACGGCCGCCAACCGTTGCGGGGTCACGCGCATGCTGTCGAGGAAGGTGTCCAGGCGCTGCTGCGAGGTCTTGCGCTGGTATTTCTTCCAGAAGCGCATCAGGTAGTTGGTGCCTTCCTTGTCGGCGAAACGGGCCAGGTATTCCTGGCGGCGCGGGTCGGAGTCGTCCTTGAGCAGCGGCACGCGGTTGTACGGCTGCTGGTAGGTCACGTAGCGCACCAGGTCGCGCATCAGGCGGATGAACGGCAGGTTGATCGACTCGCGCAATGCATCCTTGAGGGTTGGGTTGCGGCTGTTGTCTTCCTTGCGGAAGTTGTTGAACACATGCATGCCGCCGCCGGTGAAGAAGGCTTCGCCGGTGTTGGCCGAATACTTGCGTTCCAGCGCCGCATCGAGCATCGCGTCCAGGCTCTGGTTCTTGCTGTTCTGCGCCAGCCATTCCAGCGACCACTGGCTGATGCGGTCGAGTTCGGCGACTTCGACTTTCTTCAACTCGGCGGCTGGCTTGCCGGCGTATTTGTCGTGCAGTTCGGCGATGATCTCCAGGTAGGTGGTGAGCACCCGCAACTTGGCGGTGGAACCCAGCTCCAGCTTGCTGCCTTCGTTGATGTCGAAGGGCTGGTCGGTGCTGTCGGTCTGCACCCGCACCCGCGAGCCGTCGGCGGTGCGCTCGAACAAGGTGAAGCTGTAGCTCACCTGGTCGGTGGTCTTGGCGGTGAGCAGGCGTTCGCCGATCAGGCCGATCTGCGCCGCAAATTCAGGGTCGGCAAGGTTTTTCAGGTACTGGCTGACCTGCAGCTGCAGGTCGGACTGCAGGGTACTGGTGGCCGACACGTCGAGCCGGTCGAGGTCGTACAGCGGGCGGTTGAGCATGGCCGCCAGGCGGTTGCGTGCCAGGCTGATGCCCTTGTTGGTGACGATCGGCACGATGGTCGGTTGCGCCACCCAGTCGCGGTATACCGCCTTGCTGGCCAGTGCCGCGTCGGCCAGTGGCTGCTCGATGACCTTGTTGGCGGCCAGCACGCGGATGTGCGCGTCGGTCAGTTCGGCCAGCTCTAGCCGCCCCTTGGACAGGTAGTGCGACGGCCGGCGCTGGGCAATCATCAGTGACAGCACCTGGCGCAGGGCCAGGCCGCGTGCGGCCATGCTCTCAGGGTCGCTGGCGGTGGAGTTCAGGGCCTGGTTGACCTGGTCGAAGTCGGCGCCGTACCACACCCGCAGGCCTTCGGCCATGCCATGCACTTCGCCATGCCCAGGCACTGCCGACAGCGGCACGCTGTTGAGGTAGTCCCGCACGATGCGCTGGCGCGCCTCGGTGGTGTCAGGGCCGCCCTGGTAGGCGCGCACGCTGGCGGAAATCATCTGGCGGATCTTCTCGGCGCCGGAAACGGTCAGGCCGTCCGGTGAATGGCGGTACTTTTCCAGCTGCGTGGCCAGGGTGCTTCCGCCAGCGGACTGGCCGGGCAGGGCCAGGTACTTGGCCACCTGGCTGTAGGCGGCCTTGGCGAAGCGCGGCCAGTCCACGGCCGGGTTGTTGCGTGGGTCCTTGGTGTCGAGCAGGTCGCGGTTCTCGATGAACAGTAGGCTGTTGACGATCACCGGCGGGATCGCCGCAAAGTCCGGGTACAGGTGTTGCGGGTAGTTGTACTGGTACAGCATGTCGCCGCGGCAGTCGGTGATCGACAGGCCAGCCTGGATTTTCTCGATATAGGGGGCGAACAGCCCATGATCGACGTAGTTCATCAACGCCGGCGAGAACTTCACCTGCTCGCTGATCAGGTAGTCGCGCTTGAGCAGGCGCGGCAGGAATTCGCCCAGGGCGCTGTAGCCCAGGCGTTTGTCGAACGGCCCTTCGCCGGGGTAGACGATGGCATCGCTGGGGCCTGGTTGCAGCGAATAGGTGAGGGTGCTGGCCAGCTTGCTGAATTCCCGCGACTGCAGGTTGGAGGTGCGGAATTCGTCATACGCAGCGAAGCCGATGGCCACCAGCGCCACCAGCAGGATGAGGATGATCAGCCGCCACCATAGCCGACGCTGACGGGGGGACTTGGGTTGTGGCGTCTCGGCCGGAGGTATCTCGGGTGCTTCCGTTCTGCTTGGTTCCGATTGCCACAGTGCGCCCATAGTCTTCTATCCGGCCAGGTATTTTCGTCTTGCTTGTCTGAAGCTTAGACGTTGAGCGGGTCAGGTGAAAAATTTGTAAGAGACGGAGAAAAGTGGCGTAGGGCTATGCGGCTTTGGTGTGGGTTTTTTCGTAAGGCGATATTGCTATGGTGGCCAGGAAATTTTGCGGCCGCTTTGCGCCCGATCGCAGGCAAGCCAGCTCCCACAGAGCCCGAGTTCTCGCCAAATTTCTGCATATTTACAGTGAAAACCCCTGCAACGGTCTTCCTATACTGCTCGCCCCCTTCGCCTTGCCGGGCGCTCTATTCCGGCACACGGGCCGGCCCACGAGGCCAGCTCGGCAAGCCAACGCCACGCCTATCGGCCTGGCCGGTGCTGCACGAAGGTCAAATCCAATAACAAAATGAGGTTGTATTGCTATGCCAGTCGGCAACCACCCTGCCCACGGCCAGGCCACCGAAGGCGGCCCGCTCAAACGTGAACTGGGCGAACGGCACATCCGCCTGATGGCGCTGGGCGCCTGTATCGGTGTCGGTCTTTTCCTCGGTTCGGCCAAGGCCATCGAAATGGCCGGCCCCGCCATCATGCTGTCCTACATCATCGGCGGCCTGGCCATTCTGGTGATCATGCGCGCCCTTGGCGAAATGGCCGTGCACAACCCTGTCGCCGGCTCGTTCAGCCGTTATGCCCAGGACTACCTCGGCCCGCTGGCGGGTTTCCTTACCGGCTGGAACTACTGGTTCCTGTGGCTGGTGACCTGCGTTGCCGAAATCACCGCGGTGGCCATCTACATGGGCATCTGGTTCCCCGACGTACCACGCTGGATCTGGGCCCTGGCGGCGCTGGGCAGCATGGGGGCGGTCAACCTGGTGGCCGTCAAGGCGTTTGGTGAGTTCGAGTTCTGGTTCGCCCTGATCAAGATTGTCACCATCATCGCCATGGTCCTTGGCGGCATCGGCATCATTGCCTTCGGCTTCGGCAATGACGGCGTGGCAGTGGGTATCTCCAACCTGTGGAGCAATGGCGGCTTCATGCCCAATGGCGTGACCGGCGTGCTGATGTCGCTGCAGATGGTGATGTTCGCCTACCTGGGCGTGGAAATGATCGGCCTGACCGCCGGTGAAGCACGCAACCCGCAAAAGACCATCCCACAGGCCATTGGCTCGGTGTTCTGGCGCATCCTGTTGTTCTATGTCGGTGCGCTGTTCGTGATCCTGTCGATCTACCCGTGGAGCGAAATCGGCAGCCAGGGCAGCCCGTTCGTCATGACCTTCGAGCGCCTGGGCATCAAGACCGCCGCCGGCATCATCAACTTCGTGGTCATCACTGCAGCGCTGTCGTCGTGCAACGGCGGCATCTTCAGCACCGGGCGCATGCTCTACAGCCTGGCGCAGAACGGCCAGGCCCCGGCGGCCTTCGCCCGTACGTCGAAGAACGGCGTGCCGCGCAACGCGCTGCTGCTGTCGATCGGCGCGCTGCTGCTGGGCGTGCTGGCCAACTACCTGGTGCCGGAGAAGGTCTTCGTCTGGGTGACTTCGATCGCCACCTTCGGCGCGATCTGGACCTGGGTGATGATCCTGCTGGCGCAGCTGAAGTTCCGTGCCGGCCTCACCACTGCCGAGCGCAAGGCACTGAAGTACCGTATGTGGTTGTGGCCGCTGAGCTCGTACCTGGCGCTGGCCTTCCTGGTGCTGGTGGTCGGCCTGATGGCGTACTTCGAGGACACCCGCGTGGCGCTGTACATTGGCCCGGCGTTCCTGGTGCTGCTGACGGTGCTGTACTACGCATTCCGCCTGGCGCCGAAAGATGCGCAGGGCGTGGCCAGTACTGCTTCCTGATCTGAAATGGCTGGGGCCGCTTTGCGGCCCTTTCGCGACACAAGGCCGCTCCCACAAGAGATAGCGTACTCCTGTGGGAGCGGCCTTGTGTCGCGATGGGCTGCGTAGCAGCCCCAGGGTTCTATCAGGCTGCCACTTCGCTGTTCGGTTCGAAGCTGTCCGCCCGCGCCAGCTGCCACATGCGCGAATAGAACTGCCCGTTCACCTCGCCAGTCAGCAGCTCACCCGGCTTCAAGAACACATGCATCTGTGAGAACAGCTTGATCTCGGTGGCCGAGATGCGCCGTACCAGGTGCTTGGCTTCCAGCTGCGCCGGGTGCTCCAGGCCTGCTGCCGCAAGCATTTCGGCCAGGGCACGCAAGGTATTGTGATGGAAGTTCAGCACCCGCTGGGCTTTGTCCGGCACCACCAGCGCACGCTGGCGCAGTGGGTCTTGCGTGGCCACACCGGTCGGGCACTTGTTGGTGTGGCAGCTCTGCGACTGAATGCAGCCGATGGCGAACATGAAGCCGCGCGCCGAGTTGGCCCAGTCGGCGCCAATGGCCAGTACGCTGGCAATGTCGAACGCGCTGACGATCTTGCCGCTGGCGCCCAGCTTGATCTTGTCGCGCAGGTTCAGGCCGACCAGGGTGTTGTGCACGAACAGCAGCCCCTCGCGCAGCGGTACGCCAATGTGGTCGGTGAACTCCACCGGCGCCGCGCCGGTGCCGCCTTCCTTGCCGTCGACGACGATGAAGTCGGGCAGGATGCCGGTTTCCAGCATGGCCTTGGCGATGCCCATGAACTCCCACGGGTGGCCCAGGCAGAACTTGAAGCCTACCGGTTTGCCGCCAGACAGCTCACGCAGCTGGGCAATGAACTGCATCATCTCGATGGGGGTGGAGAAGGCGCTGTGGCGCGATGGCGATATGCAGTCTTCGCCCATCAGCACGCCACGGGTTTCGGCAATTTCCCGGGTCACCTTGTGCTTGGGCAGGATGCCGCCATGGCCGGGCTTGGCGCCCTGGCTCATCTTGATCTCGATCATCCGCACCTGCGGGCTGCGTGCCTGGGCGGCAAAGCGTTCGGGGTCGAAGCGCCCGTCCGGCGTGCGGCACCCGAAGTAGCCACTGCCCAGTTCCCAGACCAGGTCGCCACCGTGCTCGCGGTGATAGGGGCTGATGCTGCCTTCGCCGGTGTCATGGTGGAAATTGCCCAGCTTGGCGCCTTGGTTGAGGGCGCGGATGGCGTTGGCGCTGAGCGAGCCAAAGCTCATCGCCGATATGTTGAAGATCGATGCCGAGTATGGCTGGCTGCACTGCGGCCCGCCGACGACGACCCGGAAGCTGGCCGGGTCGGCCAATGGCGCCGGGCGCATGGAGTGGCCGATGAATTCGAAGCCGGACTCGTACACGTCGATCAGGGTGCCGAAGGGTTTGTCCGAGGCTTCGTTCTTCGCCCGTGCATATACCAGCGAGCGCTGGGCGCGGGAGAACGGCAGGGCGTCGCTGTCTGCCTCCAGCAGGTACTGGCGGATTTCCGGGCGAATGGCCTCGACCAGATAGCGGATGTTGCCCAGGATCGGGTAGTTGCGGCGTACTGCGTGGCGTTGCTGCAACAGGTCGAACAGGCCGATCAGGCTGAGGATGGCGGTGCTCAGGGTGAACGGCCACAACCATTCATGGTGGGTGAACGGCAGGCTCGCCAGGGTGAACAGCACACAGGCGGCGAAGAAGGCATAGCGGCTGAGAAGTGACAGGCTCATACAGGGTCCTTGCGATGGCGCGGTCAGGCTCAGGGCCTGGGGCAAACCCCGACCATAGCCAAGTTGCACGGCTGTGCAAATTAAAATCGGGGTAGCGAAAATCATTCTCGCCAAGCCTTGTGCTGGCTGTACTGGCCCTATCGCCGGCAAGCCGGCTCCCACAGGGGTAGCGCATCGCTCAAGGCCGATGCGGTCGAGGTTGGAGCAGGCTTGCCGGCGATAGGGCCAGTACCGCAAAAAAGCATTCAGATAGTGTCGCGCAGCAGCTTCTGCCGCCAGCTTTCCTGCTCTTGCGCCGGCGCTTCGTCCAGGTACGAATAGTGCCCGGCCACCCGCACCGCCACCGGCACCCCGTCGCGATACAACAGGCGGTTGCCACTCACCGCCGGCACTTTCGCCCCCGGCAGCAACGACCCGACCAGGTTCAGCGGGTCACTGGCGCTTACCACCACCAGTGCCCCGTCCAATTCACGCTTGCGCACCTGCCGCAGCAGCCCCACCGCCTCCGGCAAGGCGAACTGTTCGCCGGCCAGCCCGGCAATGAAACGCCCGCCACGAATCTCGCCACGCGCTTCCAGCCTGTGATAGCAGCGCAGCAGTTCGCGCCAGGGCGGCAGCACATCGCTTTCGCGCTCCAGCAGGCGCCAGCACACCACGCCATAGCGCCGAAGCAGGGCCCGGGCGATGTGCTCCAGGCGCTGGCTGTCGTCTACAGCGCCCCTGCGCAGCAAGGCCCAGCGCCCGGCATGGGACATGCTGCTGGACAGCGGCGGGTGGCCGCGTCGGCTGTTGCGCGATGTGCGTTTCGCCGCCGGGGTGATCAGGCTGCGCAGGCCGGTGAAGCTGTCAGCCCCCACCAGGCCTGCGCCTACCAGCTCTTGCAAGGCCGTTTCCAGTTCGCTGGGCAGCAGGTGGGCATCGTGTGTCAGCTCGTCGAAGAACAGCGCGCCATGTGCGTTCAGCACCTCGTGGACGCGTTGCGCCCGTGCGCCGAGGCTATCCAGGGCAGGTACGGGAGCAAGGCTGCGCCACAACCCAAGATGCTCGCGCGGCAACAGCACCAGCGGTGTGCTCGAAAAGGTGTTTCTCGACACGGTCGCCGCCAGCCGGCTCCAGGCGAACTGCCCGCTACGGCAGGCATCGTCGAGCCAGTGCGGGCTGTAGTCCTTGATACGTGCCGGCAGCAGTTCGGCCTCCCAGGCTCCGGCTGCACTCGGAAATCCTTGCAACTGGCCTAGTACCTCGGCCACGGCTTGCGGGCCGCGCAGGCGCGTGTCGTCAGCCAGGTGCTGCCAGTCGAACAGAAAGCGCATGAAGTCCTGCAGGCTGACCGGCTCGATCTCCCGGCGCAGGCGTTTGACCGTGTAGCGGTGGATGCGCGCCAGCAAATGGCGCTCGCACCACTGCAGTTCGCTTGCGCCGGGGCTGAAATGCCCACGCAGCACGTAGCCTTCGGCCTCCAGGCGGGCCAGGGCCTGTTCGATGGCTGGCAGCGGTTTGCCAAGTGCTGCCGCAATCTGCGCACGGGTCAGCGGGCCATGGCCGCTCAGGCGGGCTCGCAGCAGTTCGACCAGCGCAATGTCCGGCTCGATGGCCTGATCGAAGCCTGGCAGTGCCTGCAACGCCGGTTCCACCCGGGAGCCGGGATACAGCACTTGCAGCAGGCTCAACCGCTCACGCGCCAACCACAGCTTTTCATCCACCAGGCGCAAGGCCCGGCCGGCCTTGGCCAACTGCCTGAGCAGCAGCTCCCAGCTGGCATTGCCCTGCACTTCGTCCTGGCTGATGGCCCCCAGGCCCATCAACGCTTCATGCATTTCGTCGGCATTGCCCGGTTGCGGCCAGGCCTCGGTTGCGACGGCGGCGATGGCATCGGCGTCCAGCGCGCCCAGGTCGTCGCCGCTCTGCACTTCGCTCCAGCGCCGGTTGAGCACCGCCTGAGTGCGCCGTTCTTCCAGTGGCGCGTCATCCAGGAAGGCATAGGGCCGTGCATTGAGGATGGCCGCCGCCAGGGGCGAAGGGGCGGGCAGGTCGCGGCACACCAGGCGCACCGTGCCGCTTTCCATACGCCGCAACAGCGCCAGCCAGCCTTCGCTGTCCATCGCCTCGTGCAGGCAGTCGTCGAGGGTTTGCTCGACCAGCGGATGATCGGGAATCTGCCGCTCGCCGACGATGTTCTCCAGGCAGGCGATCTGATCGGGGAATACGGCGGCAATCAGGTCTTCACTCTTCATCCGCTGGATCTGTGGCGCCACCTTGCGACCGCCGACAAAGCGCGGCAGAGCCATGGTCACGCTGGCGTTCCAGCGCCAGCGCACGCCAAACAGCGGCGCATCGAGCAGCGCCTGGACAAGGATCGGCTCGGCGCTGCGGCTGTTCAGGTAACGCCACACGTCGTCCAGTTCGAAACTGTGGCTGGAGGACAGCGACAGCACGATGGCGTCCTCGCTGGCTGCCGCCTGCAACTCGAAGTTGAAGGTGCGGCAGAAGCGCTTGCGCAGGGCCAGGCCCCAGGCGCGGTTGATGCGGCTGCCGTAGGGCGAATGGATGATCAGCTGGGTACCGCCGGACTCATCGAAGAAGCGCTCCATCACCAGCGTGTCCTGCGATGGCAGGGCGCCGAGCACTTCGCGGGTGCGGGCCAGGTAGTCGAGCAGCTGCCCAGCGGCGGCTTCGTCCAGTTCGAAGGTGGCCTGCAACCATGCCAGCACCTCGGCCTGGTTGTTGTCAGCCAGCTGTTGGTCGATCTGCGCCTGCAGCCGGGCCACCGCGGCAGACAGCTCGTCGCTGCGCCCCGGCGCCTCGCCCAGCCAGAACGGGATGGTCGGTGGCAGGCCCTGGGCATCCTCCACCCGCACCCGACCCGGCTCGACCCTCAGGATGCGATAGGAGGCATTGCCCAGCTGGAAAATATCGCCGGCGATGCTTTCCACGGCAAAGTCTTCGTTGACGCTGCCGATGTTCAGCGCCTGCGGTTCGAGCAGCACGGCGTAGTCGGCGTTGTCGGGGATGGTGCCGCCGCTGGTCAGGGCGGTCAGCTGGCTGCCGCGGCGGCCGCGCAGGGTGCCGCTCACCGCATCGCGGTGCAGGTAGGCACTGCGCACGCCCTGGCGGCCGTTGTAGCCCTCGGCGAGCATGCGCAGCAGGGCCTGGTAATGTTGCTGGTCGAGCTCGGCGTAGGGTGTGGCCTGGCGCAGGCAGTCGAACAGGGCCTGTTCGTGCCAGGGCTGGTTGCTGGCTTCGGCGACGATCTGCTGGGCCAGCACATCCAGCGGCGCCCGGGGAATGTGCAGTTCATCCAGCTCGCCCCGGCGTATGCAGTCGAGCAGGGCCACGCATTCGATCAGGTCATCGCGCGAGGTCGGGAACAAGCGCCCCTTGGGCACGCCATCGACCTGGTGTCCGGCGCGGCCGACCCGCTGCAGCAAGGCCGCGATCGAGCCTGGCGAAGCGATCTGGCAGACCAGGTCGATGTCGCCGATATCGATGCCCAGCTCCAGCGATGCAGTGGCCACCAGCACCTGCAGTTGTCCGTTTTTCAGGCGTTGTTCGGCATCCAGGCGTAGCTCCTTGGCCAGGCTGCCGTGGTGCGCGGCAACCGCCTCCTTGCCCAGGCGGTCGCTGAGGTGGCGGGTGATGCGCTCGGCCAGGCGTCGGGTGTTGACGAACACCAGGGTGGTGCGATGTTCGCGCGCCAGGGTGGCCAGGCGGTCATAGACCAGGCCCCAGACATCGGTGGCCATAACTGCACCCAGCGGCACTGGCGGCACCTCGATGTCCAGGTCGCGCTGCCGAGCATGGCCGACATCGACGATTGCGCAGGGGCGGCCGTTGCCGACCAGAAATTGCGCCACCCGCTCGACCGGGCGTTGCGTGGCCGACAGGCCGATGCGCCGCAACGGCCGGTTGCACAGGGCCTGCAGGCGCTCCAGGGTCAGTGCCAGGTGGGCGCCCCGCTTGTTGCCTGCCAGGGCATGGATTTCGTCGACGATCACCGTGTGCACGCTGGCCAGGCCTTTACGGCCAGAAGCCGAGCCCATCAGCACGTAGAGCGATTCGGGGGTGGTCACCAGGATGTGCGGCGCCAGCTTGCGCATGGCAGCACGCTCCTTCTGCGGGGTGTCGCCGCTGCGCACGGCGGTGGTGATGCGCGGGGCGTTCAGGCCCTGGTCCGCGAGGGCCTGGCTGATGCCTTCGAGCGGGGCTTGCAGGTTCAGGCGGATATCGTTGGACAGCGCCTTGAGTGGCGAAACGTAGACCACTTGGGTCTGCGCTGGTAGCTCGCCCTGATGCTCCAGGCCTTGGCGGAACAGTTCGTCGAGCACGGCCAGGAATGCACTGAGGGTCTTGCCCGAACCGGTCGGCGCGGCCAGCAGCATCGACTGGCCCGCATGGATCAACGGCCAGGCCTGGGCCTGGGCATCGGTCACCGTGGCGAAGTGGCGACGGAACCAGGTGCGCACGGCGGGGTGGAACAGCTCGAGCACCGGGTGGTGTTTGGCGGGCAGGTTCATGTGTTGGTTATGGAGGGTGTGGGGCGGGTTGGCAAGGGGCCGTTCGTCTGGCCGGTCGGCTATATCCTGTGCCGGCCCTTTCGCGGGCATGCCCGCTCCCACAGGTACTGCGTTGCTTTCAAGAGCAGTGGAGGACTTGTGGGAGCGGGCGCGCCCGCGAAAGGGCCGGCACAGGAAACACTGGCCTTGTCAGGCCAGGAACCCCATGGGATCCTCCCCGGCCATTGTTTCAGGTGAGCCCAGCCCATGCCCAACACCATCCGCATCGCCGCCGCCCTGCTGATCGACCCCCAGGGACGCACCCTGCTGGTACGCAAACGCGGCACCCAGGCCTTCATGCAGCCCGGTGGCAAGATCGATGCTGGCGAAACCCCGGTGCAGGCACTGGTGCGCGAGCTGCATGAGGAACTGGGCCTGCACATCGACCCGGCCCAGGCCGTGCACCTGGGCCAGTTCAGCGCCCCGGCCGCCAACGAGCCGGGCTTCGAGGTACAGGCCGAACTGTTCCGTGTCGACAGCGCCGCAGCCGTGCTGCCGGCCGCGGAGATCGAGGAGGTGGTGTGGCTGGCCGCAGACCAGGCCCCCGCCATGCAGCTGGCACCCCTGACCCGCGACCTGATCCTGCCGCTATACCGCCAGGCCGTCAGCGCACCGCGCTGACGCCATCGAGGGTGGCGAACGAGGTGTCCTTCGCCGTCAGCAGGAAGTCGCGCATGTATGGCGCATCGAGCATGTCGGTGCGCACAGCGGCATAAAGCGTGGCGAACAGGCCTTTTTCACCCAGGCGCTTGCCCTTCACATACCCGCGCGAACTGTACTCGTGCAGCGCCCAGTGCGGCATGCCGCACACGCCTCGGCCGCTGGCTACCAGTTGCATCATCATCACCGTCAGCTCCGAGGTGCGCACGGCAGCGGGCTCGATGTCGGCCGGCTCCAGGAAGCGGGTGAAGATGTCCAGGCGGTCGCGCTCCACCGGGTAGGTGATCAGGGTCTGGTCAAGCAGGTCCTGCGGCACGATGTAGGGCTTGCTGGCCAACGGATGCTGGTTGGCCACCGCCAGCATCGCCTCGTAAGTGAACAGCGGCACGTAGGTGATGCCCGCCAGGTCCAGCGGGTCGGAGGTCACCACCAGGTCGAGGTCACCGCGGGCCAGGGCCGGCAGCGGGGCGAAGGCAAAGCCGGAGGCCAGGTCCAGCTCCACCTCCGGCCAGGCGTCACGGAACTGGTCGATGGTCGGCATCAGCCACTGGAAGCAGCTGTGGCATTCGATGGCCATGTGCAGGCGCCCGGCGGTGCCACCGGCCAGGCGCGCGATGTCACGTTCGGCGCCGCGCAGCAGCGGCAGGGTGGCATCGGCCAGTTGCAGCAGGCGCAACCCGGCGCTGGTGAAGCGGATCGGCTTGGTCTTGCGCACGAACAGCGGCAGGCCCAGGCGCTCTTCCAGCTCCTTGAACTGGTGCGACAGCGCCGACTGGGTCAGGTGCAGGCGCTCGGCGGCCTCCACCAGGCTGTCGGCCTCGCGCAGGGCATGAAGGGTTTTCAGGTGACGGATCTCCAGCACAGCTGACTCCGGTGTGTGGACTTGAGGAAACAGGGAATGAGTTGAGTTTCCCTCATGTTGCCGCGCCTGTCGACTGGGCGTACCGCCGCACCGCCTGGCGGGAGTCATCAAACTGTCACTGAACTGTGGCAGCGCGCCCGAACAGAATTCATCAGACTCGCGCTCTACTGGGGATCTGCATTCTGGTGTTTCTTTCATGCGGGCTTTTTGGCTTTTTCTTTTCTTTGTATTCGGCGTACCGGCGAGTTTCGCTGAACAGCGTTGTGACGCCCACGTGCCGGTGCAGCGTGCCGAACTGGGCGCGCTCAGCCTGGTGTATCAGAGCGTCGGTGCGCCACGCGACCCGGCCTTGCTGCTGGTGATGGGCCTTGGCGGGCAGCTGATCCACTGGCCGGACGACGTGGTCGAAGCGTTGTGCCGCCAGGGCTTTCGGGTGATTCGCTATGACAACCGCGATGTCGGCCTGTCACGCTGGAGCCAGCTGCCACCGTCGGCCAACCTGACGGTCGAACTGCTGCGCTACAAGCTGGGCCTGCCGGTGGCTGCGCCCTATACGCTGACCGACATGGCGGACGATGGCCTGCGCCTGATGGATGCGTTGGGCGTGCGCCAGTTTCATGTGCTGGGGGTGAGCATGGGCGGCATGATTGCCCAGCACCTGGCCGCCATGGCGCCCGAGCGCGTGCGCAGCCTGACGCTGGTCATGTCCAGTTCAGGGGCGGCGGGGTTGCCAGCGCCGGATCCGGCGCTGGTGCAGTTGCTGGCCCGGCGCAGCGCGCCGAACCGCGAAGTGGCCATCGAACAGCAGGCCGACCTGCTGGCGGCGCTGGGTAGCCCCGAGGTGCGTGACGACCGTTCGGCCTTGCTGCAGCAGGCGGCGGTGGCCTATGACCGGGCGTTCAACCCGGAGGGGGCCAAGCGCCAGATCATGGCGATACTGGCCGAGCCGAGCAGGGTCGAGTTGTTGAACCAGTTGCGGGTGCCGACCCTGGTGGTGCATGGCACGGCCGACCCGTTGCTGCCGGTGATGCATGGCGTGCACCTGGCGGCGCATATCCAGGGCAGCCAGCTGCGCTTGATACCGGGGTTGGCGCACCGCTTCCAGGAGCCGTTCAAGGCGCCGTTGCTGGGGGCGGTGTTGCCCTACCTGCAGGCGCATCGGCAGGATGTCACGCATATCGCAGGGCTCTGAATCGGCGTTGGCCTCTTCGCGGGCGCGCCCGCTCCCACAGGGAATGCACCCGCTTTCAATCATGTGCAATACCTGTGGGAGCGGGCGTGCCCGCGAAGAAGTCTACGCCGATGCAACTCAGTGCATCCGCACCCACAAGGTCACCAGCACGGTCGCCGCCATCAGCCAGGCCACCGTGGCCAACGCCAGCGATGCCTCCAGGCGCATGCGGTCGACCAGTACATACAAGGTCGCCAGGTACACGAAGTACGGAATGATCGACCACATGCCGAACAGGATGGTGGTCTTCAGGTCGGCAATGCTGCGCCCCTTGCCGACGATGTAGTGGGCAATCAGGGCGAAGGTGGGGAACAGCGGCACCAGCCCGGCGATGTAGTAATTGCGCGTCTTCGACAGCACCGCCAGCAGCACCACCACGCCAGCGCCCAGTGCAGCTTTGAATACCAGGTCCACGTTGTCTTTCCAGGTTGGGGTTGAGGTCAGCCGAGGCCGTATTTCTTCACTTTGTCGAACAGCGTGGTCTTGGCCATGCCCAGCTCCTGGCTGGCCTGGCTCAGGTTGCCGCCGGTACGTTGCAGGGCATCCCCGAGCAGGTTGCGCTCGAACGCTTCCACCGCCTCGGCAAAGCCCAAACCTTGGCTGGCACCACCGCTGGGGCCTTTCTTGAACGCTGGCAGGCCGAGGGCGTAGCGTTCGGCAACGTTGCGCAGTTCACGCACGTTGCCCGGCCAGTCGTGGGCCATCAGGCGCGACAAGGTCTGGCTGTCCAGCACAGGCGTTTCGCGGTCGAAGCGCAGGGCCGACTGCTGCAGAAAGTGTTCGAACAGCTGCAGGATGTCTTCGCGGCGCTCGCGCAGCGGCGGCAGCTCCAGGGTCACCACGTTCAGCCGGTAATACAGGTCGCTGCGGAACTGGCCGCTCTGGCCCATGGCATCCAGGTCGGACTTGGTGGCCGCGATCACCCGGCAGTCCACCGGAATGCTCTGGTTCGAGCCCAGCCGCTCCAGGGTGCGCTCCTGCAGTACGCGCAACAGCTTGATCTGCAGGTTGATCGGCATGCTCTCTACCTCGTCGAGGAACAGCGTGCCGCCGTTGGCGTGTTCGATCTTGCCGATGCGGCGTTTGCCGGCACCGGTGAAGGCGTTGGCCTCGTGGCCGAAAATCTCGCTTTCGAACAGGTTTTCCGGCAGGCCGCCACAGTTCAGTGCCACGAACGGCTGGCCCTGGCGGCGGCTGAAGTCGTGCAGGCAGCGGGCGACCAGTTCCTTGCCGGTACCGGTTTCGCCTTCGATCAGCACGTTGGCCGAGGTATCGGCGACGTTGGCGATCAGTTCGCGCAGGTGCTCCATGGCCGGCGAGCGGCCAATGATGCGCCCCTCCAGGCTGCTTTGTTCGGCCAGCTGGCGGCGCAGGGCCACCACTTCGCGCGACAGCCCGCGCTGCTCAAGGGCGCGGCGCACCACGTCGACCAGGCGCTCCGGGGAGAAGGGTTTTTCCATGAAGTCGTAGGCGCCATTGCGCATGGCGCCGACCGCCATGTCGATATCGCCGTGGCCGGTGATCAGCACCACCGGCAGGCTGCGGTCGCGGGCCTTGAGGCGGTTGAGCAGCTCCAGGCCATCGATGCCCGGCAGGCGGATATCGCTGACGACGATGCCGGCGAAGTCGTCGCCGATGCGTTCCAGCGCCTGCTCGGCGCTGCCCACTCCTTCGCAGGCGATGTCTTCCAGGGCCAGCGCCTGTTGGCAGCCGAGCAGCACATGCGGGTCGTCTTCGACGATCAGGACGGTAAGAGGCGCTTGGTTCATGGGTGCTCTGCCGATTCGCTAGGGGGGGAGACCAGGGGCAGGGCGAGGACGAAGGCCGTGCCGCCGCTGGCGGGGTGCTCGACGTTGAGGCTGCCCTTGGCGGCGGCGGCAAGGCTCGCCGACAGGGTCAGGCCCAGGCCCAGGCCGTGTTCGCCCGGTTTGGTGGTGAAGAAAGGTTCGAACAGGTGCTTGCGCGCCTCGGCGTCGATGCCGTGGCCATTGTCGCGCACCTGCAAACGGTACTTGTCGCCCTGCAGCTCGCCTTCCAGCCACAGTTGCGGCAGCGGCTGGGCGGCCATGGCATCCAGGGCGTTGCCGATCAGGTTGACCAAGATCTGCTCCAGGCGGGTCTGGTCGATGGCCAGCTGCTGGTCCTCGAACTGATTGTGCAGCTGCAGGTGGCAGGCGCTGATGCGGTTGGCCAGCACCTGCAGGGTAGCGTCCACCGCCTTGGCCAGCGAGGCCTGGCCGCTGTCGTCACTGCGTCGGGCGAACGAGCGCAGGCTGGCGGTGATGCGGCCCATGCGGTCGATCAGGTCGTTCATGGTGCGCAGGTTGGTGCTGGCGGTTTCCAGTGCCCCGCGCTCGAGGAAGCGCACGGTGTTGCCGGACAACGTGCGCAGCGCGGCCAACGGCTGGTTCAGTTCGTGGGCAATGCTGGTGGACATCTGCCCGATGGCGGCCAGCTTGCCGGCCTGTACCAGTTCGTCCTGGGCGTGGCGCAGGGTCTGCTCGGCATGCCGGCGCTCGCGAATCTGGCCCTTGAGGCGTTCATTGCTGGCACGCAGGTCGGCCGTGCGTTCGGTAATCCGTCGCTCCAGCTGGCTGTTGGCTTCCTGCAGGGCCTCGCGGGCTGCCAGGCGGGTGGCGATGACCTTGCGCCGTTCGTTCCAGGCAATGCCGAGGATCGCCAGCAGGGCGAAGGCCACGCCCACCAGGATGCCCTGTACCATGGATTCGCGGCGCAGGTCCTGCAGCGGGGTCAGCAGGGTGAAATGCCAGGGCGTGTCGACCAGGCGCCGGGTCTGGGCCAGGTAGGCCATTTCGCGGGCCTTGCCCTGTGCGGTTTCGCTGTTGGCCGGGAAGGTCAGCTTTTCCACACCATCGGCCAGGGTTTCCCGGGCCAGGGGCTGCAGCTCGTTCAGCGGCCACCAGTAGTATTGCAGGCTACGGGCCAGGCGCTCCTTGATCTGCGGGGTCAGCGGGCGTACCGACTTCAGGCGCCGGGCCGGGTCGCTGGAGAGGATGATGATGCCGTTCTCGTCGCTGACGAAAGCTTCCAGGCGGGCACGCTGCCAGCGCTCCTCGAGGGTGTCCAGGCGCACTTTGATCACCGCCACGCCAATGATCTTGCCGTGTTCCTCCAGGCCGTGGGCCAGGTAATAGCCAGCCTCGCCGGTGGTGCTGCCGATACCGTAGAAACGCCCGGGCTCGCCGCGCACGGCGGTCTGGAAGTAGGCACGGAACGACAGGTCCTCGCCGAGGAACGAGTCGGCATCGCGCCAGTTGCTGGTGGCCTGGACCCGGCCATTGGTGTCGAGGACGAAGATGGCCCGGCTGCGGCTGCGCCGGTTCAGGCCTTCGAGGTATTCGTTGACGATCTGCCGCGAGCCGCCATCAGGGTCGGTGAGCAGGTGCGAGACGCTGTCTTCCAGCTCCAGCAGGCTCGGCAGGTAGGTGTACTTGCTGATTTCGCTCTCGACCGTGCGCGCGTGCAGCTCCAGCTGGCGTTCGCCGTTTTCGCTGAGGGTGCGGATACCGTTGCTCTCGCTGATCAGGTAGCCAGCCATTCCCAGGCCGACCATCAGCAGGATGATCAGTGGCGGCAACAGCAATTGGCGGAGCAGGCGGGATTTCACGGCAGGCTTGGCAGGGAGAAGAAGCGAAGGATCGCATTTCATCACAGTGGCCTTGTCACGACCAGCGCCTGCTGCCCGAAAGGGCAGCGGCGCCGACCGCTTCAGTGAAGCAAAATCAGTGTTGCAGGATCTTGCTGAGGAAGTGCTGGGTACGCTCGTGGCGGGCGCTCGGGTTGCCGAAGAAGTCTTCCTTCTGGCAATCCTCGATGATGTTGCCCTTGTCCATGAAGATCACGCGGTTGGCCACCTTGCGGGCGAAGCCCATTTCGTGGGTCACGCACATCATGGTCATGCCTTCGTGGGCCAGTTCGACCATCACGTCCAGTACTTCGTTGACCATTTCCGGGTCCAGCGCCGAGGTCGGTTCGTCGAACAGCATGACGATAGGGTCCATCGACAGCGCACGGGCGATGGCCACGCGCTGCTGCTGGCCGCCGGACAGTTGGCCGGGGTGCTTCTTGGCATGGGCACCGAGGCCGACACGGTCGAGCAGGGCCAGGCCCTTCTTGGTCGCTTCCGCTTCGCTGCGGCCAAGCACCTTGCGCTGGGCAATGGTCAGGTTCTCGGTGATGGACAGGTGCGGGAACAGCTCGAAGTGCTGGAACACCATGCCAACGCGCGAACGCAGCTTGGGCAGGTTGGTCTTGGGGTCGGCGATCGAGGTGCCGTCGACCACGATGTCACCTTTCTGGAACGGCTCCAGGGCGTTGACGCACTTGATCAGGGTGGACTTGCCTGAGCCTGACGGGCCGCATACCACCACCACTTCACCCTTCTTGACCTCGGTGCTGCAGTCGGTCAGTACCTGGAAGTCCCCGTACCACTTGTTGACGTTCTTGATGGAAATCATACGGTGATCCTTTTTTGCAGGCGCTTGACCAGCCACGAAGCGGAGAAGCTGATGAGGAAGTACACGACACCGGCGAAGATCAGGAACTCATGGGAGCGCCCGATGATGTCGCCGTTGGAGCGTGCCGAGTTGAGGAAGTCCACCAGGCCCACGGTGTATACCAGCGAGGTGTCCTGGAACAGGATGATGCTCTGCTGCAGCAGCAGCGGGGTCATCTTGCGGAAGGCCTGGGGCAGGATGATCAGGCGCATGGTCTGGCCGTAGGTCATGCCCAGTGCCTGGGCGGCGCCCATCTGGCCCTTGGAGATCGACTGCACGCCGGCGCGGACGATTTCGCAGAAGTACGCGGCCTCGAACATCATGAATGCCACCACGCAGGAGGTGAAGGCACCTACCGGGGTGTCCTCGCCGGTAATCCAGCGCAGCACGAATGGTACCGCCAGGTAGAACCAGGTGATTACCAGCAGCAGCGGGATCGAGCGGAAGTAGTTGACGTAGGCGCCGGCCACGTTCGACAGCAGCTTGCTCGACGACAGGCGCATCAGGGCCAGGATGGTCCCCAGCACAATGCCGCCGACCACGCCCATGACCATCAGCTGCAGGGTCATGACCATGCCTTCCCACAGGGCAGGCAGGGCCGGGATGATTTCGCTGAAATCCATGTCCATTTATTTGCCCCCTACGGAAATCAGGCCGGGCACCGAGACTTTCTTCTCGACCATGCGCATCAGCAGCATCAGGCCCATGTTCAGGGTGAAGTAGATCAGCGTGGCCAGGGTGAAGGCCTCGAACAGGTTGGCCGAGAATTCGGCGGTCTGCTTGGTTTGAGCCAGCAGTTCCATCAGGCCGATCAGCGACGCCACCGACGAGTTCTTGAACACGTTCAGAAATTCCGAGGTGAGCGGCGGAATGATGATCCGGTAGGCTTGTGGCAGCAGCACGTTGGTGTAGATCTGCGACAGGCTGAAGCCCATGGCGCGGGCGGCGGCTTCCTGGCCGCGGGGCAGCGCCTGGATGCCGGTACGCACCTGTTCGCACACGCGGGCGGCGGTGAACAGGCCCAGGCAGATGACCACGCTGATCAGCGCCGAAGTGGTCGGGTTGAGGTCCTGCTTGAACCATTCCTGCAGGCCCTCTGGCAGCAGGTCCGGCACCAGGAAGTACCAGATGAACAGCTGCACCAGCAGCGGTACGTTGCGGAACAGCTCCACGTAGGCGGTGGCGATACCTGCTACCACACGGTTCGGCACGGTACGCATGACACCGAGGACCGAGCCCAGCAGCAAGGCGATGATCCAGGCGGAGATGGCGATGGCGATGGTCCAGCCTAGGCCGGTGACGTACCAGTCCAGATAGGTTTCGCTGCCCACGCCGGTGGACTTGAAGAACACGCCCCAGTCCCAGTTGTAATTCATCGGGATTTCCCCTCAGACGATTGTTTCACGGGCACCTTCGAGCATCCGAGAGCGCTTGGCGCCCTCGGATGAAAGGTTAGACACTAATGAGTGGCCTGCAGTATTGATTGGTGCTGTTGAGCACCAGGCCACTATCTGAGAGTCAGGACTTCTTCTCGTCCGCAGCCTTGTCGGTCGGCTCGGCGATCAGTTTCTTCAGCTCGTCGCTCATCGGGAACTGCAGGTTCAGGCCCTTTGGCGGGATTGGCTGCTGGAACCACTTGTCGTAGCTCTTGTTGACTTCACCCGACTTGAAGTAGCCGACGATGGCGTCGTCGACCGCTTTCTTGAAGGCCGCGTCATCCTTGCGCACCATGCAGCCGTAGATTTCGTACGACTGCGGGGTACCGGTGATGACCCAGTCCGACGGCTTGCGAGCCTTGGCCATTTCGCCGGCGAGCAGGGCGTCGTCCATCATGAAGGCCACGGCGCGGCCGCTTTCGAGCATGTTGAAGGCTTCACCGTGGTCCTTGGCGGAAATCACGTTCATCTTCATCTGCTTGTCGGCGTTCATCGCCTTGAGGATGCGCTCGGAGGTGGTACCGGCGGTGGTCACCACGTTCTTGCCGGCCAGGTCCGGGAAGTCCTTGTATGCCGGCTGACCGTCCTTGACCTTGGTCAGCAGGCGGGTACCGACTTCGAAGATGCCGACCGAGAAGCCGACCTGCTGCTGGCGCTCGACGTTGTTGGTGGTGGAGCCGCACTCGAGGTCCACGGTGCCGTTCTGCACCAGCGGGATGCGGGTCTGGGAGGTGACGAGGTTGTAGCGGACCTTGATGTCCGTGCCCAGCTGCTTCTTCAGGGCGTCGACGACAGCCAGCTGGATGTCATGCGAGTAGCCCACGGGCTCGGGCTTGCCGGCCAGGT
Organism: Pseudomonas sp. UBA6753; assembly: GCF_002453565.1. Lineage (NCBI taxonomy): Bacteria > Pseudomonadati > Pseudomonadota > Gammaproteobacteria > Pseudomonadales > Pseudomonadaceae > Pseudomonas > Pseudomonas sp. UBA6753. The sequence continues at coordinate 92,751 of NZ_DKHD01000032.1, read as the reverse complement.
AGGAAAACGGGATGGAGGAGTCGCGGTGGCCCAGGGTGATGGTGCCCGAATCCTTGATCTTCTTCAGGGTGCCGGTCAGTTCTTCGGCCATGGCCGGCGAAGCGATCACAGCGGCCGCGATGGCGGCGCCCAGCAATTGACGAACGATGCGCATCAAATTTTCCTCGACGTGTTTGTTTTTTTTATGGAGCCGTTGGCGGACTCTTCGTTCAACGAATACAGAAATAAACGATTGCATTCGGCTACCAAGTGTAGAGCATGAGTCGTGCCAAGCCCTGTGTTCGATGATAACGCCGCGAATTTGCTGGGAATCAATCTTTTTTGACCATTGTATGACGGTGAGTTGCGTGCGCATTTCCGAACGAATTGTTTTCGGCCATTCGGGAATCCGAACGCATATCTCGTCACACGCTGCCGCTACCAACCCGGTCAGGCGCCGGTCCAGGCAACCTGACCGGGGCAGCGTTCGAGGATCAGCGCTGAAGCGGGCGGTCCACGTCAGCCGACCTGGAACGTGCCCACGCTTCGGCCGTCAAACGGCGCATCAAGGTTGATTCTTCTGCCGCCAGTTCGTGCATCAGTGAGCTGGCGCGTTCTTCGTAGTCGCCTTCCTGGCCCGCCGTGGCCTGCGCTTCGAGCGCTTCCATCCGATCGTGGTAAGGCCCGGTCATCGCCTCGAAACGCTCCGCATAGGTTTCACGCAGGTAGGTCTGCCAATAGGGGCGGACGGCGAGCGCATCCAGCATGGGTAACGTCTCGTAGGTGCCCAGCACTTCCAGTTGCGCATCGTTCAGGTCTGCGGACGTCACATGCGCGTACGAAGCGAAATGCATTTCATCGGGCGGTACTGGCAGGTCGAGGGCGTCTGCAAGGCGCAAGCGATAGAACAGGCGGACTTCGATTTCATCCGGCCTGCGCCCTGCCTGGCGCAAGCGCTGGACATGGCGATTGGCAATGGCATCCAACAGGTCGAGACGATGCAACTGCTCCCCCAGGTGCAGCAAGCTTGTTTCTCTCATCGCAGCAGGTACGCCTTCGACGCCCTGATAAGCCATGACGCCGACTTCCATCTGGTTGAGCATCAGCAGCAGGCGGTCATCGCAGCTGCGTGGTCCATCGGCCTCGCGAAACAGCTGTTCACGCAGTGCTTCGTTGTTTTCGCAAGCTTCCAGGATATGCCAGGCGCGCCGACGATAATGGCGAGGATTGTCCTGGAAGTCCTCGCTTTGGGCGAAGTCGGCCAGGAACCGGAACATGCTTGCCGAACCAGGCTCTTCGATCAGGCGGTCCCAGGCTGCCTCGCGTTGAGCGCGCAGCAGCTCGTTTCTGGAGGCTACCCAATTGGCGCGGGTGTCCTCGTCGACCACCCCGTGGGTGTAGCTGGCGCTGCCCCTGCCACCGGCATCGGTGACGCCGCGCGCTTCGTCGAGATATTCGATACTGCTTTCGCTCAAGGGGTTGTCGTGCAGGTTGAGGCGCTGCAGGCGCAGGCGCAGCCCGCGCATTTCCCGCTGTAGCTCGCTGATCCTGTTGTCGCGCAGATCGACATGGGCGCGCATCGTTATCAGCTGGTGAATCTGGCTGATGTCTGCCTGGCCCGTGGCGCGCAACTGCAGGTCACGCACATGCGGCAACGCCGACAGGTCAGGCAACCCATTGAGCGGGTTGTAGCTCAGTATCAGCGTATCGAGGCGCTGCAGTTGGGCCAGGCGGTTGCTTGCCGTCTGGTCCAGCGTGATCCGGTTGTTGCCAAGGTTCACGCGTCGCAGCTGGGTAAGGCTTTCGATACCCTCGGGCACCTGGGTCAGCCGGTTGCCGCTGAGATCCAGATCGACGATGTTGGGAAAACGCCTGAGGAATTGGGCATCGATGTGTTCCAGATGCATGTCGCGCAATGTCAGCCGGCGCACATGCCCGTATTCGATGCCTGCTGGCAACGCTGGCAGGGTCGGTACGGACTCGCCGTCTATGAACAACTCGTACTGGTCGTTGCCATCCACCAGCTTGCGCCGCCAGCTGCGGCGAAGGGCATCGACGATACGGCGGCGACGGATGGCGTCGACCGGCGACTGCCAGTCGGCCTGCCAGGCCCGTAGCGTCTCGCGTAGTTCGCCAAGCTGGCGTTGCAGCATCTGATAATGGCTCCACAGGTTTTCGCCTCGCTGACGCACGGCGTTCAGGTAGGCGTGCAGTTGCAGTTCGCTCAGTGTCGGGAAGATCTGATGGATGCCTTGGCGAATGGCCTGCCGGCTGCTTTCGCCGCCACCGCTGAGTGGGTATCCAAGCCTTCCATCGGCAAAGCGCCTGGGCGGCCGCAGATTGGCACCGATACGGGGTAGCCCGAGGATTTCCGCCGTGCGTTGCCGATCCTGCACCGCGGCCACAAGGAGTTGCTGACGGAGCTGCCTGGCCTGCAAGTTGCGGTTTCCAAGCTTGGTTTTCTGCTGCTCGTCAAAGGTGCGCAGTACCGTTTCGAGCAAGGTACCGCTGGCCAGGTGATTCGCGTCATTGGCCAGCCTGTAGCCGTCTGGTTGTCGCACGATGATCGACACCTGGCTGTTCTGCGTATCTGGGCTTGCATACAACAGGCGACCTTTCTGGTGACCTTCACGCAGTTCCACACGCAATGCGGCCGGCCAGGGTGCTTGGCGCTCGATCAGCCCCATCACCAGTTTTTCGCTGTCGGCTGTACCCAGCGCCGCCAGGCGCATGCCAAGGCAAGCCCGGTCGATACGGCTGTCCCGCTCATACCAGCGGGCACGTTCCGCCATGCCCAACGGCACACGCCCGCTTGCCTGGAGTTTTTTCAGCTGTGAGGAGCTGCTGTGCTCGATGATTTCCTGGGCACCCCTCGGTGAGAGGTACCTGAAGGCATTCATCAATGTTTTCTGCTCATCGGAAACAGCCTGGCGCCGGGCGAGCAATTGCTCCTCGAAGGCCGCGCCGCGTAACCCTGGGTGGTCGGTATGCAGTGCAATACGTTCGTGGATGTCGAGCAGCCGCGCTGGCGGCGGGGCGTGTTCCAGGCACAGCTGGCGTAACTGCTCCGTGGAAAAACCGGTGACATCCTGCAGCATGCTGGCGCTCGACTCCTGAAGTTCACCCAGGTGGTTGCCTTGCAACCCCTGCAGCAGTACCGACGCGTTTTCCTCGGCTGGGAAGTAGTGAGGAGAGCGAGCCAGTTTGATTTTGCCTTCAGGAAGCGGCCTTGGCGCCAACCCATCGACAAAAGGTACCCGCCGTATTGCCTTTATCGCGCCTGCGCTGGCACCGGCGAACACCAGGCCCTGGGCCACGGTGAACAGGTGATCCAGAGCCCCTTGGCGATCACCCAGTTGCCAGTCCTGATAGCCTTCGTAGACCTCGTCCAACAGTTGCGCAGCGCTAAGCACCAGCATCAGGTCGCCTACGACGGGCACGACGAATGCAACCAGCCCCAGCAGGTCCAGCCCTGCGCCGAGCATGGCCTGCAAGCGCCTGTGCCTGCTTAGACGGTCTTCCTGATCGGTCGCTACGGCCAGGTAGGCGGCATCGTCGAAGATCCTGGTAACCAGCAAGGCCTGCACGTGGGCGAACACATCACCACTCACGGCGAGGTTGCGCCCGTCAAGTTCCGGGGCGTGCTCCTTCTGCGATGCAGCCAAAGCCCGTGAGAGCGCCTGGTCGAACTCGCTCCTGTCCTGCGCCTTGATGAAGCGCCGCAGAAAGGTCTGGAACGACCGATGTTCGAGGCGCCTGGCAAGGTCGTCGTAGAGCTCGCGCCACGAGTCGTAGAAACGCACGCTTCGGTCAGGGTCATCGGGGATCCAGACGATGATCTCATCGATGGCGGAATCCGGCAGCGGCCGCCATTCGAGCGCGATGATGCCGACCATGCACTTGCCCAGCAGATACAGTTGGCGCGGGATCAGGCTGCCTTTGCCATGCACCGGCTGGGCAGGGGTCGCAAGCACTGATAGCAACCGCAGCAGATCCTGCTCATCCAGCTGGCCCTTGAGCCTGCCTTCATGAAGCGCGGCTCGCATGCGCGAACGAATACCACGCTGAAACTGCTGTTCCACCTTGATTCGCGCCTGATCCGCTGGTTGGCCTCGGCCTGCTTTGGGTTTGAGGATGCGGTTCAGAAGGGCTTGGTATCGTCCGCCGATGTCCAGCGTGCGGCACAGGCTGGCAAAGCGCTCGAACGTCATCGCCAGGCGCCTGCCCTTTTCGTCCACCAGATGCGCCTTGCGCTGCCACCAAGGCTGGGTTTCGTGTGCTTCGAAGTTGTGTAGCGCGGCGGCTAGCAGGCTCTGTCGTGTGGTGTGAGTGATGCTGGGTTGGTAAAGCTTTTCTGCAGCAGAGGGCAACTGAAACGCTTCGCTGATGACCACGTATGTAGACCGAGGGTCGATCTCGCCAAGCCCTTCTGCAAGCAAGGCGCCTTCGAGCAGAGGGACGGCGAACTGTTCAATACCCGGTATCGAGGCAAGCAGATGCTTGAGGCTGTCGGCTGCCTGTTGCTGTTCGCTCAAGGCTTCGCGATAGGCTTCACGGTGCTGTGCGTCCGCGCGGATCAACCAGTCAGGAAGCTGCTGCGCGATCAGATGGTCGATGGAGTCGGACGGGATACTTTCGATGGGCGGCACGTGGTGATCTCCGGGGCTGAAAAAGCCACCAGAGCATCACGTTGGGAACCCGGCTTGGCGGTAGATAGTGCTGCGCTGAGCTGCCTGTGGTGCCGCCAGGGGGCAATGACGGCCAGCCGGGAAACCAAGGTTCGATCCATGAGCATTATCTAGTGCCCATGCCCGGTGCGCAGGTGTTGAGGTGGCCGCCCATTGCCGCTGGAGACACCACATGACATCCGTTGATTTCCCCCCTGACTCGGTCGATACGCTGATTGCCCGCCAGTTGCCCGATTGGCTCACGCATGCCCCAGCCGACCGGCGGAGCACTTTCCTGAAGGCCTTGCGCAAACAGGAACAGACCACCCGCAACCTGGGCGAGGTGCTACACAAGATTCCATCGCTGGAAGCGTTTGCCCGGCAACTGCTTACCGCTGGCCTGCAGCAAGCCGGGGTCAGCAATGAGCAGGCGTGGCGTTGGCAGGTGTTCCAGCAGGAATCGGAGTTCCAGCCATCCGTGCAACCGGGGATACGCAAGGCATACCCTGTCAGTTGGTCTACACGCAATTTGTTGACCGCCGCGCTGCACAACTATCACGTAAACGAGACAAAGGCTGACTCCCTGCGAAAAGCCTATTTCCTGGACGGGAATGGCAGAAGGCTGCCATTGAAGTTCGAGGTGTTCGCGAAGCTGTGCAGGCAATTGGACGTGGGTGGAAGATACCAGGCCAAGCTCGATACCTGCCTGAAGCCGAGTGATCCTCAAGGCGCCGCGCCGGGGCAGGCCGAGCGCGAGGTACACAAACTGTTCGAAGACAATCAGCGCGCGCATTTTCAGGTCGCTGTGTACATGGCTTTGTTCAAGGGCGCGCTGGACGAACGCAGCTATCTGCAACTGTTGCCCGTGTTGGCTGAAACCCCGGTGGTGCCGGCATTGCCCCAGGTGACCATGGCGCGGCAGCTCTACCTGCTGGGGAAATGCATCCGCGGTGTAGTGACCCTCGAAGTGGCACAGGCAGGCGGCGATGGTATCGAGGGGGTCATTGCCTGGATTCCCGGCGATCCGATCACCCCTGTCGCTCGGTTTGCCACCTGGCAAGCGCTATACGCTGCACTGGCCATTCGTTTGCAGAGCCCAGGCTACCGTGCATTCTTCGCTCGGTTTGTCAGTGAGCGGGACCGAGGCCGCTTCTTTACCCTGTTGACCGAGCGCCTGGCGAAGAGGGCGGGTTCGGCTATCGAACTCGACGGTCGCCACCTGGCTGTCAGTGAACCGTTGTACGTACACCTGCGACGCTTGCAGATCGGCAAGATCTACGACGATGCCCGACTGCTCGCCGTGCCCACGGGCGATGAAGACCAGCAGGCGCGCAACGAGCGGTTCAATGCCTATGCATCACTGGGGTTGGACCTGCTCAACCTGGCGGGCCTGTTCGTGCCGGTTCTTGGGGAGGCATTGCTGGCGGTGGCTGCGGTGCAAGTGGCTTCTGAAGTCTATGAGGGCTACCAGGACTGGCGTATCGGGGATCGCGAGGGTGCGCTGGACCACCTTTTTGGTGTGGCGGAAAACGTCGCCACCGGTCTGCTCCTTGCCAAGGGCGGCGCGGCAGTGATCCAAGGCTTGAAGCGAGTCGCCTTCGTCGATGGCCTCGTGCCGTTATCTGATGGCTTGGGCAAGGTAAGGCTGTGTTCGCCAAATCTCGAAGGATATGGCGTGGATGCTGCCGAGGCGAAATTGGCCGACGCTGGGGGCGCTTCCGATTACCGTCTGCTGCGCAGTGAAGAGTCGGCCTTTCAGGTCTGGGACGATCCGCAGGACGGGATACCGCGTATTCGTCACCCGGACCGCGCCGAGGCACTTGCGCCGTGGGTGGAGGACAACGGCGGTGGTTGGCATCATGCGCTCGAGCAGCCACAGCGTTGGCAGGGCGCTGCTCGCCTGATGCGGCGCCTGGCGGCGAGCCTGGCAGAAGTGCCTGATGAAACGGCGCACCAGCTGTTGCAGATCACCGGCCTGAAGCTGGAGCAGCTTCGCCGGCTGCGTGTAGAGAATGCTCCGGCTCCGAGCCGTTTGCTGGACGCCTTCGAGTTCCATCAATTGCATGAGCAGATGCCATTGTTACGGGGGGCAGCGCTTGATCGCGTCTTCACCGAGCGCCAACCCAAGCCCAGTGCCGAGGCAGCTGCCGTGCTTGTGCGTGACTTCCCCACGTTGTCTGCGCACGCGTTGGACGAGTTGCTTGGCCAGGCTTCTGGTGTGCAACTCGATAACCTGGCCCAAGGTCGGCGAGTACCGCTGGCGCTGGCGGAACGTGCGCGCTGGCTACTGCATGACACTCGTCTCGATCGGGCCTGCGCCGGCGTGCGCCTGCTGCGCGCGGCCAATGCAGACAGCGAGGCCTTGGCGTTGGGGCTTGTATCGGAAACCGCCCCGTGGCCGGAACCGGTTCGCGTGGAGCTGCGTGAGGCGCAGGTAAACGGCCGGCTCTTGATGGCTTTCGGTGCCGAGCAAACTGCTGATGTGCGTTGCATCGTCAGAGGCGAGCAGGGATACCATCTTGCTGACGCTGCCAGCCAGAACCTGGAGCTTTCACAAGCGCTGCTGCGCCTGCTCGAGGACGATCAGAAAGGGCTGCTCGGCGGTATCGAAGGGGAGCAGGGTCTGCGTGATTCCCTGGCTACCCTGGCCGCTGCCGACCGTGAACGGGCCGCGCGGCTGATCGGCTTGGCGCCGGTCGGGCAGGGGCTGCGCCCGGTGCACAGATTTGCCGACGGGCGCATCGGGTACCCTCTCAGTGGCCGTGCCGAAAGCAGCTGGCAGGCAATCAGAAGCGGCATTCACCAGGTATTTCCGACGTTGACCGATGAGCAGATGGACGCTTACCTGGCGGAGCTCATGCAACACTCGACAGGGCTATGGGAACACTTCAGCCAGCTCCAGCAGCAGCTTTCCCGGTTGCGGGAGGCGTTGCATGGCTGGTGCGCCGAGGCTCCAAGTGTACTTGAGTATGCCAGGCGACGCCGGGTGGCCCGGCAGGTACGGCGAAGCTGGCGGCGGAAAATAACCAATCACGCCGGCGAATATGTTCTGACAATCGACGGAGAGCGGCTTGGCTCCCTGCCGGTGTTGCCCGCTGGGCTGGATTTCGGACACGTCAGCAGGCTGGTGCTGCGAAACATGAACTTGAGCGAAGTCGGTGCAGACTTCCTGTCACGTTTCGGCAACCTGATCGAGTTGGATCTCGCTGGCAATCGTCTCGAGCAAGTGCCTGTCGGGCTCGAGCGACTGTCGCGTCTGCTGCGTTTGAACCTTTCCGGCAACCGTATCGTGATGAATGTCGCCAGTGAACGGCGCCTGGCCAGCCTGGGGCGGCTGGCGATGCTGGATCTGAGCCACAACCCGTTGGGGCGCGCGCCTGTGCTGACCGGCTTGCACCAACTTACTGATGTTCGGCTGCGCGACGCAGGCCTGGAGACGACGCCCGCGGACGTGATCCTGCGTGGGCATGTGGACTTGAGGGAAAACCGTATTCGCCAGTTGCGCCAGGAACTGAACGGCTTGGGCGAGCGATTGCAGTCGTTCAGCCTGCATGACAACCCGCTCGATGCCCAGGGCGAGGCCGCGCTTGATCGGGCTGCCGGTGTTGACCGCGCTGGCAGCAGGGGTGGTGGCTCGTTCCGCCATCGTGCTGTTGACCAGGCTGTCCGCGATGCCTGGGTCGGCAAAGACGGCGCATTGAAAGCGCCCAGGGCCGCATTGTGGGAGTCGTTACACCAGGAGCCCGATGCGCAAGGGCTGTTCCAGTTTCTTGCGGACTTTCTCGACAGCGACGATTTTCATGAACATCCCGGTTATTTCCGTAAACGCATCTGGCGCATCCTTCAGGCATGCGAGCAACATGAACAGCTGCGGTTGCGGGTGTTTGCCGAGGCCTCGTCCCCCCGCACCTGCGAAGACCAGATGCTGTTGATTCTGGAGCAACTGGAGTTGAGCTTGCTGGCGGAGCGGGTGAGCAGCCGTGTTCCACCGGCGGAACTGGAAGGAGGGCTGGTTCGTCTGGGGCGGCAACTGGCTCGCCTGGATGCCGTCGACCAGTTCGCCGCTGCGCATATCAGGCAGTTGCGCAGAGTGGATGCGTCGATCGTGGACGATATCGAAACGAGGCTTTTTTTCAGGCTGCGCCTGCGGCAGCCGCTGGACCTGCCCATCCTGCCGGACACGATGCACTTCGAAGATTTCGCCAACGTCACCGAGCAGGATCTGCGCAGCGTTCAGAATAGTGTGCTGGAAATGGAAAACCGAGAGGACCTGATCGTCTCACTCGCCCAGCGCCCGTTCTGGGAAGTGCATGTGCGCCAGCGTTACCCGGATCGTTTCGACACGCTGCGGCAGCGCTTCGACCTGCGCCTGGAACAGATCGAGGCGGACCTGGCCGCGCAGCGCATCGATGAATGGACACACGTACAACGCGGCAGAACGGTCATGAGTGATTATCAGGTTGCCGAACGTGACTTGCTAAGCACGTTGGCCAGGGAAGCTTATGACCGGTTGAACCTGTGACTGCAGCGGTTACGCACCCGGTGCGCACTCACGGACGGCTTGCTCGCCGTTCCGTGGGTGCGGGCAGGCCATGGGTCACGCCGCTTGGGTGCGCGCCTGCTGCTCTTGTTGCAGATAGTCTGCAAGCGCCTGTTGCTCGCTGCTGCTGGTGAACAGGCCCAGCTTGGTGCGGCGCCAGAGAATGTCTTCAGCGCTGCATGCCCATTCGTTGTGTGCAAGGTAGTCCACCTCCCGGGCGAACAACCCACCGCCAATGGCCTGGCCCAGGTCTTCCGGCCCTTGCACGCCATCCAGCAACTGCCATACGCGGCTGCCATAGGTCAGCACCCAGCGCCTGGCGATATCGACCGGCAACCAGCCACAACGCGCCAGCACCGCATCGACCAGGGCCTGCACCGTGGTCATCTGTTCACCACCTGGAAGCGGCGCGCCAGCGGTCCAGCTGCCGCGCATCTGTGGGAAGTGTGGCTTGAGCTCGGCCATGGCCGACTCGGCCAGTTTGCGGTAGGTGGTCAGCTTGCCACCGAATACCGACAGCAACGGCGCTTGCCCTTCACTGGCGGACAGCGCCAGGGTGTAGTCGCGGGTGACCGCGGACGGATTGTCCGATTCGTCGTTGCACAGTGGGCGCACGCCGGAATAGGTGTGCACGATGTCGCTGCGGCTGATCTGGTGGTTGAAATGGGCGTTGACCACCTTGAGCAGATAATCGGTTTCCTGCTCGGTGATCGCGACTTTGGCGGGGTCGCCGCTGTATTCGCGATCGGTGGTGCCGATCAGCGTGAAGCGCTCCAGATACGGGATGCAGAAGACGATGCGCTGGTCCTCGTTCTGCAGGATGTAGGCATGTTCGCCTTCGTACATGCGCGGCACGATGATATGGCTGCCCTGGATCAGGCGGATGCCATAGGGGGCATCGAGCTTGAGGTCATCCTTGATGAAGCTGGCCACCCACGGGCCGGCAGCGTTGACCAGCGCGCGGGCGCTAATGGTCTGCAGGCGGCCGTCAGCGTGCTGCAACTCCACCTGCCACAGGCCATTCACACGCTCCGCACGCAGGCAGCGGGTACGGGTATGGATATGGGCACCTTTTTCCCGTGCGGCCATCGCATTCAGCACTACCAGGCGGGCGTCGTCCACCGCGCAGTCGGCATATTCGAAGCCACGGCTGATTGCAGGCTTTAGCGGGTAACCAGGGCCGAAGCGCAGGCTGCGCGAAGCACCCAGGCGCTTGCGCTTGCCCAGGTGATCGTAGAGGAACAGGCCGGCGCGAATCATCCAGGCCGGGCGCAGGTGCGGGCGGTGCGGCAGCACGAAGCGCATCGGCTTGACGATGTGCGGGGCTTTGGCCAGCAGCACTTCGCGCTCGGCCAGCGCTTCACGTACCAGGCGGAACTCGTAGTGCTCCAGGTAGCGCAGGCCGCCGTGGATCAGTTTGCTGCTGGCCGACGAGGTGTGCTGGGCCAGGTCGTCCTTTTCGCAGAGGAATACCTTGAGGCCACGCCCGGCGGCGTCGGCAGCGATGCCCACGCCATTGATGCCGCCGCCGATCACGGCGAGGTCATAGCAGTCGGCGACTGGGGGCTGGGACGAAACGGGCTGGGACACGGGCAAGGCCTCCTGGGGCTGTTCACATCGAATATGAAAATTGATGTTCGTTTTCGAAAATACTAGCGCAACAGAAAGCCGGTCGCCAGTCAGTCTTTATAGAAAAAACTGATCAGATGACAATGAAATGAACATTTACGAAAATTTTGGATGATCGGTTTGAAAGGTGTGGCGTCTGTGGGATCGAGCGCGGCGCGGACGACGCTCGATCTCATACGCGCGACAAGCCTTGCGGCATGCGCCTGCAGCCCTCAAACCACCTCAAGCCGGATCTTGTACTGGTTCAGCAGCTGGGTGAGGGCGGGGGTTGGCGCCTGGTCGGTCACCAGGCAGTCGACCAGGCTGATCGAGCCCATGCGCACCATGGCGTTGCGCCCGAACTTGCTGGAGTCGGCGGCAAGGATCACTTGACGGGCATTGGCGATGATCGCCTGTGACACCCGCACCTCCTGGTAGTCGAAATCGAGCAGGCTGCCATCTTCGTCGATGCCGCTGATGCCCACCAGGGCGAAGTCGACCTTGAACTGGTTGATGAAGTCGACACTGGCCTGGCCGACAACACCGCCATCACGGCGCACCGTGCCACCTGCCACCAGCACTTCGAAATCGTCCTTGGCGGCAAGGATCGCGGCCACGTGCAGGTTGTTGGTGATGACTTTCAGGTGGTTGTGGTTGAGCAGCGCCCGGGCGATGGATTCGGTGGTGGTGCCGATATTGATGAACAGTGAGGCATGGTCGGGAATCTGCCGGGCCACCGCTTCGGCGATGCGTTGCTTTTCGTCACGCATCTGGTCGGCGCGCATGGCGTAGGCGGTGTTCTCGATGCTCGAATCGTAGGCCGCGCCCCCGTGGTAGCGGCGTAGCAGATTGAGCTCGGCCAGCTGGTTGATATCACGGCGGATGGTTTGCGGTGTGACGACGAACAGCTGCGCCATTTCTTCGATACTGACGTAACCGCGTTCGCGCACCAGTTCGAGGATTTGTTGTTGGCGAGGGGGCAGATTCATGGGCGGTCCTTTGGGGCTGCCGGACAAATGCTGCAATGATGCCGTAGGACGCGGACTACGACCAGTAGACTATCGGGCCGGCTGTTTCACGCGGTCCCCTGCTGCGGCACCCCGTCGTCCCCCAATACCGGTCAGTTAAGCAAATTGGGGCCGCTTTGCGGCCCTTCGCGGGCTTGCCCGCTCCCACAGGTTTAGCGCGAGGCTCAGAAAATGCTCGATTCCTGTGGGAGCGGGCAAGCCCGCGAAGGGCTGCAAAGCAGCCCCAATCAAGCCGGCAAACTAAACCCACAGGATTTGGACAAGCTATCGCGCCGGGGATCAGGCCTCGTGATCTTCCCAGTCACGGGTACGGTCGACTGCCTTCTTCCAGCCGGCATACAGCTTCTCTTTCTGCGTTTCATCCAGCTGCGGGCTGAACTCGCGCTCGATGATCGCCTTGTCGCGCAGTTCGTCCAGACCGCTCCAGAAACCACAGGCCAGGCCTGCCAGGTAGGCCGCACCCAGCGCCGTGGTTTCGCGCATCTTCGGCCGCTCCACGCAGGTGCCGAGGATGTCGGCCTGGAACTGCATGAGGAAGTTGTTGGCCACCGCACCACCGTCCACGCGCAACTCGGACAGGCGCTGGCCGCAGTCCTGCTGCATGGCGTCGAGCACGTCGCGGGTCTGGTAGGCGATCGATTCCAGAGCGGCGCGGATGATGTGGTCCACCTTCACGCCACGGGTCAGGCCGAACAGTGCGCCACGGGCATACGGGTCCCAGTACGGGGCACCCAGGCCGGTGAAGGCAGGCACCAGATATACGCCGTTGCTGTCCTTGACCTTGCTGGCAAAGTATTCGGTATCCAGTGCGTCGTTGACGATCTTCAGTTCGTCACGCAGCCACTGCACGGTGGATCCACCATTGAACACCGCGCCCTCCAGCGCGTAGGCCACTTCGCCACGCGGGCCGCAGGCGATGGTGGTGAGCAGGCCATGGGACGACTTCACCGCCTGGTCGCCGGTGTTCATCAGCAGGAAGCAGCCGGTGCCATAGGTGTTCTTGGCCTGGCCCGGCTCCACGCACATCTGGCCGAACAGCGCCGATTGCTGGTCGCCGGCGATACCGGCAATGGCGATGCCGCTCTTGGTGTGGCCGTAGACCTCGGAGGAAGGGCGTACCTCGGGCAGCATCTGCCGTGGGATGCCGAGGATTTCCAGGAGCTTGTCGTCCCACTGCAGGCTGTGGATGTTGAACATCAGCGTACGGGAGGCGTTGGTGTAATCGGTGACATGCACCTTGCCGCCGGAGAACTTCCAGATCAGCCAGGTATCGATGGTGCCGAACAGCAGCTCGCCGCGCTCGGCGCGTTCACGGGCGCCCTCGACATTGTCGAGGATCCATTTCAGCTTGGTGCCGGAGAAGTACGGGTCGGTGACCAGGCCGGTGGTTTCGCGAATGTAGTCTTCATGGCCGTCGCGCTTGAGCTGGGCGCAGATCTCGGTGCTGCGGCGGCACTGCCAGACGATGGCGTTGTAAACCGGGCGGCCGGTTTCCTTGTCCCATACCACGGTAGTTTCACGCTGGTTGGTGATACCCAGTGCGGCGACCTGGGCGTGGCTGATGCCCGCCTGGGCCAGGGCCTCGACCATGGTCGCGCTCTGCGTGGCGAAGATTTCCATCGGGTCGTGCTCGACCCAGCCCGCCTGCGGGTAGTGCTGGGCGAATTCGCGCTGGGAGGTACCCACCACATTGGCGTCGCGGTCGAAAATGATGGCCCGCGAACTGGTGGTGCCCTGGTCCAGGGCGATGATGTAGTTCTTATCCTGGGTGTCTGTCATGGTCGTAGGCCTTGCGAAAATAGGGGGTCAGGGCTGGGCGTGATGCCGGCGTCAATTGACTTGAGTATCGCCCTGGCGATTGTCATTTGTCTCAGGGTTCACGGCGGCTGCCATTGGCAGGTTGCGGGCGATCAGGCCGCGATAGGTCGCGGCGCCCAGGCAGGCGCCAAGGATCGGTGCGAACACCGGAACCAGGAAATAAGGCATGTCCCGACCGCCAGTGAAGGCGATTTCGCCCCAACCGGCCAGGAAGGTCATGAGTTTTGGTCCGAAATCGCGGGCCGGGTTCATGGCAAAGCCGGTCAACGGGCCCATGGCGCTGCCGATCACGGCGATCAGCAGGCCGATCAGCAGCGGGGCCATGGCGCCGCGCGGCAGGCCGTTGTTGTCGTCGGTCAGGGCCATGATCACGGCCATCAGGATGGCGGTGATGATCACTTCGACCAGGAACGCCTGGCCGGTGGACAGCGATGGGTGCGGATAGGTGGAGAACACCGAGGCCAGTTCCAGGCTGGCTTCGCTACCGCGCAACATGGTGTGGGTTTGTTCGAAATCGAAGAACAGGTTGCTGTACAAGGTGTAGACCAACGCTGCGCCACAAAATGCGCCGCATACCTGGGCCAGCATGTAGAAGGGCAGCTTGCGCTTGTCGAAACCGGCGAACAGGGTGAGGGCGATGCTCACCGCAGGGTTCAGGTGCGCGCCGGAAACACCGGCGGTGAGGTAGATCGCCATGCTGACGCCCACGCCCCAGATGATACTGATTTCCCAAAGGCCGAAGCTGGCGCCCGCGACCTTGAGCGCGGCGACGCAGCCGGTACCGAAGAAGATGAGCAGGGCAGTGCCGAGGAACTCGGCCAGGCATTGGCTGGACAGCGCGGGTTGGCGTAGAGCAGTCGTCATGTATGACCTCGTTTTTTTTGTTGTGAGGCGCGTGGCGCTCGACAGCAAAGCCCGGAATCTATCCCCGTTGACCCCAGGCAGATGTAGGAAATGCACCTTAAAAGTGCACCATTTATTCAGAAACGAAAAAATATAGACAAGAAACGCTGATGTCAAAGGTCGAAAGTGAACGGCCGGTCACGATCTGGATGCTGGTTTCAGGTGCGGATCCGCGTACTAGAGGCGCGCAGTTGCGGTTCGCTGGCTGAGGTGTGGGAATTGTCCTAAAGTAGCCGCCGAGCTGTCCCCGACCGGAGCCCCTGCATGACCCCCGCCCTAGATCTGTTGAAGAAACACCGTGCTGAGCATCGTGTGCACAGTTACGAACATGACCCCAAATCGGCGTCATACGGCCTGGAGGCGGCGGAAAAGCTCGGTCTCGACCCGCAGCAGGTGTTCAAGACCTTGCTGGCGAGCAGTGAGAAGGGTGAATTGCTGGTGGCGGTGGTGCCTGTGGTGGGTACGCTCGACCTCAAGGCCCTGGCCCATGCTGCCGGGGTGAAAAAGTGCGAGATGGCCGACCCGGCGGTTGCGCAGCGGGCCACGGGGTACCTGGTGGGCGGGATCAGCCCGCTGGGGCAGAAGAAGCGCCTGCGCACCTTCATCGATGACTCGGCGCAGAACTTTGCAACCATCCATGTCAGCGCCGGGCGGCGTGGGCTGGAGGTGGAGTTGGCGGCCGTGGTGCTGGCGGAACACACCCAGGGCAAGTTTGCCGGGATCGGTAGAGGCTGAGAATCTTGGGGGCTGCTTTGCAGCCCATCGCCGGCAAGCCAGCTCCCACAGGTACAGCGTTGCCTACAGGGCATGTGGTGATTCTGTGGGAGCTGGCTTGCCGGCGAAAGGGCCGCAAAGCGGCCCCAAAATTTCGAATCAGGTCGCCGAACTGTACCGGCGCACCCCGTTCTCCTGCCGCGGCAACTGCGCCGCCACGCTGCCCGGCACCGGGAACAGCACCAGGTGATCGGCCTTGACCGCAATCCCCACATCCTCACCGACCTGATGGTCGTTATGGCTAGGGAAGATCGCCTCCAGCTGGCTGCCGGTCGGCAACTGCAGGCGGTACAGGGTCGATGCCCCAAGGAAGCTCTTGCCGACGATGTTCGCCTGCAGGGCGCTGCCCGGTGCGTGGACGATATCGTCAGGGCGCAGCAGCACATCCACAGAGCTGCCCGGCGCCATGATGTAGGCACGGTTGCCGCGCAGTTCACCCAGCTCGGTATTGACCGCTTCGTGGCTGATCATCTGCCCACGGATGAAATATCCCTGGCCAATGAAGCTGGCCACGAACGGCGTCTGCGGCTCGTGGTAAAGGTTGTAGGGCGTGTCCCACTGCTCCAGGCGGCCTTCCTTGAACACGCCAACCTGGTCGCTGACGGCAAAGGCCTCTTCCTGGTCATGGGTCACCAGGATGGCGCTGGTGCCGCGGCTCTTGAGAATGTCGCGAACCTCATGGCTCAGGCGCCGGCGCAGCTCCACGTCAAGGTTGGAGAATGGCTCGTCGAGCAGCAGCAGTTGCGGCTCCGGTGCCAGCGCACGGGCCAGGGCGACCCGTTGCTGTTGGCCGCCGGACAGTTCATGCGGGTAGCGCCCGCCCAGGCCGCCCAGCTTGACCAGCTCGAGCATCTCTTCGATGACCTCGGCCTGGCGCGGGTGCTTGGCGATGCCGAAGGCAATGTTCTGTGCCACGGTCAGGTGCGGGAACAGCGCGTAATCCTGGAACACCATGCCGATGCGGCGTTTTTCCGGGGCCAGGGTGAAGCCAGCCCGGGAAATGACCTCGCCAGCCAGCTGGATCTCGCCGTCGTGCACGGGTTCGAAACCGGCGATGGCGCGCAGGGTGGTGGTCTTGCCGCAACCGGATGAACCCAGCAGGCAACCGATGTCGCCTGCGTTCAGGTGCAGATTGAGGTTCTGGACGATGCGCTGGTCGCCATAGCCGCAGGCGAGGTTGCGCAGGTTGAGCAGTAGGGGTTGACTCATGCGTGGTGGTAAGCCGGTTCTACAAGGAATTCGAGAAGGGCCTTCTGTGCATGCAGGCGGTTTTCAGCCTGGTCCCAGGCGACCGAACGTGGGTCGTCGAGCAGGTCATGGCTGATTTCCTCACCACGGTGGGCTGGCAGGCAGTGCATGAACAGGGCGTCGGGTGCCGCCAGGTCGAGCAGTTCGCGGGTGACCTGGTAAGGCGCGAAATGCGCCAGGCGCCGTGCAGTTTCCTCCTCCTGGCCCATGGAAGTCCAGACATCCGTGGTCACCAGATGGGCGCCGCGCACGGCTTCCTTCGGGTCACGCACGATCTGCACGTGGTCGCCACCAATGGCCATGAAGCGTGGGTCCGGCTCGTAGCCTTCCGGGCAGGCGATGCGCAGCTGGAAGTCGAACTGCCTGGCTGCCTCGATGTACGAGTTGCACATGTTGAAGCCATCGCCGATCCAGGCCACGGTCTTGCCCTGGATCGAGCCGCGATGTTCGAGGAAGGTCTGCATGTCGGCCAGCAGCTGGCACGGGTGCGACTCGTCGGACAGCGCGTTGATCACCGGCACACGCGAGTTGGCGGCGAATTCGGTCAGGGTGCTGTGGGCGTGGGTACGGATCATCACCACGTCGAGCATGCTCGACAGCACGATGGCACTGTCGCCGATCGGCTCGCCCCGGCCCAGCTGGGTGTCGCGCGGGGACAGGAAGATGGCCTGGCCGCCGAGCTGGATCATGCCGGCCTCGAACGACACGCGGGTACGGGTCGAGGACTTCTCGAAGATCATGCCCAGCACGCGGTTCTTCAGCGGCTCGAACAGCACGCCTCGCTTGCGCAGGTCCTTCAGCTCGATGCCGCGGCGGATCACCCCGAGCAATTCGTCGGTGGTGAAGTCCAGCAGGGAGAGAAAGTGCCTAGCGCTCATGATTGACTACCTTATCTGCAACGGTATGCAGGTCGACCGTATGGTTTTTTTTGACAACGGGAGTGACCTGCGGCGTAAGCCGCACGGGGGCGGACGAAATAGGGAAAGGCGCAATACTATAAGTAAATGTCGCCTGAAGCCAAGAGGGGAAACAGCTGCCCAGTACCAAAGGGTGTTGCAAAGGGTGTCTTTACCCGACGGGCAGTGCTGTTTTTTATTTGCTACAGAGGGTTGTACACGGCTTGCCGGCAATTTGGCAAATGGCTGTCGCAAATCGTGTGCCTGATGTCGGTGGATTCACGCCGCGAAGCGCGCTGGCCGGCGGCGGGGGCTGGGCGCATAGTCGATGTTCGACAACCCTCTACACATCCTCCATAACAACAAGGCAGAGGCGGCCATGACCAAGACCCTGCATCACCGTGCCTGTCACCTGTGCGAAGCGATCTGTGGGCTGAACATCGAAGTCAGCCATGACGACGACGGGCGGGCGCTGATCAGTTCGATCAAGGGCGACCCCCAGGACCCATTCAGCCGCGGCCATGTCTGCCCAAAGGCCGTGGCCCTGCAGGACATCCAGAATGACCCCGACCGCCTGCGCCAACCGCACAAGCGGGTGGGCGAGCACTGGCAGGCCATCGGCTGGGACGAGGCCTTTGCCCTGGCCGCCGACAGGCTGTGGGCGATCCAGCAGGCCCATGGGCGCAATGCCGTGGCGGTGTACCAAGGCAACCCGAGCGTGCACAACTACGGCCTGATGACCCACAGCAACTACTTCCTGGGCCTGCTGAAAACCCGCAACCGCTTCTCTGCCACCTCGGTGGACCAGTTGCCGCAGCACCTGGTCAGCCACCTGATGTACGGCCATGGCCTGCTGCTGCCGATCCCGGACATCGACCAGACCGGTTTCATGCTGATCCTCGGCGGCAACCCGCTGGCCTCCAACGGCAGCATCATGACCGTGCCGGACGTGGAAAAGCGCCTGAAAGCGCTGCAGGCCCGGGGTGGGCGCCTGGTGGTGGTGGACCCGCGGCGCAGCGAAACGGCGGCGATGGCCGACAGTCACCTGTTCATTCGCCCTGGAGGGGATGCGGCCTTGTTGTGCGGCTTGCTCAACACCCTGTTCGCTGAAGGCCTGGCGCGCGGCTCGCACTTGCCGGTCGCGGGTCTGCAGCAGGTGCGCGAAGCGATCGCGCCGTTCAGCGCGGAGGCCATGAGTGCGCACTGTGGCATTGCCGCTACAGACATCCGCCAGCTGGCACGGGACTTCGCCGCGGCCGACAAGGCGGTGTGCTACGGCCGCATGGGGATATCGACCCAGACCTACGGCACCCTTTGCCACTGGTTGGTGCAACTGATCAACCTGGTGACCGGCAACCTTGACCGTGAAGGCGGCGCGTTGTGCACCGAGCCTGCCGTCGACCTGGTGGCGACCACCTCGGGTGGCCATTTCAACGCTTGGCAGAGCCGGGTGTCGGGCTTGCCCGAGTACGGCGGCGAACTGCCCGTGGCGGCCTTGGCCGAGGAAATGCTGACACCCGGCGAAGGGCAGGTGCGCGCGCTGGTGACGGTGGCTGGCAACCCCGTGCTGTCCACGCCCAACGGCCGCCAGCTGGATGTGGCGCTGGAGGGGCTGGAGTTCATGCTCAGCATCGACCTGTACATCAACGAAACCACCCGGCATGCCGACCTGATCCTGCCCTCCACCTCGGCGCTGGAAAACGACCATTACGACTCCACGTTCAACTTGCTGGCCGTGCGCAACGTGACCCGTTTCAATCGGGCGATCCTGGCCAAGCCCGAAGGGGCATTGCATGACTGGGAGATTTTCGTCGGGCTGGCACAAGCGTTCGCCAAGCGCGCCGAGCTGGAGTTGAAGCCGACCTGGGCGCCAGCGCAGATGATCGACCTGGCCCTGCGCAAGGGGCGCTATGGTGAAGCGACGCCCTGGCAGTTGTCGCTGGCAGCGCTGGACGAGCACCCGCATGGCCTCGACCTGGGGCCATTGCGCGCCAACCTCGCAGCGCGCCTGACGACTGCCAGCAAGGCTGTCGAGGCGGCGCCCCAGGTGCTGCTGGACGACCTGGGGCGGTTGGCACAACAAGCCCCTCCGACGCCGGGCGAACTGCTGCTGATCGGCCGTCGCCATGTACGCAGCAACAATTCGTGGATGCACAATTTTCATCGGCTGGTGAAAGGCAAACCGCGACATCAGTTGTTGATGCACCCGCAGGACCTGCAGCAGCGGCAACTGCAGGACGGCCAGCGGGTTCGTATCCGCTCGCGTACCGGGGACCTTGAAGTCGAGGTGCAGGCCTGCGAGGACATGATGCCGGGCGTGGTGAGCCTGCCCCATGGCTTCGGTCACTCTCGTCGGGGCGTGCACATGCAGACCGCCCAGGCGCAACCTGGCGTGAGCGCCAACGACCTCACCGATGAGCGCCTGCGTGATCAGGTTTCCGGCAATGCCGCCCTCAATGGCGTACCCGTGCAGGTAGAGGCCGCGTAAGGAACGGTAAGGCCGAGCATGCTGCTCGGCTTTCCGTTACAATGCGTCACCGTGCCGACGACCGCGTCGGAAAGTTCAGCCGAGGTGCTACATGGATATCATCGAAACGATCAAAGAGCAGATTGCTAACAACACCATTCTGCTTTACATGAAAGGCTCGCCGAATGCCCCGCAGTGTGGCTTCTCTGCGCGTGCATCGCAGGCCGTGATGGGTTGTGGCGAGAAGTTCGCCTACGTCGACATCCTGCAGAACCCGGAAATCCGTGCGAACCTGCCAAAGTACGCCAACTGGCCGACCTTCCCGCAACTGTGGGTAGCCGGTGAGCTGGTCGGCGGCAGCGACATCATGCTGGAAATGTTCGAGAAGGGTGAGCTGCAGACCCTGATCAAGGAAGCGGCTGCGAAGGCCAAGGCTTCCGAGGCCTGAATTTCCGGCAAGCATGAAAAAACCCGCTGATCGCGGGTTTTTTCATGGGGCGAATATTTATTCTTCGCCCATCTGCGACTGCAGGTAGTTCTCGATACCAATCTTGTCGATCAGCCCCAGCTGGGTTTCCAGCCAATCGATGTGTTCTTCCTCGGACTCGAGGATGTCTTCGAGCATGTCACGCGAGCCAAAGTCGCCAGCGGTTTCGCAATGGGCGATGGCTGCTTTCAGGTCGACCAGGCCTTTCTGTTCGATCTTCAGGTCGCACTCGAGCATTTCCTTGGTGTGCTCGCCAATCAGCAGCTTGCCCAGGTCCTGGACGTTGGGGATGCCTTCGAGGAAGAGAATACGCTTGATCAGTTTGTCAGCGTGCTTCATCTCGTCGATGGATTCCTTGTACTCGTGCTTGCCGAGTTTGTTCAGGCCCCAATCTTCGTACATGCGTGCGTGCAGGAAGTACTGGTTGATCGCGACCAGCTCGTTTCCGAGGATCTTGTTGAGATGCTGGATGACGCTTACGTCGCCTTTCATGTCGGGTTCCTGCCCTGTAGAAGTGTGCCAATACAGTGAAGTTTGAGCCCGATACTTAGGTGTGTCAAACCTAAGTTCTTGAATAATAAGTGAAAATTAATGGAAATAAGAATGTTTGTGAACCGCGTTGGAGCGCTAACTTATTGAATTGCGGGCATAAAAAAACCGGACGCAAGGTCCGGTTCTTCGAATTCTGGGTTTTCAGGCTGCGGTAAATTCCACGGGGTAGGGCAGGGCTGCCTGGCTGACCTGGAGTTCGGTCAGGGTCTCGCGGACCACCTGCTTGGCCACGCAGGCACATTTGCCACACTGGCTGGCGACATTGGTCGCGGCTCGCACTTCCTTGTAGCTGCAGCATCCTTCATAGATCGCATCGCGGATCTGTCCGTCGGTAACGCCGACACAAAGACACACATACATAAAGGCTGACCATCGTTGGTGGGCTCGATGGGGTGGAGCTTAATGTTAATGAGAATGCTTGTCAAAGGAGTTTCTGAAAGGGCCGTGCTTGAGCGACCGGCGGTTGCTTCGTCGTTGGAGTCGGCCTGTCACCAGAAGCCGTGTATGATGGTCGGCCTTTGTTGGATGTCGGGCAAGCCCGTCTGGCCCGGCAAACGGTTTTTCACCCTCATCAGGAGATTACAATGAGCGTACTCGTTGGTAAGAAAGCCCCCGATTTCACCGTTCCGGCCGTGCTGGGCAATGGCGAGATCGTCGACAGCTTCAACCTGGCTTCGGCCATCAAGGGCAAGTACGGCCTGGTGTTCTTCTACCCGCTGGACTTCACCTTCGTCTGCCCGTCCGAGCTGATCGCCCTGGACAACCGCATCCCTGACTTCCAGGCGCGCAACGTGGAGGTGATTGGCGTGTCGATCGACTCGCACTTCACCCACAACGCCTGGCGTAACACCCCGGTCAACAACGGCGGTATCGGCCAGGTCAAATACACCCTGGCTGCCGACATGACCCACGAAATCTGCAAGGCCTACGACGTCGAGTCCGAAGGCGGCGTGGCCTTCCGTGGCGCCTTCCTGATCGACACCAACGGCGTTGTCCGTTCGCAGATCGTCAACGACCTGCCACTGGGCCGCAACATGGACGAGCTGCTGCGCCTGGTTGACGCCCTGCAGTTCCACGAAGAGCACGGCGAAGTCTGCCCTGCCAACTGGAAAAAAGGCGACAAAGGCATGAACGCTTCGCCGGAAGGCGTTGCTGCCTACCTGAGCGAGAACGCTGGCAAGCTGTAATTGCCGCGTGCATGAAAAACCGGCCCTTGTGGCCGGTTTTTTTGTGCCGTCCTGTGCCGGCCTCTTCGCGGGCTTGCCCGCTCCCACAGAAATCGCACAATGGCTGAGGCCACTGCAGTACCTGTGGGAGCGGGCAAGCCCGCGAATGCTTTTTCAACTCAATCGTTGAAATCGCGCCAGCCGCCCATCTCTTTCCAGCGGTTGACGATGCCGCAGAACAGCTCGGCCGTCTTCTCGGTGTCATAACGCGCCGAGTGCGCCTCACGCCCGTCGAAGTCGATGTCTGCGCTCTGGCAGGCCCGCGCCAGTACGGTCTGGCCGTAAGCCAGGCCCGCCAGGGTAGCGGTGTCGAAGCTGGAGAACGGGTGGAACGGGTTGCGCTTCAGGTCATTGCGCGTTACCGCCGCATTGAGGAAGCCCAGGTCGAAGCTGCTGTTGTGGCCGACCAGGATCGCCCGCTTGCAGCCATTGGCCTTGAGCGCCTTGCGTACGCCGCGGAAGATGTCGGTCAGCGCACTTTCCTCGCTGACCGCCATGCGCAGCGGGTGGTCCAGCTTGATCCCGGTGAACTCCAGCGCGGCCGCCTCGATGTTGGCGCCCTCGAATGGCTCCACCCGGTGGAAGTAGGTGTGCTCGGGGAACAGGAAGCCCTTTTCGTCCATGCCGATGGTGACAGCGGCAATTTCCAGCAGGGCATCGGTAGCGCTGTTGAAGCCGCCGGTTTCAACATCCACTACTACCGGCAGATAGCCGCGGAAGCGCTCGGCCATCGGGTGGCGCGAGCCGCTGCTGCCTTGGGTGTCCAGGTCGTCTTCGTAGAGGTCTTCGCTCACGCGTTTTCCTCCAGCAGGCGCCAGCGCAGTTTTTCGCCGGCGCGCAGCGGGACCACGGTCTGCTCGCCAAACGGCAGGCTGTCCGGGGCGGTCCATTCTTCGCGGACCAGGGTAATGGTGTCGGTGTTCGCCGGCAGGCCGTAGAACGCCGGGCCGTGCAGGCTGGCGAAGCCTTCCAGCTTGTCCAGCGCGTTACGCTGCTCGAATGCTTCGGCGTACATCTCGATGGCTGCGTAGGCGGTGTAGCAACCGGCACAACCGCAGGCGGCTTCCTTGGCGTGACGGGCGTGCGGGGCCGAGTCGGTACCCAGGAAGAACTTCGGGTTGCCGCTGGTGGCCGCGTCCAGCAGCGCCACTTGGTGGGTGTTGCGCTTGAGGATCGGCAGGCAGTAGAAGTGCGGGCGAATGCCGCCAACCAGCATGTGGTTGCGGTTGTACAGCAGGTGCTGCGCGGTGATGGTCGCGCCGACGTTGGCCGGGGCCTCGGTGACGAACTGCGCGGCATCGCTGGTGGTGATGTGCTCGAACACCACCTTCAGCGTGGGGAAGCGCTCGACCACACGGCGCATGTGCTCGTCGATGAAACGCTTCTCGCGGTCGAACACGTCGATCTCGCTGCGGGTCACTTCGCCATGCACCAGTAGCGGCATGCCAACTTCCGCCAGCGCCTCGATGGCCGGGAAGATGTTGTCGATGCTGGTCACGCCCGAGTCGGAGTTGGTGGTGGCGCCGGCAGGGTACAGCTTGGCGGCGTACACGAAGCCGCTGGCCTTGGCCGCGCGGATGTCCTCGGGGCTGGTGCGGTCGGTGAGGTACAGCACCATCAGCGGCTCGAAGCGGCTGCCAGCCGGGCGGGCGGCCAGGATGCGCTCACGGTAGGCGCCGGCCTCGACGGCATTGCGTACCGGCGGAACCAGGTTGGGCATGATGATGGCACGGGCGAAAGTACGCGCCACGTCGCCAACGGTGTGGGGCAGGACGGCACCATCGCGCAGATGGATGTGCCAGTCGTCGGGACGCAGGAGGGTCAGGCGATCGGACATTGGGGATTCCAGGCGGGTCGAACTCAAGCCCCAATGCTACCGGAAAACCCTGGGTGGAGCACGGCTATCAAGTTTTCCGGCAGGCGTCCGATAGCCTGCAGGTAAGCCGTCAGAATTTGTGGAGCCGCCCGTGCGCCAGCGTTACCTAGCCCTGTTGACCCTGTTCGCCAGCCTGCCGGCCGGCGCGCTGACCTTCCAGACGCGCATGGAGAACATCGCCTGGAAGGTCGAGGGTGACCAGTTCGAGTGCCGGCTGATCCAGCCGATCGACGGCTTCGGCAGCGGCGAGTTCGTGCGCCGCGCGGGCGAGCAGCCGGTGTTCCAGCTGCGTTCGGACAGCAATGTACTGGGTGCGGGCACGGCCACCTTGCTGGCAGCCGCTGCGCCGTGGCAACCCGGGCGCAGCGACATCAACCTGGGCAGCGTGCGTATGGCCCGCACCGGGGTGCTGTTCAGTTCGTCCCAGGGCCAGGCCAGCCGCCTGATCAACGGCCTGCTCGATGGGCGCAGCACGGTGGTACGCAATTACGCCGGCGAGGCGGGCAGGCCGATGGAAGTGCGTGTGCTACCGGTCAGCTTCGCCAAGGCCTACAGCGACTATCAGGCCTGTGCCGGCAAGCTGCTGCCGATGAATTACGATCAGGTGCGCCAGACCCAGGTGGGCTTCCCCGGGGGCGGCTTCGAGCTGGATGGTGCGGCCAAGGCGCGGCTGGACGTGATCCTCGACTACATGAAGGCTGACCTGACGGTGAACCATGTCGAGCTCAACGGCCACTCCGACAACAGTGGCAACCGCCTGACCAATCGCGACATGTCGCGCCGCCGGGCACTGGCGGTGGCCGACTACCTCAAGGCCCATGGCGTTCCGGAAGAGCAGATTACCGTGCGTTTCCACGGCGAGCGTTACCCATTGGCGAAGAACACCAATGCTGCCAACCGGGCGCGTAATCGTCGGGTGAATATTGAACTGGATCGGGTGACGGTGATCGAGAAGCCGGTGGAGAAGCCTGTCGAAAAGGCCCCTGAGCCAACACCTGCCAAGTCCTGAAGGCCGCTCCAACACGGTATTTCATACTTTCCGACGGTAAGTCGCCCTTCCGAAACTTCCTGTCGCTTTGTCGTCAGAAGCTGTCGCCCCACTGTAAATTTATCCGTAACGTCGTTAGAATCGATCCCTTTCCGTACAACCCCGTGGAGTGATGGCATGGCGGACGTAAAAAAGGTCGTACTGGCGTATTCCGGCGGCCTTGATACTTCGGTGATTCTCAAGTGGCTGCAGGATACCTACAACTGCGAAGTGGTGACCTTCACCGCTGACCTGGGTCAGGGCGAAGAGGTCGAGCCGGCTCGTGCCAAGGCCCAGGCAATGGGCGTTAAAGAGATCTACATCGACGACCTGCGCGAAGAATTCGTGCGTGATTTCGTGTTCCCGATGTTCCGCGCCAACACCGTCTACGAGGGCGAGTACCTGCTGGGTACTTCCATCGCCCGTCCGCTGATCGCCAAGCGCCTGATCGAAATCGCCAACGAAACCGGCGCCGACGCCATTTCCCACGGCGCCACCGGCAAAGGCAACGACCAGGTGCGTTTCGAACTGGGTGCCTACGCCTTGAAGCCAGGCGTCAAGGTAATCGCCCCATGGCGTGAGTGGGACCTGCTGTCCCGCGAGAAACTGATGGACTACGCCGAGAAGCACGGCATCCCGATCGAGCGCCACGGCAAGAAGAAGTCGCCGTACTCGATGGACGCCAACCTGCTGCACATCTCCTACGAAGGCGGTGTCCTGGAAGATACCTGGACCGAGCACGAAGAAGACATGTGGCGCTGGAGCGTCTCGCCCGAGAACGCCCCGGACCAGGCTACCTACATCGAGCTGACCTACCGCAACGGTGACATCGTTGCCATCGACGGTGTCGAGAAGACCCCGGCCACCGTCCTGGCCGACCTGAACCGTATCGGTGGTGCCAATGGCATCGGCCGTCTGGACATCGTCGAGAACCGTTACGTCGGCATGAAGTCGCGTGGCTGCTACGAGACCCCAGGCGGCACCATCATGCTCAAGGCCCACCGTGCCATCGAGTCGATCACCCTGGACCGCGAAGTTGCTCACCTGAAGGATGAGCTGATGCCGAAGTACGCCAGCCTGATCTACACCGGCTACTGGTGGAGCCCGGAGCGTCTGATGCTGCAGCAGATGATCGACGCTTCGCAGGTCAACGTGAACGGCGTGGTACGCCTGAAGCTGTACAAGGGCAACGTCACCGTTGTCGGCCGCAAGTCGGACGACTCGCTGTTCGATGCCAACATCGCTACCTTCGAGGAAGATGGCGGCGCCTACAACCAGGCGGACGCAGCGGGCTTCATCAAGCTCAACGCCCTGCGTATGCGCATTGCTGCCAACAAGGGCCGCTCGCTGCTCTGATCGCTGGCATGTGCAGCAAGAACCCCGGCTCAGGCCGGGGTTTTTTTTGGCTGTGATATCAATGGCCGTCGCTCGCCTGCTGTCCATCAAGCGCGCTGATCGATAGTTGTGCGCACTGGCGTCTATCCAGGTTGCAAAACCGCCACGTGCGCGCTTGCTGCGGCGGTTGGGCAAGGGCGGACAGCAATTGCTGCTCCATCATGCGATAGGCATCCGGGCCGGAAAACATGAATGTGACAGGCTCACCCTGCAGCGCTTCGCTGGTATTACCGGGCATTGCATGTTTGGCCACATCGCTCTGTGTCGAGGTGTTGTCATTTGCCGTCCTGTTTGATGAAGGGTCGTAGAACGACTTGTAATTGAAGTTGAGCGTGAGGAAGAACAGTGCCGTCAGGAAGAATGGAAAGCCCACCAGGAACCAGGTATAGAGCTTTTGGCTGGATTCGCTGAGAAACGGCAATGTGGCAAGGGCGGAGGCTTCGATAATCCCTGCGAAGATGGCAATGATCGTCAGCGGGGCGACAGGTTGTACTTGGTGCATATGGGTCGTCTCCAGCGATTTTGCACATCTTTGCCTTACGGCGATGCTCAACTAAAGACTGGATTGTTTCCCGGGTGAGAATAATCGCTCGGAATTCTGATGGCCGTGTCTGTTCAGCGTATTTGAACTGAATATTTCCCGAGATGTCGGCCGGTTTTCAACTGGTGCACTTTTACCGGCCGGTGATACCGTTCATTCGGTAACAGGGGATTTGATTGTTACAAGTGCATCAGTTGAGTGTAGGAAATTTCTGTAAGTGTTGTAGGTTCTATCTGTTCATATATTTCGCCGGTAAATCACCGCGCCAGTAAGCGTTCTGTAGGTTATCTTGGCGGGCCAAAGCAAAAGCAATGAATGGATATCGCATGAATAAAGTGCTTATCGTGGATGATCATCCGGTCATACGCCTGGCCGTACGCATGCTGATGGAGCGGCATGGGTATGACGTCGTGGCGGAAACCGACAACGGGGTGGCTGCGCTGCAACTCACACGGCAACACCTGCCGGATATCGTGGTGCTCGATATCGGTATCCCCAAGCTGGATGGCCTGGAGGTGATCGGTCGCATGACAACTTTCAGCCCGGGCAGCAAGGTGCTGGTGCTCACATCGCAGGCCCCCGGCAACTTCTCGATGCGCTGCATGCAGGCGGGGGCTGCGGGGTATGTGTGCAAGCAGCAGGAACTCACCGAGCTGCTGAGCGCCATCAAGGCCGTGCTGTCGGGCTACAGTTACTTCCCCAACCAGGCCTTGCATGTGTCACGCGGCAGAGGCGGAAGCGAGACGGATATGGTCAACCGCCTCTCGGCGCGCGAGATGACGGTGTTGCAACAGCTGGCGCGAGGGCGTTCCAACAAGGAGATTGCCGACAGCATGTTCCTCAGCAACAAGACGGTCAGTACCTACAAGTCGCGCCTGTTGCTCAAGCTCAATGCGCGCTCGCTGGTCGACCTGATCGAGCTGGCGCAGCGGCAAGGGTTGAACTGACCGCCAAGGCCGTAAAGCCTCCAGCCAGGAGGCTTTGCCAGGGTTACAGATCGTAGTCGAAGTCGGCCAGCTGCTTCTGCAGGCGCCTTTCTTCCAGCATATTATCGATGGTGCGGCGCTTGCTCAGGTTGGTCTTTGCGGTTTCTACCTGGGGTTCCGCTTCGTCATCCGCGGCAACAAAATCATCTTCGATCGACAGGTCGTCTTTATCGCTACTCATGAGTCGCTCCAAGCCAAGGGGCCATTGGCCGTCCTTATAACCAGAAAGCAGACGCTGGTAAAAAAGATTTTTTCAATCGCTGCAGGTGGTTTCCAGCTATCGACTCAATCGTCGGAGGTCTTGTGCTTGTACTCGCACAAATCTTCGATCCGGCAACTGCCGCAGCGCGGCTTGCGTGCCTGGCACACATAGCGCCCGTGCAGGATCAGCCAGTGGTGGGCGTCGAGCAGGTAATCCTTTGGCACGAACTTGATCAGCTTTTTCTCCACCTCCAGCACCGTCTTGCCTGGCGCAATGCCCGTGCGGTTGCTGACCCGGAAGATATGGGTATCCACCGCCATGGTTGGCTGGCGGAACGCCGTGTTGAGCACCACGTTGGCGGTCTTGCGGCCCACGCCGGGCAGCGCCTCCAGGGCTTCGCGGGTTTGCGGTACCTGGCTGCCATGGCGTTCGATCAGCAGTCGGCAGGCTTCGATGACGTTCTTGGCCTTGCTGTTGTACAAGCCAATGGTCTTGATGTACTCGCTCAGGCCTTCGACGCCCAGCGCATAGATGGCCTCGGGGGTGTTGGCGACCGGGAACAGGCGTGCGGTGGCCTTGTTGACGCCGACATCGGTGGACTGCGCAGACAGTGTCACGGCGACCAGCAGTTCGAACGGGGTGGTGTAGGCCAGTTCGGTCTTCGGGTCGGGGTTGTCTTCGTGCAGCCTGCGAAAGATCTCCAGGCGTTTGGCGGCATTCATGAAATCAGAGCTTTCCTTGACGACGTGGTTGGGCGGGGCCCGGGCGCAGGCGATTGTACAAGGCCAACAGCAGTCCGAGCAGTAGCAAGGCGCCCGGGGCCAGACTGGCCAGGTGCAGGCCGGTACCGTCGGCCAACCATTGGCGGCTGGCGCCGAGCAGCAGGCATGTGGCAAGCAGCGCACAAAGGTGGCCGGCGAGCAGGCGCCAGCGCCCTTGATCGGGCAGCAGGTGGTCAGTGGCCAGGCATTGCAGGCACAGCAGTGCGGGATAGTGGCCGAGGGCAAGTGCCACTGGCAGCAGCCAGGCACGCAGCGCCAGTTGCAGGCAACTGGCCAGGGCCGCCAACAGCAGCAGGCTGGCCAGCACATAGGTCCAGGTGGCAAGCCGCTGGCGCAGGGGGGGCCAGCAACAACTGGTGAAGGCTGCTCATCAGCACCGCACACACGCCGATGGTGGCGCCTTCGCTCAGGGTTCGGGTGGCGCCCAACAGGGGCACCAGGCTTGCGCCGAGCAGGCACAACCTATTCATGCATGGCGCCCTCCAGCAATACGCTGCGCTGCTCATCGAAGTAGCTCAGCGCTTCCTGCAGCGCGCCGATCACCGCCCGTGAGGTCACGGTTGCGCCAGCCAACTGGTCAAAGTCGCCCTGGTCGCGCTTCAGCGCCCAGCGATCGCCCAACTGGCGGTTGGCAAATTGCCCAAGCCAGTTCAGCTGCGGATCACCCAGGCGTGCACCCAGCCCGGGGCTTTCCTGTTGCTCGACTACCTGGCTGCCGATCAGCCGGCCGTCCGCGGTGATGGCCACGCTCAGCACGATCGGCCCGGCATAGCCCTGGGCCTGGGTGACCAGGATGATGGCGGCCGGCTTGCCTGCCAGCGTCGCCCGGTAAGCTGCCAGGATACGGCTGTTTGGCCGCTGTGCGGCGGGCCTGGGCAGCGGGCTGTCCAGGGGCTGGTTGTCGTAACTGCCTTCTGGCAGCACTGCCAGCCGCTGACGGCTATTCAGTTGTTTCTCGGCGTCGGCGATGGCCGCGCTGGTCCAGTGTCGCCAGGCCAGGGTGGCCGACAGTGCCAGTACCCCGGTCAGTAGCAACAGGCCCACATCACGTACCAGGCGCTTCATCGTGCAACCTGCTGGCGCTGCAAAGCCAGGCGTTCGAGGCTCGGCGCCATGAGGTTCATCAGCAGGATGGCGAATGCCGTACCGTCCGGGTAGCTGCCCCAGGTGCGGATCAGGTAGATCAGCAGGCCCGCCCCCAGGCCAAACCCCAGCTTCGCCCACTCCTGCCGGGGGCCGGATACCGGTTCGGTGGCAATGAAGAACGCCGCCATCATGGTCGAGCCGGAGAACAGGTGCAGCAGCGGGGAGCCGTTGGAGTCCGAACCCGAGCCATTCCAGCCCAACAGGCTGAACAGGAACAACCCTGCCAGCAGGCCAACCGGCGCATGCCAGCTGATCACCTTGCGTTGCAGCAAAAACAGGCCGCCCAGCAGGAACGCCAGGTTGACCCATTCGCTGCCCCGCCCTCCGATGCTGCCGAAGCCCGGGTGGCTGGCGAACAGTTCATCGATGGTCAGGCTGCGGTTGTGGCGCAGGCCGTCGAGCAATGTCGGCTGGGCCCAGGCATCGATCTGCTCACCGCCGGCGAACACCAGCTGCAGGCTGTCGAGCAGGCCTGGTGCCGGCCCCGGCCAATGGTTCATCTGCAACGGGAAGCTCAGCAGCACGAAGGCGTAGCCGACCATGGCCGGGTTGAACAGGTTGCGCCCGACCCCGCCAAAGGCCTGCTTGCCGATGCCGATGGCAACGCTGGCTGCGACCACAGGCAACCACCAGGGCGCCAGGGTGGGCAGGGCGGCGGCCAGCAGCACGGCGGTCACCAGCGCGCTGCCGTCATTCAGCGCAGTGCGCAGCGGTTGTGCTCGCAAGGTAAGCAACAGCGCCTCGCACAGCAGCGCGGCGCTGGCGCACAGCAACAGGTTCAGTAGCAAACTCCAGCCATGCAGCCAGAACAGCGCCAGCAGGCCAGGTACGCAGGCCAGCAACACCAGGCCCATGCTGGTGCGTAGCCGCGGGTCGGGCTTGGCGGTCATTGGGCGAACAGCCCGTTGAAGCCGGAAAACGCCATGGCCATTACCCCGGCCCCAAGCAGTTCGATGGGCAGGCCGCGCATTGCCCCGGGGACGTCGGCATGAGCGCTGCGCTGGCGCAGGTCGGCGAACAGCACCAACGCCAGCCAGAAGCCGCCGCCGGCCAGCAGGCCTTGCAGCAAGGTAGCGAGCCATGTGCTGTCGTCGCTTGCCTGTTGCAGGGCCAACCCCAGTACTACCGCGTTGCTCAACAGCAGCGCGGGCAGTTGCGTCACCGGCCAGCTCGGGCGCCACCTTGTCAGCAGCCATGGCACGCCCCAGGCAAGCACGGCCAGCCAGGGCAGCAACAGGAACAGGGCAAGGTCCTGGGCCTGCAGCGGGGCAAGCAACCCGCGCACCAGTAGTTGTGCGCCGATCACCCCCAAGGCAATGCACAGTGCGCAGGCGAGGCCGTGCACATGGAGGTGCAGCCTTGGGAGTGGCTGTTGTTGCAGGCACAGGTGATTGACCAGCGCAGCGCTGATCAGGACCAGGATGTAGTCGCTCATGAGATGACGATAGCCGGGAATCGGGGCGATTGTCCGGGTTTGGCATCAAGGTGCCGGAGTCATTGTGAGAGCGGGCGTGCCCGCGAACACCGGCAACGCCGGTGCCATGCACCGCGTAGTCAGTTTCGCGGGCACGCCCGCTCCCACAAGGTCCAGCAGGTTTTGTTACTTGATGCGCTGGCCCGGCTTGGCACCGCTGTCCGGGCTCAGCAGGTAGATTTCTTCACCGCCAGGCCCGGCCGCCATGACCATGCCTTCGGACACGCCAAAGCGCATCTTCCGTGGCTTGAGGTTGGCCACCATCATGGTCAGGCGGCCTTCCAGCTGGGACGGGTCGGGGTAGGCCGACTTGATGCCGGAGAACACGTTGCGGCGCTCGTCACCGATGTCCAGGGTCAGTTGCAGCAGCTTGTCGGCACCCGGCACGGCCTCGGCCTTGACGATCAGTGCAACGCGCAGGTCGACGGCTGCGAAGGTGTCGAACTCGATTTCCGCCGACAGCGGGTCCTTGGCCAGCTCGCCGTTGCCGGCCGGGGCCTTGGCTTCGGCGGCCAGCAGGTCTTCCTTGCTGGCGGCGACCATGGCTTCGACCTTGGCCGGTTCGATACGGCTCATCAGCGCCTTGAACGGGTTCAGCTGGTGGTTTTCCAGGCGCGACAGGTGGTCGTTCCAGGTCAGCGGTGCCACGTTGAGGAAGGCCTCGGCGTCGGCGGCCAGCACTGGCAGGACAGGCTTGAGGAAGATCACCAGTTGGCGGAACAGGTTGATGCCCTGGGCGCAGATGGCCTGCACTTCATCCTGCTTGCCTTCCTGTTTGGCCAGCGACCATGGTGCCTTGTCGGCGATCCAGGCGTTGGCACGGTCGGCCAGCGCCATGATTTCGCGCATGGCACGGCCGAAGTCGCGGCCTTCATAGGCGTCGGCGATCGACGGGGCGGCCGCCAGGAAGGCTTCGGTCAGCTCCGGTGCGGCATCGCCAGCCACCATCACGCCTTCGTTGCCCTTGTGAATGAAACCGGCGCAGCGGCTGGCGATGTTGACCACCTTGCCGACCAGGTCGGAGTTGACCTTCTGCACGAAGTCTTCCAGGTTCAGGTCCAGGTCATCGACGCCACGGCCCAACTTGGCCGCGTAGTAGTAACGCAGGTATTCCGGCTGCAGGTGGTCGAGGTAGGTGCGGGCCTTGATGAAGGTGCCGCGCGACTTGGACATCTTGGCGCCGTTCACGGTCAGGTAGCCGTGCACGTTGACCGCGCTCGGCTTGCGGAAGCCGGCGCCTTCGAGCATGGCTGGCCAGAACAGGGCGTGGAAGTTGACGATGTCCTTGCCGATGAAGTGGTACAGCTCGGCCTTGGAGCCTTCGTTCCAGAACGCGTCGAAGTCCAGCTCCGGGCGGCGTGCACAAAGGTTCTTGAAGCTGGCCATGTAGCCGATCGGTGCATCCAGCCACACGTAGAAGTACTTGCCTGGCTCGCCTGGGATCTCGAAGCCGAAGTACGGCGCGTCGCGGGAGATGTCCCATTCCTGCAGGCCCGAGTCCAGCCATTCGGCCAACTTGTTGGCTACCGCGTCCTGCAGCGTGCCGCTACGGGTCCACTGCTGCAGCATGGCCTGGAAGTCCGGCAGCTTGAAGAAGAAGTGCTGGGAATCACGCAGTACCGGGGTGGCGCCGGAGATCGCCGACTTGGGGTTCTTCAGCTCGGTGGGCGCGTAGGTGGCGCCGCATTTTTCGCAGTTGTCGCCGTACTGGTCTTCGGCCGCACACTTGGGGCAGGTGCCCTTGATGAAGCGGTCGGCGAGGAACATGCCCTTTTCCGGGTCGAAGTACTGGGTCACCGAACGGGTGGCGATGTGCCCGGCGTCACGCAGGCGCGCGTAGATCAGGCCCGACAGCTCGCGGTTTTCTTCGCTGTGGGTGGAGTGGAAGTTGTCGAAGTCCACCAGGAAGTCGGCGAAGTCGCTGCTGTGTTCGGCCTGGACGTTGGCGATCAGCTGTTCCGGGGTGATGCCTTCCTTCTCGGCGCGCAGCATGATGGCCGAACCGTGGGCGTCGTCGGCGCAGACGTAGATGCACTGGTTGCCGCGCAGCTTCTGGAAGCGGACCCACATGTCTGTCTGGATGTACTCGAGCATATGGCCAAGGTGGATCGATCCGTTGGCATAGGGCAAGGCGCTGGTGACGAGAATCTGACGTGGCTCGGACATGGTGGCTCGGCTACTTATCTGGCGACGGGGTAAAAATGAGGTTGATCGGCCACTATAAAGGGCTGGCGAAGATATTTCACCCCGCATGCGCATCTGCTGACGATTGACGGGTTAGGATAGGCGTCTGTTTTACATTCAGTTTGCCATTGGGAGTCTCCATGAGTGCCGTCACCCGTGCCGCCGTCGAAGGCGTGCTTCGCCAGTACACCGACCCCTACCTGAACCAGGACCCGGTCAGCGCCGGCTGCGTGCGCGCCATCGATATCCAGGGCGGGCAGGTCAGCGTGCAGTTGCAGCTGGGTTATGCCGCAGGGCTGTTCAAGAACGGCTGGGCCCAGGTGTTGCAGACCGCCATCGGCAACCTCGAGGGCGTCAGCAGTGCCCAGGTGTCGATCGACTGCGTGGTGGCCGCGCACAAGGCCCAGGCCCAGGTGCCGGCAATGGCCAACGTCAAGAACATCATCGCCGTGGCCTCGGGCAAGGGCGGTGTGGGCAAGTCGACCACCGCGGCCAACCTGGCCCTGGCGCTGGCCCGCGAGGGTGCGCGGGTGGGTATTCTCGATGCCGATATCTATGGCCCCAGCCAGGGCGTGATGTTCGGCATCGCCGAAGGCACTCGCCCGCAGATTCGCGAGCAGAAGTGGTTCGTGCCGATCAAGGCCCATGGCGTGGAAGTCATGTCCATGGCGTTCCTGACTGACGACAACACGCCGATGGTATGGCGTGGCCCGATGGTTTCCGGCGCGCTGCTGCAGCTGGTGACCCAGACCGCCTGGGACGACCTGGATTACCTGGTGATCGACATGCCGCCGGGCACCGGTGACATCCAGCTGACCCTGGCGCAGAAGGTACCGGTGGCCGGTTCGGTGATCGTCACCACCCCGCAGGACCTGGCCTTGCTGGATGCCAAGAAGGGCGTGGAGATGTTCCGCAAGGTCAACATCCCGGTGCTGGGCGTGGTGGAGAACATGGCTGTGCACATCTGCTCGAACTGCGGCCATGCCGAGCACCTGTTCGGCGAAGGCGGTGGCGAGAAGCTGGCGAGCCAGTATGGCGTCGACCTGCTGGCGTCGTTGCCGCTGTCGATGCTGATCCGCGAGCAGGCCGATAGTGGCAAGCCGACGGCGATCGCCGAGCCGGAAAGCCAGATTGCCATGGTCTATCAGGAACTGGCCCGCCAGGTGGGCGCGCGGATCGTGCTGCAGGAAGCTGCTGCGCCGGCGATGCCTAGCATTACCATCAGCGAAGATTGACCTGTCAGATCGCGTCGCTCTCTTCGCGGGCTTGCCCGCTCCCACAGGGACTGCACAGCATTTGAAGCTTGTGTTGTACCTGTGGGAGCGGGCAAGCCCGCGAAGCAGGCGACTCGGTCTTTCGGCCAGGCATAAAAAAACCCGCCAGAAGGCGGGTTTTTTGAAAGCTAGGAAGCTTCGATCGACTTAGGCGATCTGAACTTCTTCAGCCTGCATGCCTTTCTGGCCGCGGGTAGCGACGAAAGTAACAGCCTGGCCTTCTTTCAGGGTTTTGAAGCCGTCAGCTTGGATGGCTTTGAAGTGCACGAACAGGTCGTCGCCCGACTGAGGGGTGATGAAGCCGTAGCCTTTCTCATCGTTGAACCACTTAACAACACCGGATTGACGGTTGGACATTTTTCTGTCTCCTTGGACAATTTGATAACGGTCAGGAAAAACCCTGGCCGGGACTGAGCGCAAAGAGAGCAGAAAATTCAGCGATGGGCCGATCAGGATCGTGCATCAAACTAGAGATTCTCGGTGTCACGTGCAGCACAGTGGCGCCACCTTACCCCACTTTCCGCAACCTGCCAATGGTCAGAAGGCGCTTTACGCAAATTCGGATCGACGGCGGCTGCAGCCCCCGCCCGGCGCGGGATGAGGCATGGAACTTTAACCTGGGCGCTGGGACCGGTAAGATGCGCGTCTCGAATTTTCACCTCGCAACTCTTCAGGACACCCCGCCATGAGCATCAAATCGGACAAGTGGATTCGCCGCATGGCGCAGGAACACGGCATGATCGAACCGTTCGTCGAGCGCCAGGTGCGCGGCGAACAGGACAGCCGGGTGATCTCCTTCGGCGTCTCCAGCTACGGTTACGATGTGCGCTGCGCCGACGAATTCAAGGTGTTTACCAACATCAACTCGGCCACCGTCGACCCGAAGAACTTCGATGCCGGCAGTTTCGTCGACATCAAGAGCGACGTATGCATCATCCCGCCGAACTCCTTCGCCCTGGCGCGCACCGTCGAGTATTTCCGCATTCCGCGTGATGTGCTGACCATCTGCCTGGGCAAGAGCACCTACGCCCGTTGCGGCATCATCGTCAACGTCACCCCGCTCGAGCCCGAGTGGGAAGGCCATGTGACACTGGAGTTCTCCAACACCACCACGCTGCCGGCGAAGATCTACGCCAACGAAGGTGTGGCCCAGATGCTGTTCCTGCAGTCCGACGAAGAATGCGAAGTGTCGTACAAGGACCGTGGCGGCAAGTACCAGGGCCAACGCGGCGTCACCCTGCCGCGTACCTGAGCCGACGAGCGCGGGGAATTCCCCGCGCCTTTGGCACTCCAACTGGATAACGCCGGTGCGCATGATGCGCAGTGGCCTTGTCAGGAGCAGCCAATGAAACTCCACCCCGCAATCAGTGCCAAGCTGGCAGGTCTGCAGCCCAACCACGTCGGGTTGCTGCCATGGTCACTGCTGGCACACCCGCTGCCCATGCAGGCGGGCGGCGTGCCCCACCAGCCTGACCCGGATACCCCGCAACCGCCGGAGCCCGGTGAAACACCACCCATGGAACCGGGCGAGCCAACCTTGCCTGATGAGCCTCCTCCGGCGCCTGTAGCCTGAGTTAACTCCGCTAGAGCGCCCAGACACGGTCTGCCCCTGCCAGGTACACCCGGCTGGCGCTCGTGGGCGTGATTTCCCACCCCCCGGTGAATTCACCGAACGCCGGCAACAGGCTGACCTGGCCATCGATCAGGAAGCAGGGCAGTCGCAGGCGTTGCCGAGCCTTGCCACGCAGTACAAATACCGGATGTACATGGCCTGCCAGTACCGGGTGGCTGGGGTGCGGTTCGGGTTCGTGCTGGAGCGCGAAGGGTTCCAGCAGCCAGGGTTCGTTCATGACTTCTATTTCGAGCGACACGGGTGGATCACCGGCGTTGCGATCATGATTGCCGCGTATCAGCACGATTTTCAGGGCCTTGTGCCGTTCCCTCCATGTCTGCAGCCTGGTGAGCGTTGCTGGCGCCCGCGCTGTTCGTGCATGCAGGAAATCGCCAAGAACGATCAGTTGCTCGCAATCATGCGCGGCCAGCAAT
The DNA here is from genome assembly GCF_002453565.1 of Pseudomonas sp. UBA6753. Lineage (NCBI taxonomy): Bacteria > Pseudomonadati > Pseudomonadota > Gammaproteobacteria > Pseudomonadales > Pseudomonadaceae > Pseudomonas > Pseudomonas sp. UBA6753. The sequence continues at coordinate 55,625 of NZ_DKHD01000032.1, read as the reverse complement.
GCATCCAGGCGCTCGAGTGTCGCTTCGGTGGTGCCGCGTGGCACCGGTTGGTGCAGGGCGCGATAGCTTGCTGCCTTGCCGATGTGCACATCGGCCACCAGCAGGGCACGACGGGCCGGCCAGTAGATGGCCTTGTCCGAAAGCAGCCAGAGCACCTGGCCATGGTGTTCGATGGATAGAAAGTTGGTCATTTCGTAGCGTCCGCCGCACTATTCAGCTCTGCGACCATCCTGGCAATCCGGTCCGCCAGTTTCTCGGTGCTCAACGTTTCGCGCATGCCTTCCACCAACAAGGCAAATGCCAACGGCCCGGGCCGCTCAAGCTGTCGCAGCTCCAGCCGTAACTGCCCCATTTTCAGCAATTGCCGGTGCAGCCGCTCGATCTCCAGTTCCTCATTCAGCACTTCGTCCCGAGCCTGGGCTAGCAGCAAGTTGCCGGCGTCGTGCTTGCGAAATACCTCATAGAACAACCCGCTGGAGGCCTGGATCTGCCTCAGGCTTTTCTGCGCCGCCGGATACCCGCCAAACACCAGCCCGGCAATCTGCGCGATCTCGCGAAAACGGCGCAATGCCATTTCTCCTGCATTGAGGCTGGCCAGCACATCCTCCAGCAGGTATTCGGTACCCAGCGCCTGTGGCAGATGCGTTGCCCAGTCCACGTTGCCCGGGCTGAGCAGTTCGAACCCGTAGTCATTGACGGCAATCGAAACCGAAAGCGGCTGCACGCGGCTCACTCGCCAGGCAATCAGGTTGGCCAGGCCAAGGTTGGCCATGCGTCCGGCGAACGGGTACAGGAACAGGTGCCAACCCTGGCGCGACTTGAAGGTCTCGGCCAGCAGCTTGCCGGGGGTGGGCAGCGCCGACCATAGCGCCTGCAAGGTCAGCAGAGGGCGCACTGCACGCATCTCCGGGCCTTGGAAGCGCCCTTGGGATGCTGCGCCAAGCTGTTCGACCAGTGCGTCGGCCAGTTCGCTGGAAAGCGGCATGCGGCCACCATTCCAGCGAGCGACCGCTGCCTTGCGCGGTGCTGCGGCGTACGTAGGCGGTCATGTTTTCCACGCGCACCAGTTCCAGCACTCGCCCGGCGAACACCAAGGTATCGCCAGGGCGCAAACGGGCAATGAACGCCTCTTCGACGCTGCCCAGCGCCTTGCCTCCACCGCCCTTGCTCCAGTACTTGAGCTGCAGGCTGGCGTCGCTGACGATAGTACCGATACTCATGCGGTGGCGACGTGCCAGGCGTTCGCTGGCAACCCGGTAAGCACCGTCGGCCTGGCGCTCGACGCGCTGGTAGTCCGGGTAGGCGCTGAGTGAACTGCCGCCATGGCAGACGAAGTCCAGCGCCCATTGCCACTGGCTGTCGCGCAACTCGCGAAAGGCCCAGGTGCTGCGCACTTCGGCCAGTAACTGCTCCGGGTGAAAGCCACTGCCCAGGGCCATGCTGACCAGGTGTTGCACCAGCACGTCCATGCACAAGCGCGGCGAATGACGGGCCTCGATGTGCCCGGCTGCCAAGGCCTGCCTGGCGGCGGCTGCTTCCACCAGTTCCAGGCTGTGGGTGGGCACCAGAGTAACCCGGGAGCGCCGCCCCGGCGCGTGGCCGGAGCGCCCGGCCCGTTGCACGAGGCGGGCAATGCCCTTGGCGGAACCGATCTGCAGTACTCGCTCCACGGGCAGGAAGTCCACCCCCAGGTCCAGGCTGGAGGTGCAGACCACTGCCTTCAGGCTGCCTTGCTTGAGGCTGCGCTCGACCCAGTCACGGGTATCGCGGGCCAGCGAGGCATGGTGCAAGGCAATCAGGCCGGCCCAGTCGGGGCGTGCTTCGAGCAGGGCCTGGTACCAGAGTTCGGCCTGCGCCCGCGTGTTGGTGAATACCAGGCAACTGGTGCTGGCATCGATCTCCCGGCTGACCTGGTCGAGCATCTTCAAGCCCATGTGCCCTGCCCAGGGGAAGCGCTCGATGGCCGTTGGCAGCAGGGTATCGACCTGCAGCGGCTTGTCTTGTCTGCCTTGTACAAGCAAGCCGCCTTGTGGCAGCAATACGTCCAGCGCATGTTGAAGATTGCCGAGGGTGGCGGACAGGCCCCAGGTCGGCAGGCTCGGGTGCCAGTGGCGCAGGTGGGCCAGCGCCAGTTGCAGTTGTACCCCGCGCTTGTTGCCCAGCAGTTCGTGCCATTCGTCCACCACTACCAGGCGCAGTGTGGCGAAGTCTTCGCGAGCTTGTGCCCGGGTCAACAGCAGCGTAAGGCTTTCAGGGGTAGTGACCAGTACGCTGGGCAGGCGCCGTGCTTGCCGGGCACGTTCGGCGCTGCCGGTGTCGCCGCTGCGAATGCCCACGCTCCAGGGCAGGCCCAGGTCGTCCAGCGGCATCTGCAATGCGCGGGCGGTGTCGGCGGCCAAGGCTCGCATGGGGGTAACCCACACCACCTGCAAGGGTGCAGCATGACGCCCCTGGGCTTCGGCCTTGAAGGCCCGCAGCGCGGCGAGCCATACCGCGTAGGTCTTGCCGGCACCGGTACTGGCATGCAGCAAGCCGGATTCGCCCCGGTCCACGGCCGCCCATACACGGCGCTGGAAAGCGAAAGGCTTCCAGCCACGCTTGGCGAACCAGGCCTTGGCGAGGTCGGTGGCGGCGGGCATGGGGCATAGGGTCCTTCGGTGGCTTTGTTTCTAGAGACAACCAGCCAGGCGCAATGGTTTTACCGAATCAGTTTGCCAGCAGATAGCCGCTGCGGCACACCTGCTCGCCTGCGACGTGGGCGATGACCATGCCTGCGGTAGCCATGCGCCGTACGTTACGTGCATACAGCAGGCCGGGCTGGCTGTTGCGGATGGCCGTCACCCGGTCGCTGAGCGGGTCGATGACTTCAGCGATCAACTGGCCCGCCTCCAGGTGCTGGCCTGGCCGGGCGTGGTACACCAGCAACCCGCCCAGTGGCGTTATCACCGGTTCTACTGCGGCCAGCGGCGTGGCCGAGCAGCGCAAGGCGGGCAGGGCCGGGCTTGCGCCTTCGATGACCCCCGCATGGGTAAGGAAGTCGAGGATCGCCTGACAGTCCTTGCTGGCCAGGTCATGGCTGACATCGGCCTGGCCGCGCAACTCGACGGTTACCGAGCAGCAGCCCAGCGGAATCGGGAACCGTTTGCCGAAGCGTTGTTGCAGCTGCCACCAGACCAGGCTGAAGCATTCATCGAACGACTGCCCGCCCGAATCGGTGGCCAGCAGGCTGGCTTGGGCACCCAGGTAGCGGGCCAGCGGTTCGATCTGCGGCCAGGCGTCTGGCGTGGTGTACAGGTGCTCGACCGCCTCGAAGTCGCAGTGCAAGTCCAGCACCATGTCGGCATCGCAGGCCAGGCGCTGCAGTATCAGGCGTTGGGCCTGCAGCGGTGTGCGCGCCGGGTGTGCGTCCAGCCCCCGGCGCAGGTATTCGCGGATCAGCGCGAGGTTGTGTGCCGGGTCTTCGGTCAGGTGTTCTTCGATCTGGTCGCCGATGCTGTCGGAAAGGTCGACGAAGTTACGGTTGAAGTTTTCGCCGCTTTGCAGTTCGAAACGCCCCAGCGGCGCGTCCAGCAGCACTTGTTCCAGGCCGACCGGGTTGGCCACCGGCACCAGGATGATCTCGCGCTGCAGGCGGCCTTGCTGTTCCAGTTCACCCAGGCGGCGCTTGAGGTGCCAGGCCACCAGCATGCCGGGCAGCTCGTCGGCATGCAGCGAGGCCTGAATATAGACTTTGCCGCCACTGCGAGGTCCGAAGTGGAAGCTGTGCAACTGGCGGGTAATGCCCGGAACGGGCGAGAGCAGGTCGTGAGTTGAATGGTGCATGGTGGTCCTGGGTGCGTGGCGAAAACGGTCTGCGACACAGTCGGCACAGAGATGGAAGCACAGTTTTCGGGCTTGCGCCTCCTTCGATTGCGCCCCGATTACCGCGTCGGCTTCTTCGCGGGCGCGCCCGCTCCCACAAGGAACCTCACAATCCTCGGGCCTGTGATGAACCTGTGGGAGCGGGCGAGCCCGCGAAAAAGCCAACGTGGTATCGAATTGGTTTCAGGCCAGCAGCGCCTGCAATGTAGCCAGGTCATCCGCTTCTTCCACTGGCTTGTCCAGCCGCCAGCGCAGCATCCGCGGAAAGCGCACGGCAATGCCGCTCTTGTGCCTCCTGGACAGCGCGATGCCCTCGAAGCCAAGCTCGAACACCAGCGTCGGCGTCACGCTGCGCACCGGCCCGAAGGTTTCAACCGTGGTCTTGCGGATGATGGCGTCGACCTTACGCATTTCTTCATCACTGAGCCCCGAATAGGCCTTGGCAAAGGGGACCAGTGCCCGACCCGGCGTACCGGCTGGCGCGTCCCACACGGCGAAGGTGTAGTCGCTGTACAAGCTGGCCCGCCGGCCGTGGCCGCGCTGGGCATAGATCAGCACGGCATCGACGCTGAATGGGTCGATCTTCCACTTCCACCAGATGCCCATGTCCTTGGTGCGCCCCACGCCATACAACGCCTCGCGCTGTTTCAGCATCAGCCCTTCCACCCCCAGGCTGCGGGACTGTTCCCGCTGGCAGGCAAGGTCGGCCCAGTCCCGGCCTTCGAGTAGAGGCGAGAGCAACACCGGGGCCAATGGGTGCTGCTCAAGCACGTGTTCCAGCTGTTGGCGGCGTGCATGCTGCGGCCGGCTGCGCCAGTCCTCGCCTTGCCATTCCAGCAGGTCGTAGGCCTGCAGCACGACCGGCGCGTCGCTCAGCAGCTTCTTGCCCAAGGTCTTGCGACCCAGGCGCTGCTGCAACATGGCAAAGGGTTGTACAGCCAGTTCAGCCGCTGAGCCGCCGGGTTTCCACACCAGGATCTCGCCATCGAGCACGACACCGTCGGGTAGCGTCTGCGCCAGGCTGTGCAATTCGGGGAAGCGTTCGGTGACCAGTTCCTCACCGCGTGACCAGACCCACAGTTGGCCTTCGCGCTTGACCACCTGGGCGCGAATGCCATCCCATTTCCATTCGATCTGCCATTCGCTTGGCGGCCCGAGCAGTGCATTGAGCTGTTCGGTTGGTACCTGCAGGGGGTGGGCCAGAAAAAACGGGTAGGGCTGGCCGCCACGCTGGCTATGTTCATCGTCTGATTCCGGGGCTATCAGCCGTTGATAGCTGGCTGCCGTCGGGCGGTGGCTGATGTCGGTGTAGCCAACCAGGCGCTGGGCCACGCGTTTGGCATCCAGCCCGGCCAGTTGCGCGAGGGCGCGAGTGACCAACAGCTTCGATACCCCCACGCGAAAGCTGCCAGTGATGAGTTTCAGGCAGAGCATCAGGCTGGGGCGGTCCAACTGCGCCCAAAGAGGCGGCAGGCGTTGCTGGATCTCCTCGACCGGCAGGCCACGCAATGGCAACAGATGGGCTTCGACCCAGCGGGCGAGGCCGTCGTCGCCAGGGTGGTGGCTTTCCGGTACCAGCAGGGAGATGGTTTCGGCCAGGTCGCCAACGGCCTGGTAGCATTCCTCGAACAGCCAGTCAGGCAGCCCCGCCAACCTGCCAGCCAGCTCCCGCAGCACGCGTGTAGGCACCAGTTGGCGAGGGCGGCCACCTACCAGGAAGTACACCGCCCAGGCGGCATCCACAGCCGGGGCGGTGCTGAAGTAGTCGCGTAGCGCCGTGAGCTTTGCAGTGCTGGAGGTGGTCGCATCCAGCCTCAGGTACAGCTCGGCGAATGCCTTCATGCGTCTGGCTCCGCAGCTACCACGTCATCTTCCTCGCCGTACTCGGTCACGAAGGCGCGGGCATCGAGGCCTTGTTCGATAAGGTAGCGCACCAGCACATTGACCGAGCCATGGGTGACCATCACGCGTTCTGCGCCAGTCTGGCCGATGGCCCAGAGCAACCCCGGCCAATCGGCATGGTCCGAGAGCACGAAACCTCGGTCTACCCCGCGCCGGCGGCGGGTGCCGCGCAACAGCATCCAGCCACTGGCAAAGGCATCGCTGTAGTCGCCGAAACGGCGCATCCAGCTGCTGCCACCCGCCGAAGGCGGTGCCAGGACCAGTGCCTGGCGCAGCAGCGGGTCGTTGCGTGGGATATCGCCGACATAGCGGGTTTGCGGAAGGTAGACGCCAGCGTCCCGGTACACCCGGTTGAGTGGTTCGACAGCGCCATGCACGAGGACAGGACCAATGTTGGCGTCCAGCCCATGGAGGATTCGCTGGGCCTTGCCGAAGGCATAGCAGAACAGCACGCTGGCTTTGCCCTGTTCGCTATTGGCGCGCCACCAGGTATTGATGCCGGTGAAGATCTCGCCCTGGCTGGGCCAACGGTAGATGGGCAGGCCGAAGGTCGATTCGGTGATGAACGTGTGGCAGCGCACCGGTTCGAACGGCGTGCAGGTGCCGTCGGGTTCCACTTTGTAGTCGCCGGAGGCGACCCAGACCTCGCCCTGGTACTCCAGACGCACTTGCGCCGAGCCCAGTACATGCCCGGCCGGGTGCAGGCTCAGGGTTACGCCATGGTGCAGCAGGTGTTCGCCGTACGGCAGGGTTTGCAGGTTGATGTCCTGGCCCAGGCGGCTGCGCAGGATGCCGGCGCCTGGGGCGGCGGTGAGGTAATGGCGGTTGCCGACGCGGGCATGGTCGCCGTGGCCGTGGGTGATGACGGCACGCTCCACTGGCCGCCAGGGGTCGATGTAGAAATCACCGGGCGGACAGTACAGGCCTTCGGGGCGGGCGATGACGAGGTCCATGGTATGGGCGCTGGTGGCCGACGTTCTTGTTAGGAGCGCGGGAATGTCATGAGAGTTCGAACGTTTTAACAAGCGAAATGGACTACTTGCCATTCAGAAATGCCGAACCGCCTTTTGCGGTTAACTGTGTCCTCAGGTCGAGGACCTAGGGTTGAAATCATGAACGGTTTAGGGGAGCACGTGATGGTATTCGAATATCCGGTAGTCGTTCATCTGGAAGACGGCAGTGTCTGGGTGAGTTGTCCCGATGTGCCTGAGATGGCCTGCGCAGGTGACACTTCGGAGGAAGCTCTGTTCGATGCCGTGGATGCCTTGGAGTCCGCACTTTCGTTCTATGTGGATCAAAAAATAGCTATTCCGCTGCCTGCAACACCAACCGAAGGTCAACCCGTCGTACGTCTGCCAGCCCTGACCGCCGCGAAGGCAGCGTTGTGGAATACGATGGTTGCACAAAAAATCAGCAAGACCGAGATGGCGCGCCGACTTGGAGTGAATCGTCCCCAGGTCGATCGTCTGGTCGATCTGCTGCACCGTTCCAAGATCGAGCAGGTCGAGCATGCGCTGCACGTGTTGGGACAGCGGATCGAGCTTTCAGTCGTTGCTGTTTAGTGCATAGCCCAAGCCGCCACAGGTGGCGGCTTGATTGAGAGGTTTACTTGCCGGGCACCAGGGTCAAACGCTGGTTGCCATACGCCCGCCCGAAGTTCTGCTGCTGCAGTGGCAGGCTCATGAAGCGCCCTTTGAACCAGGCATCCAGCCCATCGCTGTAATGCGTGCTGGCCGGGTTGCCGGATTGCCCGCTGCTGGTCAGCACCTGCAATGGCTCGGCCTGGCCGAAGTCGACGATCATCCGCGCCGAGGCCGGCAGGCGGGTGTCGAAGTCACTGCCCCAGGTGTATGGCGTCAGGGCCAGGGTGGTGAAGTCGCCACCGGCAGCCAGCGGCGAGCGGCCAAGGGCGTCGCCCAGGCCATGGTAGGCCGGTGCAGGCCAGCGGTACTGGTGCAGCTTGCCCCACTGCCAGGCGCGGCGGTCGGCGCCCAGTTGCGCGGTGCCGGCATCCACCGCGCCAGCCAGGCTGCGGGCGAGAATGGCCGGCTTGTCTTCTTTCTGCGGCGTGCTGCGGTCATCCCAGAACGGGCTGTCGTCGCGGCCCAGCAGGTGGTCGGCCTGCGCCGAGAACGACAACCGCGCATTGCTGACGAAAGCCTGCCAGGCCGGGCCGGATTCCGGGCCCAGGTCGTCGAGGAAGGTTTGCCGGGCCACTTCCTGGAGGAACAGTTCGTACAGTGCGGCATCGGCCGATACCGGGCTCAGGCGGCCATCGAAGGCCTTGAGCCGGGCCAGCGCGTCGCGGGCCTTGTCGCGCTGTGCGGCGGGCAGGGCGTCGATCGCCTGCTTGAGCGGCTGGGCCATGCCCGGGGCGTCGAACATCTGCTTGAGCTTGTCGGCCAGCAGGGTGGTCTGGTCGTTCTGCAGGGCCATCAGGCTGCGGCTGTCGTGGCGGCCATTGCCGGCCAGCTGGGCCAGGCGCTCGGCGCGCTCGGGGTAGTACCAGGTGCTGGACAGCTGCATGCCATAGCCACGCGGCAGGCTGCGCTGGTTGGCGTGGCCGATCCAGCCGGCGGGCGGGTCCTGGTCGTAAGGGTGCAGCATCGGGTCGGCATAGCCGTCCCAGTCGTAGCGCCCGTCCCAGCCCGGCGAGGGCAGCAGGCCCTGGCCTTCGCGGCGGTTGGGGTAGCGGCCACTGACTTGCCAGCCGATGTGCTCGGGTTCGGCGAAGACGAAGTTTAGGGCGGCGGCGGTCACTTCACGGGTGCTGTCGAAGGCACGCTCCACGCTCTTGGCACGGGTCAGGTCGAACAGCGCATCCAGGCTGCGGTCGCCCTTGAACTGTGGCAGGTTCAGCGCCAGGCCCAGGCTGGCATTGCCTGGCTGGGCCAGCAGGGTGCCGTGGCGGGTATCGTACATCACCTCGCGCAGCGGGCGCTGGCCGCGGACGAAGAAGGTTTCGCTACGGGCGCGGGCCGGCAGCCATTTGCCGTCGGCCAGGTAGCTCAGCTGGCTGCCCTGGTGGCGCAGTTGCTCCAGGTACAGGTCCTGGTTGTCGGCCATGACCGCGCTGCTGCTCCAGGCCAGCTTGCCGTTGTAGCCGGCCAGCACGATCGGCAGGCCGGGCAACGACAGGCCGGCGACCTGGTACTTGCCGGTGTGGATCTGTACCGGGCTCAGGGCCCAGGCGGCTCGGCTGTCGCTGGCCAGCAGGCTCTTGCCGCTACGGCTGCGCTGCGGCGCCAGGGCCAGGTTGGCCGAGCCCGGGCTGCCCAGTAGGTCAAGGTCGGCCAGCTTCTGGCTGGCAGCTGCCAGGGCCGGTAGCCCCGGCAACTGGCTGGCGAGGTTCAGGCCCTTGAGCTTGTCCACTTCGGCTTCGGCCAACGGCTCGTCCGGGGCACCGGGCAGCAGCCAGGCCAGCTTGTCGCTGCCGGCTTTCTGCGCCAGGGTCAGGGCGCTCAGTTCTTCCTGCAGGTTCACCGACTGGCTGAACGCATACAGGCTGAAGATCAGCGCCGAGTCTTCGGGCTTCCAGTATTCGGGGCGGTAGCCACTGCTGGCCAGGCCGGCGGGCAGCTTGTCGCGGTAGCGGAACAGGTAGGCGTTGACCCCGCGTGCATACACTTCGAAGAAGCGCTTGAGCCGTGGCGACGCGTCGGCGTACTGCTGGGCGGCGCTCTGCTTGAGGTTGGCCGCGCGCATCAGGCGGTCGATGTCCAGCGCGTCGCTGCCGGCCAGCTCGGCCAGGCGGCCTTGCGCCAGCAGGCGCATGGCGACCATCTGCTCGATGCGGTCGCCGGCATGCACATAGCCCAGGCTGAACAGGGCGTCATGGAAGCTGCTGCTTTCGATCAGTGGTGCGCCCATTGCGTTGCGCCGTACCGAGACGTTCTGCGCCAGGCCCTTGAGCGGCTGCACGCCGCTGGTCGGTGGCACGCTGCCCTGGTAGCCGCCCGTCTGGCAGCCGGCCAGCCCGAGCATGCCGAGCAGCGTGGCAGCGGTTGCGAACCGCGGGCGGAATGGAGGAAAGGCGGAGGCGGCCATGACAAGGGCTCCTGCAAGGCGTGGCGGGTTTCGAAAGGCGCTAAGGTAGTGAGCGCGCAGGCGCCGTGCAAGGTCCCTGGGCGGTTTATTTGCCAGTGCCGACTCAAACCTTGAAATGTTCGGCCACGGCGTCGGAAAAGTGCGTGCAATTGATGCGAGCAAGGCGTTGATAGTCACGGCTGACGGCAAAGGCCGAGCCTGGCATCAATAGCACCTTGTGCTGTTCCAGGCGACGCATGAAAGGCTGCAGGTCGGCCAGTTCGGGGTGGTAGACCCACAGGAACATGCCGCCTTGGGGCGTTATGTCGAACTGCCAGCCACGCGCCCGCAACAACTGCTGGGTCTGCGCCTGCTGCCGGATCAGGCGCTGCTGCAGGTCTTGCATGTGCCGGGCATAGGTGCCGTCGGACAAGATGGTGTTGACGAAGCGTTCGCAAAACGCCGGCACCGCCACGCAGGTCAGCAGCTTCAGGCGCGTCAGCGGCTCTATAAGCTCTGCCGAGCAGGCGATGTAGCCCACGCGCAATGAAGCGGACAGGCATTTCGAGAAGCTGCCGATGTAGATGACCCGCTCAAGGTTGTCCAGTTCGGCAAAGGTCTGGCGCACACCCGGGCTGAAGTCGCCGTAGACATCGTCCTCGACCACGAAGAAGTCGTGTTCCACCGCCAGGCGCAGGACGCTGAAGGCATTGTGCGGGCTGATGTTGCCGCCGGTCGGGTTGTGGAAGGTGCTGTTGCAGAAGAACGCCTTCACCTTGTGCCTGGCCAGGTGCTCCTGCATGTCTTCCACGCTTGGTCCGTCCTGGGTTCGGCGCACCCCGACCACGTGGCCGCCGGCCAACTGGATCAGTTTGATCAGGTTGCCGTTGCCGGGCTCGTCGACGAACACGTGATCGCCTGGCTTGATCAACAACCGCGCCACCAGGTCCAGCGCTTGTGTGGCGCCCAGCGTAGTCAGCAACTGGCTTGGCCGGGCATCGACACGGGTCAGGCGTTTCAGGTGCACGCACAGCTGTTTGCGCATGGGCAGGTAGCCCTGGATGTCGCCATATTCCGCCAACGAGCTCTGCTCCAGCCGCGCCGTGCGCCGAATCGCCTTGGCCAGCAGCTCGGTGTCACGCCAGGCGGGTGGCAGCCAGCCGCTGCCCAGTTTGATGTAGTGCTGGCCCCCCTGCAGCAGCTTGAACAGTGGGTCGCCGGCCATGCCTGCGGGCGCATCCACTGCGCCGGTTTGCCGTGTGTGGCTGGCGACGAAGTAGCCGCGGCCAGGAATGGCAGTCAACACACCTTCGCTGACCAGCCGGGCATAGCTGGAGACGACATCGTGGTAGCTGCAGCCAACCGCCGCCGTCAGCTTGCGGATGGACGGCATGCGCTGGCCGGGCAGCCATTCGCCGGCTTCGAGGCGCTGTTTCAACTGGTCATGAAGGCTGTGCGGGCGCATGGCGGGTCCAGCAGCTGTTAGAAAAAACAGCCTAACAGTTAACCGGAAAGCGCGTCGACTGTTCGAATTTCAGGGCACGGCAGATGCGACCATGCACCTGTCGGCAGCTTTCCCAATGCCGAATCGACCCGTCCACCAACCGTGAGCACACGCTATGTCGAGCACACTCCCGCGGCGCACGTACCTGTATTTCACCGCGCAATCGATCAACCTGACGACTGCGGTCATGTCCGTGACCATGGCGGCCATTGTCGGGGCGGCGCTGGCGCCTGCCGCCACGTGGTCCACCGTGCCCTATGGTTTCCAGTTCCTCTGCCTGATGCTGGCCACCTATCCAGTCTCCAGGCTGATGAGCCGTATTGGCCGCAAGCGCGCCTTCATGCTGGGCTCGATCCCTTTGGCGGTGTCTGGCATCAGTGGTTACCTGGCGGTGCAGTACCAGCAGTTCCCGATGCTGGTGATCAGCCATTCGGCATTGGGCATCTACATTGCGTTTGCCAACTTCAACCGCTTCGCGGCCACCGACAATCTGGCCCAGAACCTGAAGCCCAAGGCGCTTTCCCTGGTCGTGGCCGGTGGGGTGATCGCCGCCGTGGTCGGGCCGGCGCTCACCGAGTGCCTGAGGGACGTTGGTGGGTATCCGCTGTTTTCGCTGTGCTACGCCGCTTTTGTCGGCCTGGCGGTGATGTCGTTGCTGACAGCGGCCTGCCTGCCCGGCGATACCGGCACCGCCAGTAACGTCCGTGCAGCGAAACCGGCTGGCACGACCGCCGAGCCGCTGAGCCCGGTGGTTGCCGTGGCCATGGCAGTGGCCGCGCTGGGCTATGGGATCATGAATTTGCTGATGATCCAGGCGTCCATGCACATGAAACACATGCATGAGGACTTTTCCGACGTTCGCCTGGCGATTCAATGGCATGTGATTGCCATGTTTGCGCCGTCGTTCTTCACCGGCGCCATCATCCACAAGCTCGGCATCCGGGCCACCATCTGTCTCGGCCTGGGCCTGCTGATCGGTTGCACGGCCATGAACATGTGGTCGCACAGCTACGCGATGATGACCTTGTCACTGATAGCCCTGGGCCTGGGTTGGAACCTGACCTACGTGGGCGGTGGGGCGCTGTTGGCGCAGACGCTGCAAAACAGCCCGGCAGCGATGCGGATGCAGGGGAAGAACGATCTGGCCATCGCGGTGTTCGCGACCATTGGCGCATTCAGCCCGTCGCTGTTGCTGGGCACGGTCGGTTGGGATGGCACCAATGCCATTTGCATGGCCCTGTGCATCGTGCTGCTCATGGCCACCGCAGGGTTGCTGCAGCGCAAGGTTTCAGGGCCTGCCAGGGCCAGCTAGGCCCCGGCTACCCACTGCGCGGCCCGCGGCAGGGACGCGCAAGCGCTGTTCAGGTCAGGCGCCGTGGCACTTCTTGAACTTTTTCTGGCTACCGCACGGGCACGGGTCGTTACGGCCAACGTCCTTCAGGGCGTTGCGTACCGGCTCCTGGTGGCCGTGGTTGCAGTGCGGGCCGTGTACATGGCCATGATCGTGGTGGTGATCATGATCGTGGTTGCAGTCAGGGCCATGAACGTGGGGTTGCTGGGACATTGCAGGGTTACTCCGGTTTGTAATCGCCGGGGATTATCTCACCACTGCGCGACAAGTGCAGGTCCCGATGGATGAGCAACCCGGTCGCCAGCTCGCCCTGCAGGCTGTAGTGCAGCGGTTGTTCGCTTTTCAGCAGCTTGGCCAGTGGTTTCAGGTGCTGCCACAGGTTGGTCCGCGCGGTGATCTTGAAAGTACGCCGGGCATGCCCGCCGACACTGCGCCACACGCTGGTTTCATCCTGCACCAGCAACAGGTCGTTGAGGCGTATGGCGTACGACAGGTTGCGGATGAACAGGCGGCTGTCATTGGGGTTGTCGATTCGCAGATGCAGCACGAACTCCTGCTCCAGCAACCTGGCCTTGACCGTCTCCACTTCGACCAGGTGCACCTCGGGCTCGCGCCAGTCGTCACTGCCCCAGCTGGCGCAGCCCGCCAGCAGTGCCAGGCATGCCATCAGGGTGGCGAGCAGCAGCGGGCGGGTGCGGGCGATCATGTTCAGCTACCCACGTAACTGGCGCAGCATTTCTTGAACTTCTGGCCGCTGGCGCAGGGGCAGGGGTCGTTGCGCCCGGCCTTGAGCCCGACCGTGGGGTCGATGAAGTACCAGCGCCCGGCATGCTGGACGAATGCCGAGCGTTCGCGGTGCTGATGGTCACCCTCCTGGTCGTGCCAGCGTGCAGTGAAGGTGACAAAGCCGTGCTCCGGCTGGCCGCCCAGCACCTCTGCGCTTTCCACCTCCAGGCCCAGCCAGGTGCTCTGGGCGCTCCAGGCGGCCATGGCGGCACGGTCCAGGCCGGCTTGCTGGGCGGGCAGGGTGGTGGCCACCAGATAGTCGACCAGGCCCAGCACGTAAGCGCTGTAGCGTGAGCGCATCAGCGCCTGGGCATCAGGTGCCGGGGTGCCGGCATGGTAATGCCCGCAGCAGGCGTCGAGCAGGTTGCCACTGCCACAAGGGCAGACCGAGACACTCATCATCACCACCAGTACTTGCCGAAGTTTTCAGGGTTGGCCCAGAACTTGGCATTCAGCCAGTCCGGTACCTGCTTGTAGTCATGTAGATCATAGGTGAACAGGCTCAATACCTGCTGGTCACGGCGGAATTTCTCGCTGGCCGACAGGGCCAGGGCAAAGAAATCGGTGTCTTGCCAGCCACAGGCGGCCAGGTCGGCCAGCACCGCGACCCGGCTGGCATTGAGGTTGCGAATGCCGCCGAGCAATTCCAGGCCGGTGCGTTTGGGCAGGTGCTCCAGGCAGTCCACCAGTACCGCCAGGTCAAAGCGCTGGGCTGCCAGTTCGGCCGGCAACGGGCCTGGGGCGGCCGTGGCGATGGTTACCTGTGGGTGCGCCTGGGCGAAGGCGTCCAGCGCCGGGAAGCGCGTGCCCACCAGCAGCAGGCGTTGCGGGGTGAAGCGCTCGAGCAGGGCCGCCAGGGCCTGCTGCGGGGTGCGCTGGGAAAAACCGTCGGTCATTGGCAATCCTCGTTGAAGTCGTCCAAGACTAGCGGGCCGCAGCGTGCGGGCAAAGAGGCATGTGACTGTGTCGTGGCTTATTGGTGGCAGGGATCAGATGCTCGGTCTTTACTCCCTGAAATCGGCCTTATGCCGATTCCCCCTAGGAGAAGCAATGAAATGAGCATAGTACGCACAGCGATACCCCTGGTTCTGCTCACCAGTGTGTTGACTGGTTGTGCAGGTTTGCAAAAGACCGACTGGCCGAAATGTGCCGCCGTCGGGGGTGTAAGCGGCGCTGCCCTGGGCGCCATCGAGAGCTCCAGCTGGGCTGGTTGGGGCGCGTTGCTGGGCGGTGGCCTGGCGGCGGGCTATTGCTGGGCCCATGGCGATGGCGACGAGGATGGCGACGGCGTGCCGGACAGCCGTGACAAGTGCCCAGGCACCCCGCGCGGTGTGCAGGTCGATGCCAACGGCTGCCCGCCAGAGCCGGCCGCGGTGGTCGAGGAAGTGGTGGTGCAGAAGGAAGAAGTCATCGTCATCCGCGATGTGCACTTCGAGTTCGACTCTGCGCGCCTGACCGCCAGCGACAAGGAGCGCCTCAACACCATTGCCACGCGCCTGAAACAGGAAGCGCCGTCCGCCCGCCTGAGCGTCAGCGGCCATACCGACAGCGTCGGCTCCGACAGCTACAACCAGAAACTGTCCGAGCGCCGAGCCCACTCGGTGACCGATTACCTGGTCGAGAGCGGTGTGCCGCGCAGCAGCTTCGTGTCGGTGGTCGGTGCTGGTGAAACCCAGCCGGTGGCAGACAACGCCACGGCCGATGGGCGCGCCATGAACCGCCGTACCGAGATCAAGATCCAGCGGTAGAACGGCGTGCGCCCGTGCCTTGAGCAGTGGCACGGGCGCGCCTTCAACGGCGGTCAGCCGTCCGTGGCCAATGACACAGGAGCATTCAGCATGAGTGTGACGTCGAAGGCGGCGCTGCCGCTGTTGGTGGCTGCCAGCCTGCTCGCGGGCTGCGCCACCCACAGCGATGGCGGCGCGCCGCTCAACCAGAGAACCTGGCCCATCTGCAGCCTGCTCGGCGGCCTGGTCGGTGGTGGCCTGGGCGCCATCGAAAGTTCGAGCTGGGCGGCTGGCGGCGGTGCCCTTGGCGCCATTGCCGGGGGCCTGATCTGTTACGCCCAGGATGGCGACGAAGATGGCGACGGTATTTTCGACCGCCGCGATCTTTGCCCCGATACCCCCGCCAACACTGCGGTCGACCACATGGGTTGCCCGTTGAAGGTGTACCCCGCATCGCCGCCCGCCACTGAACCCTCGCCAGAGGTGATCATCCTGGATGACAACGGCGCGGTGATGTTCGCCTTCGATTCCGCCGAGCTGACCCCGGCGGCCCAGCAGCGCCTGCAAGGCCTGGTGGCGAAGCTCGATTCACCGACAGTGGCGAAAGTAAGCGTGATCGGGCATACCGACAACGTGGGCTCCGACAGCTACAACCAGGCACTTTCCGAACGCCGCGCCAGCAGCGTGGCCGTTTACCTGATCAGCCAGGGGCTGGAGGCGGGCAAGGTCACCAGCCAGGGGCGCGGCGAGAGTGAACCGCTCACCGACAACGAAAGCGAGGAGGGCCGCGCCCGCAACCGACGGGTGGAGCTGCACCTCAACTGAGTGGTGCTGGCGCCTGTCCTGACATTGCAGTTAATGTTGGTCGCACGGCCCGCTCGAACGGGCCGTCTCGACATAACAACAATCCATGGGGGCGGGATATGAAGTTCATCCTGGGCTTGGGCAAGGTCCTGACAGTCGCTTTCTGGGGTGTGGTGTTGTTCAATCAGTTGATGCCACAACCCTTGCCGTTCAACCTGCTGATCAACGCCGCCGGCATCACCTTGCTGGGCCTGCACCTGCTCGAAGTGCTGTTCTTCAATGGCAGCCTGCGCGGGCGCAGCCACCGCTGGTTCGATCGTCTGCAGATCCTGTTGACGGGTATCTTCCATGTCATGTCCATCCCCCGTGTGCAGGAGGCGCCGCGAAATGCGTAATCTGATGTTGCTGGCCATGTTGGCCGTTCCCCTGGCCCAGGCCGAAAGCCTGGAGGTCGCTGCCAATTCCATGCTGCGCCTGCCCGACAAGTCGGCAAGCGTGCACCTGGCACAGTTGCGTGTCGCCGATGCCGCAACCCTGCTGCTGCCTGCCACGCTCGCTGAGTTGAAGGTCGACCAACTGGAGTTGGGGCGCGATGCGCGTATCGCCATTGCACCGTCCGATAGCCCGTTGCTGATCGAGGCGCGCAGCGCGCGGCTGGGTGAGGGTAGCGAATTCAGTGCGCCGGGAGCGGCGGGTACTTACCAGCGGGGAGCCCGGTCGGGCCGCAGCCTGGACCTGAAACTGGCTGAAGTGGATGCCGAGCGCCTGGCCATCGATGCCCGTGGCGGTGCCGGTGCGCCGGGGTACGTGGGGCTCGATGGCGCCAACGGCCAGGCCGGTGGCTGCACCTGGGGCCAGGCCAGCCGCGGTGCCAATGGCGATGACGGCGGCAACGGGCACGATGGTGCGCCGGGTGGGCGCATCCGCTTGAGCGTGCCGCAGGGCTTCCCGCAAGAACGCATCGTGGTGCGCCTGGACGGCGGCGCACCGGGCAAGGCCGGGGCTGCAGGCAAGGCCGGCAAGGGCGGGGCTAGCAAGGGTTGCCTGGTGTACCGCACAGACGCCGGCGCCAACGGCCGGCCGGGGCAGCCGGGCCAGCCTGGGTTGGCCGGCGCTGCAGGTGAGCTGATTCTGCAGCGCTTGTGAAAACCTGTACTGGCCCTATCGCCGGCAAGACATGTGCAGTACCTGTGGGAGCTGGCTTGCCGGCGATAGGGCCGGTGCAGGCAATATCACAGCATCAGCCGCGAACTGGCCACGGCTACCACCGCCAGGCCCAGCAGCAGATTGATTCCCACCATCCGCCGAATCCGCCCCAGCACTGCCGCACCTGCCGGCCAGTCCTCGGCCTGCACTGCGGCCCTCAACTCCGGCAGCAGCAGCGCCTGGATGCGCATGAACAGGGCAAACATGGCGATGCCCCCACCGATCATCACCTGCACATACTTCGGTGCAGTCTCGAAGCCGCTGAAGCGCATGTGCAACATGCCGATACCACTTATCGCCAAAATCGCCACGGCCAGCCAGACCCAACCGAAGAAGCGTCGGAAAACTTCCACCCACAAGCGCAGCCGGGCAGGCCCTTCAAGGGCTGCAACCGTTGCCGGGCGCAGCACCAGCCAGGCGAAGAACATGCCGCCGACCCACACCAGGGCGGCCAGGACATGCAGTGTGTAGGGCAGGGCAAAGGCAAGCATCCGGATCTCCATGCGGCATAAAGGGCAATAGCGGGGTATGATAGCCGCCCCATGCGAAACACTGAAAATATATCCAGCCCGCCGGGCGCCTGCAGACCATGATCAGCAACGAACTCAAAGCCACCATCCAGGGCGCCTATACGCGTTTTCTCGAAGCCAAGAGCCTCAAGCCGCGCTATGGCCAGCGCCTGATGATCGCCGAAGTGGCCAAGGTGCTCGGCGACATCGCCTGCGACGAAGAAGGCCGCCGTGCTGGCGAGCCTGCCGTGGTGGCAGTGGAGGCGGGCACCGGTACCGGCAAGACGGTGGCCTACAGCCTGGCTGCCATTCCGGCCGCCAAGGCCGCCGGCAAGCGCCTGGTGATCGCCACCGCCACCGTGGCGCTGCAGGAGCAGATCGTCTTCAAGGACCTGCCCGACCTCATGCGCAGCAGCGGGCTGAACTTCAGCTTCGCCCTGGCCAAGGGCCGTGGCCGCTATCTGTGCCTGTCCAAGCTCGACATCCTGCTGCAGGAGGGCCACGCCCAATCGGCCACCGCCCAGCTGTTCGAGGAAGAAGGCTTCCACATCGAAGTCGACGAGCGCAGCCAGAAGCTGTTCAACAGCATGATCGAGAAGCTTGCCGGCAACCGCTGGGACGGTGACCGCGACAGCTGGCCCGAAGCCCTGGAAGACCAGGACTGGGCACGCCTGACCACCGACCACAGCCAATGCACCGGCCGTCATTGCCCGAACTTCCAGCAGTGTGTGTTCTACAAGGCCCGCGAAGGCATGGGCAAGGTCGACGTGATCGTCACCAACCACGACATGGTGCTGGCCGACCTAGCCCTGGGCGGCGGCGCGGTATTGCCCGACCCGCGCGACACCATGTACGTGTTCGACGAAGGCCACCACCTGCCGGACAAGGCCATCGGCCATTTCGCCCACTATTCACGCCTGCGCTCCACTGCCGACTGGCTGGAGCAGACCGCCAAGAACCTGACCAAGCTGCTGGCCCAGCACCCGTTGCCTGGTGACCTGGGCAAGTACATCGAGCAGGTGCCGGAGCTTGCGCGGGAAGTGCGCACCCAGCAGCAGTTCATGTTCACCCTGTGCGAGCAGGTTGCCGACTTCCGCCCCAGCGAGGACAACGAAGGCCGTGAGCGCCCGCGTTACCGCTTCGAAGGCGGCGTGGTGCCGGAACAGATTCGCGAAGTGGGCATCGAGCTGAAAAAGGGCTTTGCCCGCCTCAACGACCTGTTCACCCGCCTGGTCGACCTGCTCAAGGAAGGCATGGACGGTGAGGTCAACATCGGCATCGCCAGCCACCAGGCCGAGGAGTGGTACCCGCTGTTCGGTAGCCTGGTCACCCGTGCCCAAGGCAACTGGGAGCTGTGGACGGCCTTTACCGCCGAAGACCCGGAAGACAGCCCGCCCATGGCCCGCTGGCTGACCCTGGCCGAGAGCGGTGCGCTGTTCGATATCGAAGTCAACGCCAGCCCCATCCTGGCCGCCGAAATGCTGCGCCGCAGCCTGTGGAGCGTGGCCCATGGCGCGCTGGTGACCTCGGCGACGCTGACCGCGCTGGGCAAGTTCGACCGCTTCCGCATGCGCTCGGGGTTGCCGCGTGACGCGGTCACCTGCGTGGTGCCCAGCCCGTTCGTGCATGGCGATGCCGGCCTGCTGCGGGTCCCCGACCTCAAGGCCGACCCGCGGGATGCGGCGGCGCATACCGCAGCGATCATCCGCGAACTGCCGAGCATCGTCGAAGATGCCCGCGGCGCGCTGGTGCTGTTCTCCTCGCGCAAGCAGATGCAGGACGTGTTCGATGGCCTGGACCGTGACTGGCGCAAGCTGGTGCTGATCCAGGGCAACCTGTCCAAGCAGGAAACCCTTAACAAGCACAAGGCGCGGGTCGACGATGGCCAGCACAGCGTGCTGTTCGGCCTGGCCAGCTTTGCCGAGGGTGTCGACCTGCCGGGTGCCTACTGCGAGCACGTGGTGATCGCCAAGATTCCCTTTGCCGTGCCCGACGACCCGGTCGAAGCGGCGTTGGCCGAGTGGATCGAAGCTCGCGGCGGCAACCCGTTCATGGAAATTGCCGTGCCCGACGCCTCGCTGCGGCTGATCCAGGCCTGCGGCCGCCTGCTGCGAACCGAACAGGACCGCGGCGTCATCACCTTGCTTGACCGGCGCCTGGTCACCCAGCGCTACGGCAAGGCTATTCTCAATGCGCTGCCGCCGTTCCGGCGGGAGATTTCCTGACCGCCGGAGCACACTTGCTCCGGCGCGTTGTCCATTACTCAGTCGTGGGCCATGAGGGCCCTGAAGGAGAGCCCCAGCCTTATGGTCCGCCGTACCCTGCCCGCCGTTTTCGCCCTGTTGTTCAGCTCGCCCTTGCTGGCTGGGCAGCAGACGCTGTTCAGCTTCGTGCGCCCGGCCTCGGTGGTCAACGTGGCGACCGAGGATGCCGGCATGCCGCAGTACAACGCGGAGCAGACGGCCGAAGGTGAAGTGTTGCGGCGCGTGGTGTTCAACCCGGCCCAGCGGCCGACCCTGCGGCTGAGCCCGCAAAGCGGTGTGTGGGATTGGTCCGGCGGTCAGTTCCTGACCTTGCGCCTGCAAAGCGCGATGGATTGGGCGCTGACCGTGGACGTCGTGGTGCAGGGGAGTGATGGACGCACGTTGACCAGCCGCATCGACCTTCCGGCCGGTCCTGCGCAAACCGTGATGGTACCGCTGACGGCCAGCTCGCCGCTGAGCCAGGGCATGCGCGCCGGCCCACCCATGCCCTGGAACCATGGCGGCCAGCGCCTGCTGCTGACCAGCAGCGCCGGCGCGGTCGACCTCAAGCAGGTGGCGTCGGTCAGCCTGAGTATCCCCAACCCCAAGGTGGCGCAGAACCTGCTGATCGAGCGGGTCGGCATCCAGGATGACGACCAGGCCTACAAGGCGGCCTACCATGAGCTGATCGATGCCTATGGCCAGTCCACCCGCGGCCATTGGCCTGAAAAGGTTGCCAATGACGAGCAGCTCAAGGTGGCCGATGCACGCGAGCAGCAACAGCTCAAAGGCTGGCTGGCAGAGCGTGGCAAGCAGCAGCTGGATGCATACGGTGGCCTGCTGGCCGGGCCGGCGTTCGAGGCCAAAGGCTTCTTCCGCACCGAAAAGCGTGACGGCCGCTGGTACCTGGTAACGCCCGAGGGGCACCCGTTCTATTCCCTGGGGGTGAATGCCGTGGCCGCGGATGGCGGGCGTACCTACGTCGCCGGGCGTGAAGGGATGTTCAAGGCGTTGCCGGGCGAGGGTGATGCACTGGCCGCCTTCTATGGCGATGGCAACAACGACGACGGCAACCCCTCGTCGCAAGGGCGCAACTTCAAACAGGGGCGCTGGTTCGATTTCTATGCCGCCAACCTGCAGCGCACCTATGGCAAACCCTGCCCGCCCGCGGTAGAAGGGCAGTCGGCCAACTGCCCACCATTGGCGCTGGATAGTGCCCGCTGGCAGGCGCATGCGCTCGACCGCCTGCAGGCCTGGGGTTTCAACACGGTCGGCAACTGGAGCGAGCCGGCCCTGGGCCAGGCCAGGCGCATGCCGTACACCTTGCCGCTATCGATCGTGGGGGATTACGCCAGCATCAGCACCGGCATGGACTGGTGGGGTCGCATGCCCGACCCGTTCGACCCGCGTTTTGCCATGGCTACCGAGCGCGCCGTGGCCATTGCCGCCCGCGATCACCGTGACGACCCCTGGCTGATCGGCTATTTCGCCGACAACGAACTGGCCTGGGCCGCTCCCGGTAGCGACCCGAAAGCGCGTTACGGCCTGGCCTACGGTACCTTGCGCCTGACCACCGATGTACCGGCCAAGCGCGCCTTCCTCAAGCAGTTGCGTGACAAGTACCGCAACCAGGAAGGGCTGTCCAAGGCTTGGGGCATCGAGCTGACCGCCTGGGAACTGATGGAGGACCCGGGCTTCGAGGCACCGTTGCCCGACCCGGAGCACCCGGAAATCGAGCGTGATTACCAGCACTTCCAGCAGGTGTTCGCCGAAACCTACTTCAGGACCATTGCCGACTCGTTGAAGTGGCATGCGCCCAATCACCTGCTGCTGGGGGGGCGCTATGCCGTCAGCACGCCGGAGGCGGTCAAGGCCTGCGCGGAGTTCTGCGATGTGCTCAGCTTCAACTTCTATACCCTCAAGCCGCAGGATGGCTACGACTTCGCCCGCCTGGCCGAGCTGGACAAGCCGGTGTTGGTGTCCGAGTTCCAGTTCGGCTCGCGCGATCGCGGGCCGTTCTGGCCGGGGCCGCTGGAAGTGGCGCGGGAAGAAGACCGTGGCCCGGCCTACGGCAACTTCCTCAAGGCGGCCCTGGCGCAGCCGATGATCGTTGGCGCGCACTGGTTCCAGTACCTCGACCAGCCGGCCAGCGGCCGCCTGCTCGATGGCGAGAACGGCCACCTCGGGTTGGTGGCGATCACCGATATGCCATATCCGGGGTTTGTCGATGCCGTGCGCAAGAGCAACTTGCAGGCAATGAGCCAGCTGCGTGCCCAACTGGAAAAGCCGATTCCCTGACTAGTGCAAATGGATGTGGGAGCGGGCGTGCCCGCGAATCAGGCGACCGGGTGGATGGCACCGGCTATGCCGGTGTTCGCGGGCACGCCCGCTCCCACAGTAAGTCCAGCTTGGCTACCGTTCATCGTAACCACCCAGCCCAAGCCAGTTTGCAAAACGCCAAACTACTGAAACAATGCACACCATTTTCGGAATTGGTCGTACGGAGAACAGCGGGTGCAGATCCAGGGTCACTATGAGCTGAAGTTCGAAGCAGTGCGCGAAGCCTTCGCCGCGCTGTTCGATGATCCCCAGGAGCGTGGCGCCGCGCTGTGCATCCAGGTTGGTGGCGAAACCGTGGTCGACCTGTGGGCCGGCAGTGCCGACAAGGACGGCCAGCAGGCCTGGCACAGCGATACCATCGCCAACCTGTTCTCCTGCACCAAGACCTTCACCGCTGTCACCGCCCTGCAACTGGTCGGCGAGGGCAAGCTGACGCTCGATGCGCCGGTGGCCAACTACTGGCCCGAGTTCGCCCAGGCAGGCAAACAGGCTATCACCCTGCGCCAGTTGCTCAGCCACCGTGCCGGCTTGCCGGCCATCCGTGAGCTGCTGCCGGCCGAAGCGCTGTATGACTGGCAGGCCATGGTCGATGCGCTGGCTGCCGAAACGCCCTGGTGGACACCCGGCACCGAGCACGGCTATGCCGCCATTACCTACGGCTGGCTGATCGGCGAGCTGATCCGGCGTGCCGACGGCCGTGGCCCCGGCGACTCGATCGTGGCCCGTACCGCTCGGCCGTTGGGGCTGGATTTTCATGTCGGCCTGGCGGACGATGAGTTTTATCGCGTGGCGCACATCGCCCGTGGCAAGGGCAACGCCGGGGACGCTGCGGCGCAGCGCCTGCTGCAGGTGACCATGCGCGAGCCCGAGGCCCTGTCGACCCGTGCCTTCACCAACCCGCCGGCGATCCTGACCAGTACCAACAAGCCGGAGTGGCGGCGCATGCAGCAGCCAGCGGCCAATGGCCATGGCAATGCACGCAGCCTGGCGGGCTTCTATGCCGGGTTGCTGGACGGCAGCCTGCTCGAATCCGAACTGCTCGACGAACTGACCCGTGAGCACAGCCTCGGGCAGGATCGCACCCTGCTCACCCAGACCCGTTTTGGCCTGGGCTGCATGCTCGACCAGCCCGACGTGGCCAATGCCACCTTCGGCCTCGGGGCCCGCGCCTTCGGCCACCCAGGTGCCGGTGGCTCGGTCGGTTTCGCTGACCCGGAACACGATGTGGCCTTCGGTTTCGTGGTCAATACCCTCGGCCCTTATGTGCTCATGGACCCGCGAGCCCAGAAACTGGTACGCGTCCTTGCCAGTTGCCTTTGATCGGGTAATGCGGGTGTTGGCCCACCCCTTTGACTATCCTCAATGCCAACGCCTGAAAGGCGTAGGCAAAATTCCTTTCTATTTCATGGTGTATCGCTGATGTCTTCACACAAAACCTTAGCACTCGCCCTGTGCCTGACCGCCGTTACCGGCTGCGCCAGCCACTCCCAGGACGGCTCGAAGGACAGCGCCTCGAGCTGGTGGCCCTTCGGTTCGGACAAGGTTGCCGAGCAGGAAGTGAAGCAAGCCGTCACGGAAAACGTGGCCAAGGCCGACGCCAAGTCCGACAACGCCAGCCGTTGGTGGTGGCCGTTCGGCGGTGAAGAGAAGCAGGCAAAGGGGCCGGTGGTACCGAAGATCGACCAGAAGGCCACCCAGGCCTGGCTGGACGAGTACGAGCCCAAGCTGCGTGAGGCGATCAAGGGCAGCAAGCTGGAACTGGAACGCCGTGACAACGTGCTGGCCGTAACCATCCCGGTGGACAGCTCGTACAACCCTGATCGTCCGAACATGCTGCTGCCGATGACCCTGGGCCCGATCACTCGTGTGGCCAAGACTGTCGAGGGCGATGCCAAGACCGCCGTGCTGGTGCTCGGCCATGCCGACAGCAGCGGTGTCGCTGCCGCCAACCAGAAGCTCAGCCTGGAGCGCGCCGCTTCGGTGTCGGCCATTTTCCGCCTCAGCGGCCTGCAGCGTGATCGCCTGAACCTCAAGGGCATGGGCTCGGAAATGCCGCGCGCCGCCAACGACAGCGCCGAGGGCCGTGCCCTGAACCGCCGTGTGGAAATGCTGCTGACCCCGCAGAACACCATGGTCGCCCTGCTGGCCAAGTATCAGCAAGCCGCCCCGGCGCGGGCCCCGATGGTGGCGGTGCAGGACGTCAAGGCGCCTGCCGCCAAGGCTGCCGACAGCAAGCCGACCACCAAGGCTGCGGCGAAGAAGCCTGTGACCAAAGCCAAGGCCAAGGCGCCAGCCAAGACCACGGCCAAGAAAAAAGCCGCGCCGGCCAAGCCCGTCGCCAAGAAAGCTACCACTGACAAGAAAGTAGCTGCCAACAGCCCTGCGAAGACCAACTGATCGTCAAGGAACGCAGCAATGACCCAATCCCTGGCCGATATGCGCCGCGACTACACCCGTGATGGCCTGGCCGAAGCCCAGGCCCCGGGGGAGCCATTCGCCCTGTTCCACCAGTGGTTCGCCGATGCGGTGAAAACCGAGCAGGTACCGGTGGAAGCCAACGCCATGACCTTGGCCACTGTCGATGGTGAAGGCCGCCCTCACTGCCGTATCTTGCTGCTGAAGGGGCTCGATGAGCGTGGTTTCACCTTCTTCACCAACTACGATAGTGCCAAGGGCCAGCAACTGCTGGTCAACCCTTTCGCCGCCATGACCTTCTTCTGGCCGGCACTGGAGCGCCAGGTGCGCATCGAAGGGCGGGTGGAAAAGGTCACGCCCCAGGAGTCGGACGCCTACTACCAGGTACGCCCGCTGGGCAGCCGCCTGGGGGCCTGGGCTTCGCCGCAGAGCCGGGTGATTGCCGGCCGTGAGGAGCTGGAGGGGCTGGTCAAGGCCACCGAGGCGCGCTTTTCCGACACCCAGCCGCATTGCCCGGAACATTGGGGTGGGTATCGTTTGCTGCCTGAACGCATCGAGTTCTGGCAGGGGCGGG
Organism: Pseudomonas sp. UBA6753; assembly: GCF_002453565.1. Lineage (NCBI taxonomy): Bacteria > Pseudomonadati > Pseudomonadota > Gammaproteobacteria > Pseudomonadales > Pseudomonadaceae > Pseudomonas > Pseudomonas sp. UBA6753. Next base: position 30,377 of record NZ_DKHD01000032.1, on the reverse strand, counting down.
CCAGCCGCCTGCATGACCGACTGAACTACCGGCTGGTGGATGGGCAGTGGCTGCGGGAGCGGTTGGCGCCCTGAGATTCCGGGGGCTGCTGCGCAGCCCATCGCGACGCAAGGCCGCTCCCACAGGTACAGCGCAGACCCAATCTGTGGGAGCGGCCTTGTGTCGCGAAAGGGCCGCAAAGCGGCCCCAGCAATCTCCAAGGCTACCCCGGATACCCCGCAGCCTCCCGCTCCAACCACCCCGCCAACTGCTTGCGCCCCACCTTCTCCACCCGCGCCTGCTCCAGCCTTTGCAGCATATACGTGCGTTTTGCAGGGTCCGCCCCAGCCAGCGACAACGCCAGGTCACGGTCCATCCAGCGGCGCATGCGCACATACAGCCACCAGTGGAAGTACAACCCCGCAACGGTGGTGACCACGACGATGAAGTAATCCATGGCTATCCTTGGTCTCACTTGAAAGGCCTCGACACAGCCACGCAGGCTGTCCCTTGGCTGAATGAAAACAATTTTATTACGTTTGTACCGTGACAGCCGTCAACGTGCAGCGTCTAATGAGCACCTGACTTATGGAGACTTTACCCATGCGTAAATCCGCTTTGCTGGTGGCGACCTTTACCACCATGTCGTTGTTGCTGGGTGGCTGTGCCTCGAGCCTGACCGGTGACAGCTACTCCCGTGATGAGGCCCGCCGCGTGCAAACCGTGCGCATGGGCACCATCGAGTCCCTGCGCCCGGTCAAGATCGAAGGCACCAAGACCCCGATCGGCGGTGGTGCTGGCGCCATCGTCGGTGGCGTGGCCGGCAGCGCCGTGGGTGGTGGCCGTGGCAGTATCGTCGCTGCCGTGATCGGTGCCGTTGCCGGTGGCCTGGCCGGTTCCGCCGCCGAAGAAGGGCTGACTCGTACCCAAGGTGTCGAAATCACCGTGCGTGAGGATGATGGCAGCATGCGTGCCTATGTGCAGGCCGTGCAGCAGAACGAGATCTTCCGCGTTGGCGACCGCGTGCGCATCATGACTGTCGATGGCACCAGCCGCGTCACGCACTGACCGTTGCCCAACAAGACAAAACCCCGACATGGCGCTCGCCAGTCGGGGTTTTTTCATGCTGCGGCCAGGTCAGCCGACGTTGGGCTTGCGGCTGGCCATGGCGGTTATCGCATAGCCGATCACGGCGGCGAAGAACGAGCCGGTGAGAATACCCATGCGGTCCATTCCGGCGTAATCACTGCTGCCAGGCACAAAGGCGAGCGAGCCAACGAACAGGCTCATGGTGAAGCCGATACCGCAAAGTATCGCCACACCCAGCAATTGCCCCCAACTGGCGCCTGCAGGCAGCGCGGCCAGGCGCAGCTTGACCGCGACCCAGGTCAGGCCGAAGACACCCACGGTCTTGCCCAGCAGCAGCCCTACGGCGATGCCCAGTGGCACCGGGTGGGTGAAGCTTTCTACGGTCATGCCTGCCAGGGATACACCGGCATTGGCGAAAGCGAACAGCGGCAGGATGGCGTAGGCGACCCAAGGATGCAGGGCGTGCTCCAGGGCGAGCAGTGGCGAGCGTTCGGCATGGCGCGTGCGCAGCGGGATGCACAGGGCCAGGGCAACCCCGGCCAAGGTGGCATGCACACCGCTCTTGAGCACGCAGACCCACAGGATCAGGCCAACGACCATGTACGGCCCAAGCTTGACCACGCCAAGCCGGTTCATGGCCACCAGCACTACCAGGCAGGCGGCGGCCAGCAGCAGCGACACGCTCGACAGGGTACCCGAGTAGAACAGGGCAATGACGATGATCGCACCCAGGTCGTCGATGATCGCCAGGGTCATCAGGAACAGTTTCAGCGACACCGGCACGCGCTTGCCCAGCAAGGCCAGTACGCCGAGGGCGAAGGCGATGTCGGTGGCGGTGGGGATCGCCCAGCCGGCCACGGCCGCCGGGTTGTCACGGTTGATGAACCAGTAGATCAGTGCCGGTATCACCATGCCGCCCACGGCGGCGGTGGCTGGCAGGATTACCTGGGAGGGCTTGGACAGGTGGCCGTCGACCACCTCGCGCTTGACCTCCAGGCCGATGAGCAGGAAGAACAGGGCCATCAGGCCGTCGTTGATCCACAGCAGCAGCGGTTTGGCGATGTGCAGCGCGCCGACCTGGACGGCGACGGGGACGTCGAGCAGGCCGCTGTACAGGTAGGACAATGGCGAGTTGTTGATGACCAGGGCCAGGATGGCCGCAGCGATCAGCAGCAGGCCGCTGGCGGCTTCGAGCTGGAAGAAGCGGGTGAACAGGCTACGCACGGGCTATAGGCTCTCCATGAGCAGTTGACGATGGAACGGGCGTACACCCTAGCCTGTGACGATATGCTTTCAAACAAAAACTATATTCGTTTTTGTTATATGTTGTTACTGGCTGGGCTGAGGGAAGCCTAGATGCAGATGGGGAAGGAAGGGGGAGGAAGAATCTGATATTTGGGTTGGATAATTCTGATTCCTGTCAGGGCCTATTCGCGGGCTCGCCCGCTCCCACAGGTATCGCGGGCGCTGCACCTGTGGGAGCGGGCGAGCCCGCGAAAGGGCCCTGGCAGGCAATAAAGGCTCAGAGACCGAGCAGATCCCGCGCCACCGCCTCGGCGATACGAATGCCATCGACACCCGCCGACAGGATCCCGCCCGCATACCCAGCCCCTTCACCCGCCGGGAACAGCCCCTTCAGGTTCAGGCTCTGGAAGTCCTCACCGCGGGTAATGCGCAGCGGTGACGAGGTGCGGGTCTCGATCCCGGTCAGCACCGCATCATGCAGGTTGTAGCCCTTGATCTGCCGGTCGAACGCCGGCAGTGCCTCGCGAATGGCCTCGATGGCGAAGTCCGGCAGGCTCGGCGCCAGGTCGCCCAGGGTCACGCCCGGTTTGTAGGACGGCTCGACACTGCCCAGCGCAGTCGACGGCCGGCCGGCGACGAAGTCACCCACCAGCTGCGCCGGGGCCTGGTAGTTGCTGCCGCCCATCACATAGGCGTGGGCTTCCAGGCGCTCCTGCAGCTCGATGCCGGCCAGCGGGCCGCCCGGGTAATCGCGTTCGGGGTCGATGCCGACGACGATGCCGGAGTTGGCGTTGCGCTCGTTACGCGAGTACTGGCTCATGCCGTTGGTAACCACCCGGCCTGGCTCGCTGGTGGCGGCGACCACGGTGCCGCCCGGGCACATGCAGAAGCTGTACACCGAACGGCCGTTCTTGGCGTGGTACACCAGCTTGTAGTCGGCGGCACCAAGTTTCGGGTGACCGGCGTACTTGCCCAGGCGCGCCTTGTCGATCAGCGTTTGCGGGTGTTCGATGCGGAAGCCCACCGAGAACGGCTTGGCTTCCATGTACACGCCCTTGGCATGCAGCATGCGGAAGGTGTCGCGGGCACTGTGGCCCAGGGCCAGCACCACATGGCGCGAGTGCAGCTGTTCGCCGCTCTCCAGCACCACGCCGGTCAGCTGCCCATCCTCGATCAGCAGGTCGGTGACCTTCTGCTGGAAGCGCACTTCGGCGCCGAGGGCGATCATGTCCTGACGCATCTGCTCGACCATGCCGGTGAGGCGGAAGGTACCGATGTGCGGCTTGTTGATGTACAGGATCTCGTCCGGCGCACCGGCCTTGACGAACTCTTCCAGCACTTTGCGGCCGTGGTGCTGCGGGTCCTTGATCTGGCTGTACAGCTTGCCGTCGGAGAAGGTACCGGCGCCGCCTTCGCCGAACTGCACGTTGGACTCGGGGTTGAGCACGCTCTTGCGCCACAGGCCCCAGGTGTCCTTGGTGCGCTGGCGCACTTCCTTGCCGCGCTCGAGGATGATCGGCTTGAAGCCCATCTGTGCCAGCAACAGGCCGGCGAAGATGCCGCACGGGCCGAAGCCGACCACGATCGGGCGCTCCTGCAGATCGGCAGGGGCCTGGCCGACGAACTTGTAGGTCACGTCTGGCGCCGGGCCGATGTTGCGATCGTCGGCGAACTTGCTGAGCAGTTCGGCTTCGTTGCTGGCTTCCAGGTCGATGGTGTAGATGAACAGCAGTTCGCTGTTCTTCTTGCGCGCATCGTAGCTGCGCTTGAACAGGTTGAAGCTGAGCAGTTGCTCGTCGCGGATGCCCAGGCGCTGGACGATGGCTTCACGCAGGGCTTCGTCGGGATGGTCCAGGGGCAGCTTCAGTTCGGTGATTCGTAGCATGGCAGGGTCCAGTATCCCGGCCATGGGCGGCCGGCGGCTTTACACAAACCGCCAAGTATAAGCTGTTCGCCGCCCCGACTGGCAGGATAAAAGCGCCCGGCGATCAGTTGTCGCGCGCACCGCCGTAGTAACCGCAGCCCTGCAGGGTCTTGCCGTCGATGCGCAGTTCGGCGCGCAGGTGGTGGATGGCACCGGTGGCGGTGTCTACGCAGCGTTGTGGCGCGACCCACAGCTCCACGTGCTGGCCGTTGGCTTCGCTGGTCAGGGTCAGGCCGCCGCCGGGCACTTCTTCTTCCAGGAAGGGCAGGGGCAGGGGTTCCTGGCCGACGCGGTTGAGCACCATGCCTTTGCCGCTGGCCTTGATGTCCCATTCCGGTTCGTGGCCGTTGGCGCGCAGGGTCAGCTGCTTGAAGTTGGGGTCTTCACAAGCGCGGGTGGAAGGTTCCAGGCGGTACAGGCGACGAACCTCCAGTTGGCCGTCGTTGTTGGCCTGCCTGCTGCCGGTGAGGCGGCCACGGACGTCGGCGAACAGCTTGTCGTTGGCGTCCTTGGCGAGGTTGGCGGCTTCCTGCAGGATGCCGGTGGCGGCGACGTCGTTGATCACGAAAGTGCGGTTTTCGCTGCACGGCTTGAAAAGCAGCTGGCCTCCGGCAGCACGCAACTCGCCCTGCATGCGCGTGGTGCCGATGTTCGGGTCGCTGGGGGCGTCAGCCATGAGCTGGCAGCCGGCGAACAGGGGCAGCAGGGCGGTGAGCAGCAGGGTGGGGGTGAGGCGCATGGGGCGGGCTCCGGGGGTCTTTGCCGTGAAAGCAGGCCACGTTACTCAGGCTGGCGCTGGATCACAAGTTAATGGTTGCCTGTGCTGGCCCTATCGCCGGCAAGCCAGCTCCCACAGGTACCCCACAGTTCCTGAAAGTTGTGGGGGCCTGTGGGAGCTGGCTTGCCGGCGATAGGGCCAGCACAGGCAATACATTTCTGGCAGGTAGAAAAAAGGGCCAGTAGATGGCCCTTTTCCCGGTCAACCCCCCAGGTACGCGTCGCGCACCTTCGGGTCGGTCAACAGTGCTTCCCCAGTACCCTGCATCACCACCCGGCCGTTCTCCAGCACATACGCCCGGTCAGCGATCTTCAGCGCCTGGTTGGCGTTCTGCTCCACCAGGAACACCGTCACGCCATCACGGCGCAGCTGTTCGATGATGTCGAAGATCTGCTGGATGATGATCGGCGCCAGGCCCAGCGAGGGCTCGTCGAGCAGCAGCAGCTTGGGTTTGCTCATCAGCGCCCGGCCAATGGCGAGCATCTGCTGCTCGCCACCGGACATGGTGCCGCCACGCTGGATATAACGCTCCTTCAGGCGCGGGAACAGCTGCAGCACCTTGTCCAGCTGCTCCTGGTAATCGCCCTTGTCGGTGAAGAAACCGCCCATCGCCAGGTTTTCCTCGACGGTCAGGCGGGAGAACACACGGCGGCCTTCCGGCACCACCGCGATGCTCTTGCGCATGATGTGCGAGGACGGCTGGCCGACCAGTTCTTCACCCAGGTACTTGATGCTGCCGCTGTGCGCCTGCGGCGAGCCGCACAGGGTCATCAGCAAGGTCGACTTGCCGGCACCGTTGGCGCCGATCAGGGTAACGATCTCGCCCTGGTTGATCTCCACGTTCACGCTGTGCAGCGCCTGGATCTTGCCGTAGAAGGTGGAAACGTTCTCGAACTTCAGCATTTACGCTTCCCCCAGGTAGGCTTTGATCACGTCAGGGTTGTCGCGGATCTCTTCCGGCGTGCCGTGGGCCAGGGGGGTGCCCTGGTTGATCACCACGATATGGTCGGAAATGCTCATCACCAGCTTCATGTCGTGCTCGATCAGCAGCACGGTGACGTTGTGCGACTCACGCAGGTAGGCGATCAGCGCCTTGAGGTCTTCGGTCTCCTTCGGGTTCAGGCCCGCTGCCGGTTCGTCGAGCATGATGATGCGCGGCTGGGTCATCATGCAGCGGGCGATTTCCAGGCGGCGCTGCTGGCCGTAGGCGAGGGTGCCGGCGGTACGGTTGGCGAACTCGGTCAGGTTGACCTTCTCCAGCCAGTACTGCGCGCGCTCCATGGCCTCCTTCTCGCTGCGGCGGAAGTTCGGGGTCTTGAACAGGCCGGCGAAGAAGTTGGTGTTCAGGTGGCGGTGCTGGGCGATCAGCAGGTTTTCCAGCGCGGTCATTTCCTTGAACAGGCGCACGTTCTGGAAGGTCCGCACCACGCCCTTGCGGGCGATCTGGTGCCCGGCCAGGCCCTGGATCGGCTGGCCATCGAGCAGGATGGTGCCGCCGCTGGGCTTGTAGAAGCCGGTCAGGCAGTTGAACACCGTGGTCTTGCCGGCGCCGTTCGGGCCGATCAGTGCCACCACCTGTTTTTCCTTGACGGTCAGGCCCACGCCGTTGACCGCCAACAAGCCGCCGAAGCGCATGCTCAGGCCGCTGACTTGCAGAATTTCGCGGCTCATCGACGCAGCTCCATGTGTGGACGTTGCATAGGCAGCAGGCCTTGCGGACGCCAGATCATCATCAACACCATCAGCGCACCGAACATCAGCATCCGGTATTCGCTGAACTCACGCATCAGCTCGGGCAGCAGGATCATCACGATGGCCGCGAGGATCACGCCCAGTTGTGAGCCCATGCCGCCGAGCACGACGATGGCGAGGATGATCGCCGACTCGATGAAGGTGAACGACTCCGGCGTCACCAGCCCCTGGCGCGCAGCGAAGAAGCTGCCGGCGAAACCGGCGAAGCAGGCGCCCAGGGTGAATGCCGACAGCTTGATCACGGTCGGGTTCAGGCCCAGTGCACGGCAGGCGATCTCGTCTTCGCGCAGGGCTTCCCAGGCGCGGCCGATCGGCATGCGCAGCAGGCGGTTGATCACGAACAGCGCCAGCAGGGCCAGCAGCAGGGCCACCAGGTAGAGGAAGATGACCTTGTTGATCGAGTTGTATTCCAGCCCGAAGAACTCATGGAAGGTCTGCATGCCCTCGGCGGCACGGCGTTCGAAAGTCAGGCCGAAGAGCTCTGGCTTGGGGATGTTGCTGATGCCGTTGGGGCCGCCGGTCCAGTCGGTGAGGTTACGCAGGAACAGGCGGATGATCTCGCCGAAGCCGAGGGTCACGATCGCCAGGTAGTCACCGCGCAGGCGCAGCACCGGGAAGCCGAGCAGGAAGCCGAAGGTAGCGGCCATCAGGCCGGCGATCGGCAGGCATACCCAGAAGCTCCAGCCCAGGTAGTGCGAGAGCATGGCGTAGCTGTAGGCGCCTACGGCGTAGAAGCCGACGTAACCGAGGTCGAGCAGGCCTGCCAAACCGACCACGATGTTCAGGCCCAGGCCCAGCAACACGTAGATCAGGATCAGCGTGGCAATGTCGACCGCACCGCGCGAGCCGAAGAACGGCCACACCAGTGCCGCGACGATCAGGCCCATGATCACGTAGCGCTGGGTCTTCGGCAGGGTCAGGTAGTTGCTGACCGCCGGCGGGATCAGCTTGCGATCCGAACGGCGACCCATTACCGAGTTCCACTGCTTGTCGAACAGCACGCGCAGGAACATCAGCACAGAGCACAGGGCAATGATGCTGAGGTTGAACGAGCCCTGGCTGTGCACGGACAGGCTGATGCCGTCGATGCTCAGTTTCAGGCCCAGTACCGGGAAGGCCACGGCCCATACCAGCAAGGCGCTGAAGAACGCCTGTTTGAGATTTCTGTTCATACTTTTTCAACCTCCGGGCGGCCCAGGATGCCGGTCGGCCGGAATAGCAGGACAAGAACCAACAAGCCGAATGCCACCACGTCCTTGTACTGGTCGCCGAAGATATCGGCACCGAACGCTTCGGCCACGCCCAGCACCAGCCCGCCGAGCATGGCGCCCGGAATGCTGCCGATGCCACCCAGCACCGCCGCGGTGAAGGCCTTCAGGCCCACCAGGAAACCGGCGTTGGGGTTGATCACCCCGTACTGCATGCTCAGCAGCACGGCCGCCACCGCCGCCAGGGCGGCACCGATGACGAAGGTGAGGGCGATGATGTTGTTGGTGTTGATGCCCAGCAGGTTGGCCATCTTGATGTCCTCGGCGCAGGCGCGGCAGGCGCGGCCCAGGCGGGAACGGGAGATGAACAGGGTGAGGCAGGTCATGGCCACCAGGGTGACCACGAACACCAGGATCTGCATGTAGCTGATCAGTACTTCCTCCGCGCCGCCCGGCCCGAACGAGAAGCTTCCGGGGATCAGGTTGGGGATGGACTTGTCCTTGGAGTCTTGCGAAAGCAAGACGGTGTTCTGCAGGAAGATCGACATGCCGATGGCGGAAATCAGCGGGATCAGTCGGTTGCTGTTGCGCAGGGGGCGGTAGGCAACCCGTTCGATGCTGTAGCCATAGGCACTGGTGACGAAGATCGTCGCGACGAAGGCGACGGTCATCAGGATCGGCAGCGAATGGATACCCATCATGGCCAGGCCCGCCAGGGCGATGAAGGCCACGTAGGAACCGATCATGTACACCTCGCCGTGGGCGAAGTTGATCATGCCAATGATGCCGTACACCATCGTGTAGCCGATGGCGATCAAGGCATAGGTGCTGCCGATGGTCAATCCATTAACCAGTTGTTGGAAGAAATGGTAGATCTCAGGCATTACAGCGCTCCTAAAAACCTGATTTGCATTTCGCTGGCGGGGGTAGGCCAGGAAACCGCGGGTGACGGTTTTAAGATTTTCAGGTGAGCCCGCCCCCGGATCGCGGGGATCAGGCCCATGAACCTCGTAAAACAAAGCCCACTGCTCGCACAGTGGGCTTCTACGGTCAGCTATTAGTCACGCAGTTACTGAGGGGAGACTTCGGTCTTCGGCTTGCCGAAGTGCCATTCGTAGACCACGAACTTGAAGTCTTTCAGGTCGCCCTTCTCGTCGTACGACAGGGTGCCGGTCGGGGTCTTGAAGGAGCCGGCGTGGATGGCCTCGGCCACCTTCTCGGCGTCTTCGGACTTGGCGGCCTTGATGCCCTGGGCGATCAGCTCGACAGCCGAGTAGGCCGGGAACACGAACGGGCCGCTTGGGTCCTTGCCGTCAGCCTTGATGGCGTCGACGATCTTCTTGTTCGCAGGGTCCGCGTCGAACGACTTCGGCAGGGTCACCAGCAAGCCTTCGGAGGCGTTCTGGGCGATCTGCGAGATGGAGTCGTTGCCCACGCCTTCCGGGCCCATGAACTTGGCTTTCAGGCCCTTTTCCTGAGCCTGGCGCAGGATCAGGCCCAGCTCTGGGTGGTAGCCGCCGTAGTAGACGAAGTCGACGTTGTTCTGCTTGAGCTTCTGGATGATCGAGGAGAAGTCCTTGTCACCGGCGTTCAGGCCTTCGAACACGGCAACCTTGGTGCCTTTGCCTTCCAGGGTCTGCTTGACCGCGGTAGCGATGCCTTCACCGTACTGCTGCTTGTCGTGCAGGACGGCGACCACCTTCGGCTTGACGTGGTCGGCGATGTAGTTGCCGGCAGCCGGGCCCTGGGCGCTGTCCAGGCCGATGGTACGGAAGATCAGCTTGTAGCCACGCGCGGTGATTTCCGGGGAGGTGGCGGCCGGGGTGATCATGATCACGCCTTCGTCTTCGTAGATGTCGGACGCAGGCTGGGTGGAGCTGGAGCACAGGTGGCCGATGACGAACTTGACGCCGTCGTTGACCACTTTGTTGGCGACTGCAACGGCCTGTTTAGGGTCGCAGGCGTCGTCGTATTCCTTGGCTTCGAGCATCTTGCCATCCACGCCGCCCGCGGCGTTGATATCCTTGATGGCTTGCTTTGCGCCGATGAACTGCATGTCGCCGTACTGGGTCACAGGGCCGGTCTTGGGACCTGCAATCCCGATCTTGATGGTATCGGCGGCAAACGAATGGCTGGCTACCCCTGCCAGAACCATTGCGGCGAACAGCTTGGAAATCTTGATCATAGTGCTCCACTCATTCTGTTGTAATTCTTATAGTCCTGGCGGCCAGGGCTACAGACCGGGCGGGATTTGCGGCGTGGCCATGCCAACGCGCAAGCCCACCTTCCCCCGGAACATGTCCCGGAACTGTACCGGTACAGTGTAGAGCGCTGTTCGAGCGCTTGAAAAGCGGTCGAAAAGTGCCTGCTTCCTGGGTTGTCGCATGGTCGACACAAAGATACAGAAAGGCGCCATCAAACTGCCTGCATCTGCGACCCCGCCCCACAAGTTCGGGATCAATCGACCAAATTACATATTTGAAACCGGGTTTTTCTGCAAAAATGCCGACCTTTTTTATTGGCCGATTTTTGCGGAAACCACCCATGACTGATCAAACAAGCACCCTCTATGCCAAATTGCTTGGCGAGACGGCAATCATCGAGTGGAAAGCGCTGGAGCGTTTCTGGGCCAAGGGTGACCTGATTTGGGTCGACCCGAGCCTCGACCTGATCACCGTTGCCGAGGCGATGGCCGAGAATCGCAGCGAGATCTTCGCCAAGTGGCGTAGTGATGGCACTGTTGGGCCGGTGACCGCCGAGCAGGCCCATGACCTGCAAAGCCGCGATCCAGAGATCTGGGCGGTGGTGGTTTCGCCGTTCATCGTGATCCAGGTGAAGCCCCCGGCAGAGGCGTGATCGCTTTTGGTGCGCGAAAATGCGCAGCAGCCCTGTTTTGGTGCTCGAAGGCGCTCAAAGCGGGTAGAGGGAAGTAACAATTCGGCGTGGCGGTAACAGTTTACGGGATGCGTAATGGGGGCTGCCTTGCAGCCCTTCGCGGGCATGCCCGCTCCCACAGGTCAGATGTTGCTCTTCAGACCAGCGCTGGTCCCGTGGGAGCGGGCGCGCCCGCGAAGGCCGCAAAGCGGCCCGGATCGATATCGAATTTGTCCGGAGTCATTGATGAACTCAAAACTACCTTCGCTTGGATTCGCCGGCATCGGCCTGATGGGGCTGCCCATGTGCCGGCGCCTGTTGGCAGCGGGCTACCCGCTGACCGTGTGGAACCGCAGCCCGGACAAGTGCGCTGTACTGGTCGCCGCCGGCGCGCGCCTGGCCAGCAGCCCTGCCGAACTGTGCCGCGACAGCGACATGCTGCTGCTGTGCCTGGCCGACACGGCCGTGGTCCGCGAAGTGGTGTTCGGCGAGCAAGGCATCGCCCAGGGCGGGCGCAGCGGCCAGTTGCTGATCGATTTCTCCAGCCTGGAGCCAACCGCCACCCGTGAAATGGCCGCCGAACTGGCAGCGCTGTGCGGCATGGCCTGGTTGGACGCGCCAGTTTCCGGCGGTACGCCGGGGGCCGAAGCCGGCACCCTGGCGATCATGGTCGGTGGCGAGGCGGCCGACCTGGAGCGGGCGCGCCCGGTACTGCAGGTACTCGGCCAGCGGGTGACGCACATGGGGGCGGTGGGCGCAGGCCAGGTGACCAAGGCCTGCAACCAGATGATCGTGGCCTGCAATGCCCTGGTGATCGCCGAAGTGGTGGCCTTGGCTGAACAGTCCGGGGTCGATGCGACGCTGATCGCCGAAGCGCTGGCGGGCGGCTTTGCCGATTCCAAGCCGTTGCAGATCCTCGCTCCGCAAATGGCCGAAAGCCGCTTCGAGCCGATCAAGTGGCACGTGCGCACGCTGCTCAAGGACCTCGATGGCGCGGTCAAGTTTTCCCGCGAGCAAGGCTCGGCGACGCCGCTCAGTGGCCTTGCCGCACAATTGATGCGCCTGCACGCAAGCCAGGGTTACCTGCAAAAAGATCCGGCGACCCTGGTTGAGCTGTATCGCAGCAAGGGCTGAACACGCCGCCCTGGTGCTGCAGCCGCTCCAGCAGCGAGCGCAGTTCGGCAAGCGGCTCCGGGCGGCCCAGCAGGTAGCCCTGCAGGTAGTCGCAGCCGTGGGCTTCGAGAAACGCCAGCTGTTCGGCGGTTTCCACGCCCTCGCTGACCACCTGCAGATGCAGGGTATGCGCCATGACGATGATCGCCTGGACGATCTCGCGGTCCTTCTGGCTGCCCGGCACATCCTGCAGGAAGCTGCGGTCGATCTTCAGCACGTCCAGCGGCAGGCGCTTGAGGTAGGCCAGTGACGAGTAGCCGGTGCCGAAGTCATCGATCGACAGCGCCACGCCGAGGGCGCGCACGCGCTTGAGCAGGTTGACCGTGCGCTGGATATCACCCATCAGGGCGTTCTCGGTCACTTCCAGTTCCAGCTGCCGAGGCGCGAGACCGGCGTGGAACAGCGCCTTTTCCACTTCGTTGGGCAGTTCGTCGTGGCTGAGGGTGACGGCCGAGCAATTGACCGTGACCTTGAGGTTGCCATGGCCGTGGCGCTGCAGGTAGGCCAGGTCGGCGCAAGCGTGGCGCAGCACCCACAGGTCGAGGTCGATGATCAGCCCGTTGGCTTCGGCGATGGCGACAAAACGATCGGGCCCGAGCAGGCCATGTTGCGGGTGTCGCCAGCGCACCAGGGCCTCCAGTTTGGCCACTTGCCTGCTGCGCAGGTCGAAGATCGGCTGGTAGTGCACGCACAGCCCATGCTCCTCTAGCAGCGCCACCCGCAGTTCCTCTTCCAGTTGCAGGGCAATCGAGGCCTGGGTCTTCAGGCTGTCGTTGAAGAAGTTCAGGCTGTTGCGCCCGTTGCCCTTGGACTGGTACAGGGCGAGGTCTGCATGCTTGAGCAGCTCTTCGGCGGTGGTGCCGTCGTCGGGGAAGATGCTGATGCCGATACTGGTGGTCATGACCATGCGCCGGCCGCCCAGGTTGATGGGCTCTTTCATCCTCTGCATGATGCGCTGGGCCAGGTGGCGGGCTTCGTCGCGGTTGTTGAGGCTGGTGACCACGCAGAACTCGTCGCCGCCAAAGCGTGCGACCAGGTCGTGGTTGCGGGTGGCGGCCTTGATGTGGCTGGCGATGACCTTGAGCAGTTCGTCGCCGGCGTCGTGACCGAGGCTGTCGTTGATGCGCTTGAAATGGTCGATGTCGAGGAACATCACTGCCAGGTGGCTTTCCGTGGCTTGGTGTTCGGCCAGGCGTTCGGCGAACACCTGGTTGAAACCGCGGCGGTTTACCAGGCTGGTCAGGGCATCGTAGTGCGCGGCCTGCTGCAACGACGCGCGGGCCTGGTCGAGCTGGCTGAGCAGCACGCTGACCCGGCGCAGGTCGTGCTCCTTGCTTTGCAGCTTCTTGTCGGCCAGCGCGGTACTGATGCTGGCAGCACTGATCAGCAGGGTGATGAAGCCGATGCCCAGCGCCAATTGCAGGCTGTTGTCGCCAGAGGGCAGGCGCAGGGCGGTATCGGCCGGGATGACCAGGGTCATGGCCGACATCGCGGTGAAGTGGGTGGCGACGATACCGCCGGCCATCAGCAGGCTGGCGCCGTACTTCATGGCCTGGTGCAGGGTACCGCTGCCATGCCGGAAGTAGCGGGCCAGGTACAGCGCGGTCAGGCTGGTGAGCAGGGCAATGGTGGCCGACGCCAGCAGCAGGCCGGACTGGTAGTACTGGCGGGCGCCGGTTTCCAGGGCGGCCATGCCTACGAAGTGCATCACGATGATACCCAGGCCGATCAGTACCGCACTTTGCAGGTAATGGTGTGTTTGCATCTGGCTGCGGTCGAGGCTGTGCATGGCCAGCCAGGCGACGGCCAGGGCGATGAGCAGCGAAAGGATGGTCAGGGACGCGTCGTAGTGCACTTCAACTGGCGCCTGGAAGGCCAGCATGCTGATGAAGTGCATGGCCCAGATGCCACCAGCAAGGCAGCAGGCACCGAGCATGTTCCATTGTCGGTGGGCGGTGGGGTCTTCGCTGTGGGATTGGCGCTCGGCCATGTCCAGGGTGGCGAAGCAGGCCGCACAGGCGACGAAGTAGGCGAGCAGAACCAGGAACGGTTCATGCCGGCAATCAATGACGATGCGCCCGGTTGCCGGCAGGTCGGCGAACAGTTGCAGCCCCAGCCATTCCATGGAATGCCTCATGATCGAGTTTTCACTCGTCTGCGCTACAACCCTGTGCAGACTGTCCAGAGGCAGTATAGGAAGAGGTGTTTAACCCTTCCTGACTAATGGCACATTGATTTCTACGATTTGGTTATGAACCTGATCGCAGCCTGGAATATGTAAATGGGTTCTGAAAATTGGCCCCCTGTGGGAGCGGCCTTGTGTCGCGAAAGGGCTGCAAAGCAGCCCCAGCAATTTCAACTATTGCGCGTCAATTCTGGGGCCGCGTTGCGGCCCTTTCGCGACACAAGGCCGCTCCCACAAAGGCGGTGGTCTCTGACCTGTATTAGCCAGCCACCAGCACGCGAATGGCTTCCAGGCGCAGGGCGGCCTTTTCCAGCATCGCCAGGCCCTCTTCGCGCTGCTTGCGCAGCGCTTCGATCTCGCTGTCGCGCACGCTCGGGTTGACCGCTTGCAGCGCGACCAGACGAGCCAGTTCTTCGTCGGCTTCAGCTGTGAGGCGGCGCTGGGCCTCGGCCACGCGCTCGACGTGGGCCGGCATGACCTTGGCCTCGCCGCTGCCGATGCGCTGGGCCAGCACGTCACGCTGGGCCTGGACGAACTTGTTGGCGCTGGCGCGTGGCACGCTTTCCAGCTGGTCGTTGAGGGTTTCGAAGGCCACGCGGGACGCCAGGTCGTTGCCGTTGGCGTCGAGCAGGCAGCGCAATGCCGCCGGTGGCAGGTAACGGCCCAGTTGCAGGCTGCGCGGTGCCACCACCTCGCTGACGAACAGCAGTTCAAGCAGCACGGTGCCGGGTTTGAGCGCTTTGTTCTTGATCAGCGCCACGGCGGTGTTGCCCATCGAGCCGGACAGCACCAGGTCCATGCCGCCTTGCACCATCGGGTGCTCCCAGGTGAGGAACTGCATGTCCTCGCGCGACAGCGCCTGGCCACGGTCGTAGGTGATGGTCACGCCTTCGTCGTCGCCCAGCGGGAAGCTGGCGTCGAGCATCTTCTCGCTCGGCTTGAGGATCAGGGCGTTCTCGGAATGGTCTTCGCTGTCGATGCCGAAGGCGTCGAACAGGGTTTCCATGTAGATCGGCAGGGCGAACTGGTCGTCCTGTTCCAGAATGTCCTCGACCAGCGCCTGGCCTTCGCCGGCACCGCCGGAGTTGAGTTCCAGCAGGCGGTCACGGCCGGTATGCAGTTCGGCTTCCAGGCGTTCGCGCTCGCTGCGGGCATCGGCCACCAGGGCTTCCCAGGCCTTGCTTTCGCCACCTTCGAGCAGCGGCAGCAGGCGCGGGCCGAACTGGTGCTGCAGGGCGTTGCCGGTAGGGCAGGTGTTGAGGAAGGCGTTGAGGCCTTCGTGGTACCACTGGAACAGGCGCTCTTGCGGGCTGTCCTGCAGGTACGGGATATGCAGCTGGATGGTGTGCTTCTGGCCGATACGGTCGAGGCGACCGATGCGCTGTTCGAGCAGGTCGGGGTGCGCCGGCAGGTCGAACATCACCAGATGGTGGGCAAACTGGAAGTTGCGGCCTTCGCTGCCGATCTCGGAGCAGATCAGCACCTGCGCGCCGAACTCTTCGTCGGCGAAGTAGGCGGCGGCGCGGTCGCGTTCGAGGATGCTCATGCCTTCATGGAACACCGAGGCCGGGATGCCGGAGCGCACGCGCAGGGCGTCTTCCAGGTCCATCGCGGTTTCGGCATGGGCGCAGATCACCAGCACCTTGGTGCGCTTGAGCATCTTCAGGGTGTCGATCAGCCAGTCGACGCGCGGGTCGAAACGCCACCACCGCTCGTCATCGGCCACCTCGCCCTGGGCCTGGAAGGCGACTTCCGGGTACAGCTCGGCATGTTCGCCGGCTGGCAGGTCGCGGTACTGCTCAGGCGTGGCCAGTGGGTAAGGGTGCAGCTGGCGCTCAGGGAAGCCCTGGATCGCCGCGCGGGTGTTACGGAACAGCACGCGGCCGGTGCCGTGGCGGTCGAGCAGCTCACGGATCAGGCGCGCGCTGGCCTGGGTATCGCCGTCGCTGACCGCGGCCAGCAGGGCTTCGCCTTCGGCACCCAGGAAGCCCTGGATGGTGGCGTGGGCCTTGGGCGACAGGCGGCCTTCGTCGAGCAGTTCCTGTACGGCTTCAGCCACCGGGCGATAGTGCTCGCTCTCGGCGCGGAAGGCGGCCAGGTCGTGGAAACGGTTGGGGTCGAGCAGGCGCAGGCGGGCGAAGTGGCTGTCCTGGCCGAGCTGCTCGGGGGTGGCCGTGAGCAGCAGCACGCCCGGGATCACCTGGGCCAGCTGTTCGACCAGGCCATATTCGGCGCTGACCTGGTCTTCGTGCCAGACCAGGTGGTGGGCTTCGTCCACCACCATCAGGTCCCAGCCGGCGGCGAACAGCGCGTCCTGGGCCTTTTCGTCGTCGACCAGCCACTCCAGGGCCACCAGCGCCAGCTGGGCATCCTCGAACGGGTTGCTGGCGTCGCTTTCGATGAAACGCTCGGCGTCGAACAGGGCCACCTGCAGGTTGAAGCGGCGGCGCATTTCCACCAGCCACTGGTGCTGGAGGTTTTCCGGTACCAGGATCAGAACGCGGCTGGCGCGGCCCGACAGCAGCTGGCGGTGGATCACCAGGCCGGCTTCGATGGTTTTGCCCAGGCCCACTTCGTCGGCCAGCAAGACGCGCGGCGCGCTGCGGTCGGCGACTTCGCGGGCGATGTGCAACTGGTGGGCGATGGGTTGGGCGCGGCAGCCGCCCAGGCCCCACAGCGCCGACTGCATCTGCTTGCTGGTGTGCTGCAGGGTGTTGTAGCGCAGGCTGAACCACGACAGTGGGTCAATCTGCCCGGCGAACAGGCGGTCGCTGGCCAGGCGGAACTGGATGAAGTTCGACAACTGGGTTTCCGGCAGGGTGCGCGGCTGGTTCTGCCCGTCCAGGCCGTGGTAGACCATCAGCCCGTCGATGTCCTCGACCTCGCGCACGGTCAGCTTCCAGCCTTCGAAGTGGGTGATCTGGTCACCTGGCGAGAAGCGCACGCGGGTCAGCGGCGCATTGCGCAGGGAATACTGGCGGGTGTCGCCAGTGGCCGGGTAGAGCACGGTCAACAGGCGGCCATCCTGCGCCAGGATGGTACCCAGGCCGAGCTCGGCTTCGCTGTCGCTGATCCAGCGTTGCCCCGGTTGATACTGCTGCGCCATACTGCCTGAACTCCCGCGATGAAAAAGCCGGTTATGTTAACGGATCGGCCGGTCAGACCAAAGTGCCGAGCGCATCGAAAGGTGCCGAAGTGCGATAGGTAGCAACAGTCTAGCCGCTTCATCGCCCCCCACCGTGCTGCCGACGAGGGCCCCGGATCAACATGTCTGCCAAGCACCGCTGGATCAGCACTTCGATGGCCGTGGGCAGCCTGTTGCTGCTGGCCGCCTGCGAGCAGAAAAACTTCGAGACCTTGCCCGCCATCCCGATCGAGCAGCTCGAGGTACTGGGTGTGCAGACACCGATCAAGAGCGTGCACTTTCGTGACCGCGACGGTGAAGGCCTGCTGGTATTGAGCCGCAGCGATGGCCAGGCCAGCGACCCGGAAAGCGAGCAGGAAGTGGACAAGGTGGTACTCAAGGCCACGCTGTACGGGCGCACCGCCGAAAACGACGCGTTCAAGGCGCGCTGGCAGATCGAACAGGAAACCACCTGCCCGGGCCTGGACCTGGACGTGGACTTCTATAACGACGTAAGCGATGTCGGTGACCTGAACAAGGACGGCGTCGCCGAAGTGACGGTTGCCAGCCACGCCTTCTGCGGCGGTGGCATCGACCCGCACGACATCGCCATCGAGATGCGCGAAGGGCAGGCCAGCTACAGTATCACCGGCCAGTCGCTGATCACCCCGGCGGGCGAAGAGCCGATCGGCGGTGAGCGTGAGAACAGCGCTTCGCTCAAGGCCGCGCCGCAGGTGCTGCGCGAGCACATGGACGCGGTCTGGCAGCAGGTGTACAAGCGGCCCTGGAGCGAGGCCAGCCCGCCAAGCGACGACGACCCTGACGACGAAGCCGAATAAGTGTTGTGCCTGCCATCAAGGTAAACCCGCGCCTGCCGATACAGGGGGCATAGGAGAACGTCCATGCTGCCACCGATCATTCCGCTCAGTGCCGCGCCGGTGACCTCGCAACAGGACCCGGTCAAGCCGACACCCGACATCAAGCCGGTGGTGCCGACGCAGCCTGCATCCGGTGAAAGTGCCATCGACCTCAAGCACCAGCGTGACCCGCAGGAGCAGGCGCTGCTGCTGCGCGACGAGCAGCGCCGCCAGCAGCAACGCCGGCAGAAGGGCGACGACGAACGCTACAGTGCGATGCCGGGTGACGAGGTCAACGCCGACAACACCGTGCCGGTGGCGCCGTTGATGGGCGAGCATGTACGCCAGGGGCTGCTGGTGGACATCGAAGTCTGACATGGGGCTGGTCAGCGCCAGCGCCTGGCTTCATCATGCAAGTCTCAGTTGATCGTCGAGCCCACCCATGAGCCAAGACAACCTCATCGATTTCGATGCCGAACGCGCCAAGCGCGTCCACGACCTCAAGGAAAAGCGCCTGAACGAGATGCGCAATGCGTTCGAGCAGGCCCTGCCGTTGAACACCGCCAAGAAAAAGAAGCCCAAGGGCAAGCCGAAGAAGCGCTGAAACTTGACGCAGGTCAACCCTGCACCCGCCTCGCGTGCCCGGCCCCGGGCACCATTGACACCGATCAATTTTCCCCGCCCCCACATTGGTTAACTTGCACCCATCGGACAACGGCAAACGAATGGGGAGGCCAGCATGTTCTTCGACAACGTGGTTATCGCCGGAGTGGTAACGGTCGGGTTGATGGTCGTCTTCTTTGCCGGTCTGGGCATTTTCATCTGGAAGGACTCGAACAAGCGCAAGCCGCGCTGACCTTCCGGGTACACGAGCACGCAAGGCATTTAGGGCGACTTCGGTCGCCCATTTTTTTGCCTGCAATTTTGGTGTTGCCTGTACCGGCCTCTTCGCGGGTAAACCCGCTCCCACAATGACTTCACAGGATTCGGACTGTGCGCGGTCCCATGTGGGAGCGGGCGTGCCCGCGAAGAGGGCAGCACAGGAGGGCCTGTCCACAACAAAGATGATTAGCTAGCTAATTAATCGTTTCCGCTTTATCCTTTCCCCAATTGTCTATCTTTCTACAAGACCATCCCCGCAAGGTCCGTCTCGTGCCCATCACCCTCCAGGCCCTGTTCGCCCCCAGCAGCCTCGCCCTCAAGTTCGCCATCAAGACCCTGCTCGGTGGCGGCCTGGCGCTGTGGCTGGCGATGCGCTGGGGACTGGAGCAACCGTCCTGGGCACTGATGACCGCCTTCATCGTCGCCCAGCCGTTGTCGGGCATGGTGGTGCAGAAGGGCCTGGCGCGGTTGGCCGGTACCTTGGTCGGCACGTTTGCGTCGGTGCTGTTCATCGGCCTGTTTGCCCAGACCCCATGGCTGTTCCTGCTCACCTTGGCGCTGTGGCTGGCCCTGTGCACCGCCGCCTCCACCCAACTGCGCAGCGCCTGGGCCTATGCCTTCGTGCTGGCAGGCTACACCGCGGCGATCATTGCCCTGCCGGCCATCGACCACCCGTTGCAGGTGTTCGACCAGGCCGTGGCGCGCTGCACCGAGATCTGCCTGGGTATCTTCTGTGCCACCGCCAGCAGTGCCTTGCTCTGGCCCATGCGGGTAGAGCAGCAACTGGGCGGGCAAGCCCGCCAGGCCTGGCAAAACGGCCTGCAGGCCGCCAGTGCCATGCTGGGCGGCGAAGACGAGGCGCGCAAAGGCCTGCTGGAAAGCCTGGGGCGCATCGTTGCCATCGACAGCCAACGCGAACACGCCTGGTTCGAAGGCAACCGCGGGCGCCAGCGCGCTCGTGCCATTCGTGGCCTGAGCCAGAAACTGATGGTGCTGTTGCGCATTTCCCGTTCGGTGCGCCGGCAGTGGCGGCAACTTGATGAGCGCGAGGCCGAACGCCTGGCACCCTGGCTGGAGGAAGTGCGTGCACTGCTGGGCAAGCCCGACCAGCCGAGCCTGTTGTTGCTGCGCCAGCGCATCTGGGGTGCTGCCCACGATGAACAGATCAGCCCGGCGGAGCACTTCTGCCTGGCGCGCATGGCGCTGCTGCTGGATTACGCCATGGCTGCCAGCCAGGCGCTGGACGATGTGGAGGCGGGCAGGGCGCCCAAAGATGTGTCCCAAGGCCTGGCCGCGCACCGCGACTGGTCGCTGGCCTTGCTGTTCGGTTCACGCAGTGCGCTGGCCTTTCTGGTAATGAGCGGCTTCTGGCTGGCCACCGCCTGGCCTTCGGCACCAGGTGGCCTGGTGCTGACCTGCGTGGTCTGCAGCCTGTTCGCCAGCCGCGAGAACGGCGCGCAGATCGGCCTGAGCTTCTTGCGTGGGATTTTCCTGGCGATACCGGCGGCGTTTCTGGTCGGGCAGATTCTGCTGCCGCAATGGAGCAGCTTCGCCATGCTCTGCCTGGGCATGGGCGTGCCGCTGTTTCTTGGTGCGCTGGGCATGGCTCATCCGCGGACCGGGGCCACGGCCACCTCCTATTGCCTGCACTTTATCGTGCTGGTGTCGCCGCTCAACGCCATGCAGTTCGGGGTGGCCACCATGCTCAACAGTGCCCTGGCCATGCTGGTGGGTGTGTCGGCAGCGGTGATGGCCTTCCGTTTGTTGGTGTTTCGCCACCCGGCCTGGCTGGGCCGGCGCCTGCGTGCGGCGACCCAGAACGACCTGGTGCGCCTGACCCGGCGCGACCTGCGCGGGGCCGACAGCTGGTTTGGCGGGCGCATGGCCGACCGCCTGATGCAACTGGCGCGGCATGCCGGCGAACTGCCCGAGAGCGAACGCAAGCGCTGGGACGACGGCCTGCACGGCCTGGATATCGGCGACGAACTGGTGCACCTGCGCATGTGCCTGGCGGTTGCCCAGGCCCCGTTGGGGCGGGCCGAGCGCGAATACCTGCAGCAGGTAGAGGCCGTGCTGGCCAAGGGGCCGGCGCCCGGGCGCGGTCAGCGCCTGGATGCCGCCAGCGAACAGTTCATTGGCGCCTTGCGCCGTCTACCCTCAAGCGATCCGCTGCGGTTGGCCGAAGGGGCGGTGCTGCAGCTGCAGAAAAGCTGGGGCAAGTGGTGCCGCTGGCAGGAGGAAGCCCATGGGGTTGCGTGAGTGGGAAGTGGGCGGCGTGCTGTTCAGCCCCTTCCTTGTTTATGTGTTGCTGGCGCTGGTGCTTACCGGGTTGTTGCGTCTGCTGGTGCAGGCCACGCCGTTGGGGCGCTGGATCTGGCATGAAGCGCTGTTCGACGCGGCGTTGTTCGTTTGTGTGTTGTTCCTGGTGGTGCGACTGCTGGGAGCTTTATAAAGGAGTGTTTCGATGCGTGCGGCCGTACGTACCCTGGTCACCTTGTGTGTGGTGGCCCTTGCCGTGTTCGCCGGCTATCAGCTGTGGCAGTACTACATGCTCACCCCCTGGACCCGCGATGCCCGTGTGCGCGCCGATGTGGTGGTGATCGCCCCTGATGTGTCCGGCTGGGTGCGCGAGCTGAAGGCCCGTGACAACCAGCAGGTCAAGGCCGGCGACCTGCTGATGAGCATCGACCGCGAACGCTTCCAGGCTGCTTTCGACCAAGCCAGCGCGGTGACCGAAACCCGCAGCCAGCAACTGCGCCTGCGCGAGCGTGAAGCGGCCCGGCGTACCGCCCTGGGGCCGGAGGCGATCAGTGCCGAATTGCGGGAAAACGCACAGATCAATGCGGCTATCGCCCGTGGTGAGCTGCATGAGGCCGAGGCACAGTTGCAGGTTGCCAGAATCAACCTGGCGCGCAGTGAAGTGCGGGCACCGCGCAGCGGGCATATCACCAACCTGCGCCTGGCCGAGGGCAACTATGTGAACACCGGGGAACCGGTGATGGCCCTGGTGGACGATTCAACCTTCTATATCCAGGCCTACTTCGAGGAAACCAAGCTGCCGCGCATTCGAGTGGGGGATGCGGTGAAGGTCTGGCTGATGGGCGCAGGCGAGCCGATGCAAGGGCATGTAGAGAGCATCAGCCGTGGTATCACCGACCGCAACAGCAACCCCGACAGCCAGTTGCTGCCGGAGGTTGAACCGACCTTCAACTGGGTGCGCCTGGCGCAGCGGATACCGGTGAGGATTCGCCTGGACCGGGTGCCGGAGGGGGTGACCCTGAGTGCGGGGATGACGGCCAGTGTGCAGGTGCATGAGCAATGAGGCAGGTGGCTACTCTGTGGCCCGATCGCTGGCAACCCAGGCTCATGCGGTGGTGGGAGCAACTGTCCTGTGTTGCCTGTCCTGGCCTCATCGCCGGCAAGCCAGCTCCCACAGGTACTGCACAATGCTTGAGGTCGATGCAGTCGAGGTGGGAGCTGGCTTGCCGGCGATGGGCCGCAAAGCGGCCCCAGAAAACCTGACCTCAGAGGAACATCCCGCCTGAAACCTCCAGCCGTTGCCCGTTGATCCAGCCATTGCCATCTTCCAGCAACAGCGCAATCGCTGCTCCGATATCATCCGGCAGGCCCACGCGCCCCAGCGCCGTGTTGCCGGCAATGTATTCATTCACCTGGCGGTTGTCCCGCACCACGCCGCCGCCAAAGTCCGTCTCGATCGCCCCCGGCGCCAGAATGTTCACGCGAATACCACGCGCGCCCAGTTCCTTGGCCTGGTAGCGGGTCAGAACCTCCATCGCCCCCTTCATCGCGGCATAGGCGGCATACCCCGGCAGCGCAAAGCGCGCCAGGCCAGTGGAAATGTTGACGATGCGGCCATTGTCGACCAGCAGCGGCAGCAGGCGCTGGGTGAGGAAGAACGGCCCTTTCAGCTGGATGTTCAGCAACTGGTCGAACTGCGCCTCGCTGGTTTCGGTGTATGGCACGTTCAAGCCGATCCCGGCATTGTTCACCAGAAAATCGAAACGCTCGCTACCGAAGTGTTGCTGCAAGGTTGCCCCCAGGCGTTCGGCGAAGCCGGCAAAGCTGGCGCTGTCGCTGACGTCCAGTTGCAACATGGCGGCCTTGACCCCGGCCTGCTCCAGCCGCACGGCCACGGCCTGGGCTTCCTCGGCCTTGCTGTGGTAAGTGCCGATGACATCGATGCCGCGTGCGGCCAGGTGTTCGGCGGTGTTGCGGCCCAGGCCGCGGCTGGCGCCAGTGATCAGGGCAATCTTGCGGGTCATGGTGAAAACCTCATGGTGGGCTGATGTGCACAGGTTATTGGTCGGTGTTGTGCTGTTAAATCCGGCAAATATGGAAATACTGTTCGGTAAAACCGGATAGACGAGGTTCAAGTGAACAAGCTGGAGTTGTTGCGCACCTTTGTACGGGTGAGCGAGGTCAGCAGTTTCACCCTGGCTGCCGAGAGCCTGGGGCTGCCCCGTTCGACCGTGTCGGAGCAGGTCAGGGCGCTGGAGCGTTTGCTGGGTACGCAGCTGTTCAACCGCACCACCCGCCGGGTGCAGGCAACCCAGGATGGCGCCTTGCTGTACGAGCGCAGCAAGGACCTGCTGTCGGGCATGGACGAGATCGAGAGCCTGTTCTGCGCCGACGACGCCGAGCTGGCCGGGCGCCTGCGGGTCGACCTGCCGACCATGATGGCCCGTCGGGTCATCATCCCGGCGCTGCCGCAGTTTCTACAGCGCTTCCCGCGCCTGGAGGTGGAGCTCAGTTGCACCGACCGCCAGGTCGACCTGCTGCGTGAAGGCTTCGATTGTGTGATGCGCATTGGTGCCCTGCATGACCTGGATGTGGTGGCGCGCCCGGTCGGGCAACTGAGCATGCGCAACTGTGCCAGCCCTGCCTACCTGGCCCGTCATGGCGTGCCGCGCACGCTGCAGGACCTGGCCGAGCATCACCTGGTGCATTACGTGCGCACCCTTGGGGGGCGCAGTGCCGGTTTCGAATACCTGCAGGGCGGTGAACTGCACTTCCAGGCCATGGCCGGTGTGGTCACGGTCAACAATGCCGAGGCCTACTCGGCGGCCTGCCTGGCCGGGCTGGGACTGATCCAGGTGCCGGCGGTGGGCGTGGCCGAGCACCTGCAGCGCGGTGAGTTGGTTTCGGTACTGGAAGGCTGGCAGGCCCCGGCCATGCCCGTGTCACTGCTGTATGCCCGGCAACGGCATGTGCCACGCCGGGTGCAGGCCTTCATGCAGTGGCTGGGCGAGGTGCTGCATTCGCAGGTTGACGGTGGCCGCTGATCGATGAAAAGCGTGGCGCCTGTGCGACGGCTTGCGTTAGGCTGCCAGTCACGAGTTGCCCGGCAGAGGCAACCACCCCCGCCTGGCGTGCGTATCTTCCGATTTCATTGCGAGGTTACGTCATGGCCATCACTTCCCAGGACATCTGCAACGCTGCTGACCAGCTCAAGGGCTTCGTCGGTTTTCATGGCAAGCGCGGTGTGCACATCGTGCGTTTTTCCGAAGATTCGTTCGGTATGGACGTGGCCGACGCCAGCATCACGCCCTGCAGCGAGTTTGTCTGGCGGCCCGAGCAAGGGCAGCGCATGGCCCTGTGCCGCGAACGGCTGGCGCTGTTGCTGGAGCAGCATGTGGATGACCGTTTGAACATCGGTGAACCGCTGCGCACCTACCTGCGCCGGCGCGACCTGCCGGAAATCGTGGCTGAGCGCAGCTTGCAGCAGCCGTGCTGAAAATCCCTGTGGGAGCGGGCGTGCCCGCGAAGAATGCAACGCGGTGCATGGCACCGGCTTCGCCGGTGTTCGCGGCGGTTCGACGCCTCGACGCGCCTGCTCCCACAGGGACTGCGCAAGTTTTCAAACTTACGCTACAGGTAGGGCGCCGAACGCTGGGATGCCTGCTGCAACAACGCCTCGAGCCCCGCACTGTCCAGCGGCCTGCTCAGGTAATAGCCCTGCACTTCATGGCAGCGATCCTTCTGCAGTGCCCTGAGCTGCTGCTCGCTCTCCACCCCTTCGGCCGTCACCGTGAGCCCCATCGCTTCGCCCAGGTTGATGATGGCCTGGACCACGGCACGATCGCTGCCAGCGGTGTTGTTCAGCCCGCCGATGAAGCGTTTGTCGATCTTGATGCTGTCGAACGGGTAGGTGCGCAGGTAGCCCAACGACGAGTAGCCGGTGCCGAAGTCGTCCATGTTCAGGCGCACGCCCAGCTCCTTGAGCGACAGCATGGTGCCCAGCGCGCCTTCGATGTCATTGAGCATCACGTTCTCGGTAATTTCCAGCTCCAGGCGCTGGGCAGGGAAGGCGGTTTCCAGCAGGATCTCGCGTACATCGGCCACCACATCGCTGCGCAGGAACTGCGCCGGTGACAGGTTCACGGAAACCAGTACATCGGCGGGCCAGTCATGGGCGGTGCGGCAGGCTTCGCGCAGCACCCAGCGGCCCAGCGCAACAATGATGTCACTCTGTTCGGCCAACGGAATGAAGGTGTCCGGCCCCAGCAACCCCTCCTGCGGGTGCTGCCAGCGCAGCAAAGCCTCGACCGCGACGATGCGCAGGTCGCTGAGGCGATAGCGCGGCTGGTAGTGCAGCTCGAATTCCTGGTTGCGCAGGGCCCGCCGCATGTCGTTCTCCAGTTGGCGGCGGTACTGGATCTGCTGGTTCATTTCGGCAGCGAAATAGCGCCAGGTGCACTTGCCGTCGGCCTTGGCCTGGTACAGGGCGATATCGGCGCAGCGGATCAGCTCGCCGGCATCGAAGCCTTGGGTACGGGTCTGGGCGACACCGATACTGGCGCCAACGTGCAGGGGCTGGTTATCGAAGATGATCGGTTGCTGCAGCAGGCTGATCAGGCGCGCACAGAAGCGGTCGATCTCGCTGCGGTTGTCCATGCCGCCGAGCACCAGGAGGAACTCGTCGCCGCCCAGGCGCGCGACCAGGTCGCCATCGCGGGTGCTGTCGCGCAGGCGTGTTGCTACCTCCTGCAGCACGGCGTCACCGGCGGCATGGCCGAGGGAGTCGTTGATCGGCTTGAAGTTGTCCAGGTCCAGCAGCAGCAAGGTCAGTGGCGGCGAATCACTGCCGCGCAACAAGGCCTGCTCGAGGTGCCGGGCGAGCTTGTTGCGGTTGGCCAGCCCGGTCAGCGGGTCGTGCAGCGACAGGTGCTGGATGCGCGCATGAGCGTCGACTTCGTCGGTGATGTCGCTGGCGGTGCCGCGAAAACCGACGGGCTTGCCGTCGTACCAGATGGCGCGGGCCGATATCCGGCAGTAGCGGTTCTGGCCATTCTGGTCGCGGTAGGTGCAGCGCAGGTTGGCCAGTTGTTGCGGGTCGACCGCGGCCAGGGCATCCAGCCACGGCGAGAGCGGCGTGGTATCGCAGGCCAGCAACTGATTGAGCGGGTGGCCGAGCCAGTCGTCCACCGGGTAGCCGGTGACATTGACGAAGCGTTGCGAAAGGTAGGTCAGGCGTTGTTGCCGATCGGTTTCCCAGATCCAGTCGGAGGCCGACTCGGCCACCGCGCGAAAACGCTGCTCGCTGGCCTCCAGGGCCTGGTTGCTCTGCTGCAGATCGGCGAGCGTGAGGTCGATCGCCCGCGAACTGCGCAAGGCATGGCGGAACAGGTACAGCATGACCAGGCCGAGTATCAGCAGGGCACCCGCCAGCGGCGGCAACACCGCGCGCAGTAACTGCTGCCCTGGCAGCGGGCTGCTCCAGGACAGGTGGTAGCCGGTATCGCCGAGGTCGATGCGCAGGTGCCCGTGCTCCCCCACATCATCGTTTTCCACGTGCATGCCGATCAGGCCGGCACCGCTGCTCAGCTGTGCCAGCTTTTCCTCGGTGAGCTGGTCGACGAACAGCATCACCGGCGCCTGGCGCACCTCGCTATCGGTGACATCCCGGTCCGGGCGCACCGCCGCGGCACTGAGCACTGCCGGCCAGCCGTTGAACAGGACGAAACGGGTGATCTGTTCACGTGGGATGGCCGCCGCCCGAGCCTGGTCGATGATTGGCTGCAGCGCTGCATCAATATAGGTATTGGCCGCTGCCTGGGTAGGCTGGCCTTTGAACAAACCGTAGGTGGTGCGAGCGTCCTCCACCACGAACACCCCTTCATAGCCGCTGGCGCTGTACAGCGACTCGCCCACGTTC
Source organism: Pseudomonas sp. UBA6753 (assembly GCF_002453565.1). NCBI lineage: Bacteria > Pseudomonadati > Pseudomonadota > Gammaproteobacteria > Pseudomonadales > Pseudomonadaceae > Pseudomonas > Pseudomonas sp. UBA6753. The sequence continues at coordinate 3,131 of NZ_DKHD01000032.1, read as the reverse complement.
TTTTCTTCGTAGGCCCATTTCCAGTCGGCCTGGCCCGCCAGGTGTTCGAAGGCAGCATCCCACACGGCATAGCTGGACAGGAACTGGCGCGAGGCGAGCAGCCGTTGCTCCAGCGCCTTGGTTGCCTGCGAGGCACTGCGCTGGCGTTCCTGATGGTCAAGAGTACCCGCGATATTGAACAGGGCGCCGAGGATGATCAGGCAGGCCAGGCCGAAAACTGCGCTGAAGCCGGCAATCAGGCGACGCACCTGGAAGCGTGGTGTGGGGCTGGCGGGTGGAAGGTTGGCGGTCCTGGCCATGCGCGAGCGGCTCCTTCAGGCAGCCTCCCGCCAGTTGGTCAGGAAGGAGGTTCAATCAGGATAGGCCAGCCTGAGCGCCGCAGCGTCTCTGTGGGCAAAATTGACCTGGTCGCGCCCGGCATGCTTGGCGGTGTACAGCGCCTTGTCCGCCTGTTCGAGCCAGTGTTCGGGTGACTCCAGGTCGGCCTCGAATGCCGAAAGGCCGATGCTCAGGCTGATGCGCAGGTGCGGCAGCTGCGGGTTACGGTAGCTGGCGACCTGCACGCGCAGGCGCTCCATGGCCTGGCAGGCTTGGGCCTCGCTGGTGTCCGGCAGGATCACGCAGAATTCGTCACCGCCGTAACGCCCGGCCTGGTCGCCTTCGCGCAGATTGCGCCGCAGTTCGGCGCCGAGCTGGCGCAGCACACAGTCGCCGACCACGTGGCCGAAGGTGTCGTTGATGGTCTTGAAGTGGTCGATGTCGATCAGGGCAATCACCGCGTGCCCCTGTTGCTGCTGGCAAGCCTGGAACTTCAGCAGCAGCAGGTCTTTCCAGGCGCCGTGGTTGAGCAGACCGGTCAGGCTGTCGGTAAGGCTCAGGGTGCTCAGCCGGCGCTTGTGGTCGGCCAGCTTGATCGCCAACTGGTAGCAGACCCAGCCCAGCGCCAGCGGGTAGAGGGTCAACATCGGCAGGCAGGCATAGACCTGCAGGGGCGTTGCGTTCAGTTGCAGGCCGGGGCCCAGCAGCAGGATGGCGACGAGCATGCCCGTCAGCTGGGCCAGCACCCCGCGAACGACCATGCGTTTTCCGCCGGCGGCGACGTTGTTCATGGTCATCATCGACAGCACGGTCACGCTGGGCAATGGATTGAAATGCATGGCGGCGGTCCAGAACCCACCCATCAGGGAGTCCAGCACCAGGTTGCGCTGTTCTGCCTGGTAGGGCATGGCCGAACGGGCGGCCCACAGGTAGGCCACATGCGGCCACAACAAGCCGTTGAACAGTAGCAGCAGCCATGTCCATGTGGGCGGTGACAGCGGCGCAATGGCGGCCATGACGCTGAACAGGCCGATCCCCAGGCCGATGGCACGCGGCAGGTAGATGCGTTTGGCGAATGAAAGTCCTTTGCCGCTGCGTTTATCCATATTGGTCATCGTTCTTCTGCTGAAGCACCGTTTATCGCATAACTCGCATGAATATTGTTGAACAGTGTTTCATCGACGAAAAATGACCTTACAAGCCAATTCACGGTTGATCCGATCACTGTGAGGTAGCATGAACGCCTTCCTGTTGCTAGGAGTGTTGCTGATGGTCCCTTTGGCCAACCCTGCCGGCGAGCCGGCGCCTCAGCGGGAAGGGCGCTTTCACAATCAGGCGTCGTTGCCACCGGATGGCGTATTGAAAAAACTGCGCATCGGGCTCAAGTACCTGTTCCTGCGCTAGCCGCCGGAGACCCGGCCGACCACACCGGTCAGCCTCCAGCCCATTACCTGCCAGCAGGTACTCGACGCACCTGACCGCAGCTTGTGGCGTCTTGGCCATTCCACGGTATTGCTCGAACTGCGCGGGCACTTCTTTATTACCGACCCGGTATTCGCCGAGCGCGCCTCGCCGGTGCAGTGGGCCTCGACTCTCCGCACGCCGGGCAGAACTGGTGGCAGCCGCAGCCCGTGCGTCAGCGCGGCCAGGCGAACGAGCGCGTGGTAAGCGGCACGCTGACGTTCATTTGTTGCCGTTATTGCGGCGCGGGGAAGGTGGCTGGTCCTCTTTCAGTAGCCGTGAGGGCGGTTTGCCGCTGTCGCTGCGCACCTGTGCATGGCTGATCAAGCCGAAGATGAAGCTGCCGCCGATGATGTTGCCCGCCAGTGTCGGCAGGGCGAACTCCAGCCAGAAGCTGCGCCAGGTTTCATCGCCCGCCCAGACCAGATAGGACACCTCGACCGAGCCGACCACGATATGGGTGAAGTCGCCCAGGGCCATCAGGTAGGTGATCATCAGGATGATCCAGATCTTGGCGTGTTCCATCGACGGGATCATCCAGACCATCGTGGCGATCATCCACCCCGATACGATGCCTTTGGCGAACATCTGGCTGATATCGTTCTTCATGACCTTGCGGCCCACCTCCAGGAAGGCCACGTCGGTCTTGCTGTCGAAGATCGGCAATTCCAGCATTACCCAGGCCACCAGCAAGGTGCCGGCGAGGTTGCCAAGCAGTACAACGCCCCAAAGGCGCAGCAGGCGCCCGAAGTTGGCCAGGGTGGGGGCGGTCATTACCGGCAACACGGCGGTCAGGGTGTTTTCGGTGAACAACTGCTGACGCGCCAGTATCACTGCAAGGAAGCCAGCGCTGTAGCCGATGCTGGCGATCACCTGGGCACTGTCCCCCTCCGGCAGGCGAGCGTAGAACAGGCCCATGGCCATGAGCGACAGCCCCATGGACAAGCCTGCGGCCAGTGCCGACCACCACAGTGCGGCAAGTGTACGTTCCAGTTCCTGGTCGCCCTGGTACCGAATGATCTCGTGCAGTACTGCCGCGCGGGGCGGCTGGCTAAGACTGACTTCCTGCTCCTCGTCCGCCGACAGGCCCGGGGTTTTCTCGCTTTGCGCATCGCTCATGGCCGCTACGCTCCGTGGGGGTGTTTCTCTACAGATTCGCGGCGCTTTCATTAGTTGCCGGCGAGGAGACAAACGCCGGAAGAAAGTTTTTTCAGATCAAGGTGTTGACTCTGATTTCAAAGCGCGTATTATTCGCCTCCTCGCAGCGATGAACGCTTCGAGGCAAGCGGTAAGTTGTTGAGGTTGAAGGGTTTCGAAAGAAGCCGGTTGTAAAAACTTCAAAATAAACGCTT